>JAAEZL010000247.1:450-2607 GCA_018222875.1 Algicola sp.
GTATAATTATTATAATTCAGTTGACCAAGTAATATTTGAAGAAACAAGTTTACAAGTATGGGCTAATGATTTGGACTTGGAATTACATAAAAGTGGTTTCTTTTCAAGTTGGTTAGAACTTGAAAAAAGACCAAATCAGGAAATGCGAGAAGCGTTAGGCAATTATACAGATATGTTAACCGAACACAAAGGAAATGATATAGTATTATCAATTTTATATAGAGGTTTTTTGTTCACAGCAGAACTCACAGGTTTTTATGAGGAACAAGTAACCTTTGGAAATGAATTATTAACAGCGATAGAAAATTATAATAACTAAAGCACAAATTAACTAATGATAAAGTTCTTTAGAAAAATTAGACAAAATTTACTTTTAGAAGGAAAAACTGGAAAGTACTTTAAATACGCTATCGGAGAGATAGTTCTTGTGGTTATTGGAATTTTGATTGCGCTTCAAATCAATAATTGGAACCAAGAACGAATCCAGAAGCTTGAAGAACAAACCATTGTAAAGAACATTCATACCGAATATTTGCAAAACAAAACGATTTTAAAAAGAAGAATTGAGGAAGCTAAATTATGTGAGGCAGCCCTTAAACAATTAATGAATATTATGGGCAAAGACGAAGATTATCTTAGAAAGCAAAATGTCGACAGTTTACTTTTTTATGCCTTTGACCCTCCTATATTCAGACCCTCGGAAAACACCATTTCTGGTCTCATACAATCAGGTCGTTTGGATTTACTCCAAAATAAGGAACTAGTTAATTTAATATATAATTGGGGACGAACGATGAAGGCGTTGACAGATAGAACAACAAGATTTACTGCAATATCTGATAACGAGATTTCTCCCTACTTATCAAAAAAATATTCCTATAAAGACATCGATGCCTATGGTCCATTAAATTGGAAAGAAAAATCAAACCTGAAGGTGGATAAATTTCAAATTTTTAAAGAAATTGAATTCGAAAATCTTACCGACAATTTTTTATACTGGATGGTAGATAACAAAAATCTGTTTATAGAATTAGACAAATTAAATGATAAAATTCTTAAGGAAACTCAATATGATTAAATTATAAATAACGAAAGCACAACAACGTGTATAACTAATTGCTTGGTCTGTGTGTACTCGGAAAATCCTACGGATTTTCCTACTGGTTCGGTTTCTTTTATTAACTTAATTCTCGCCAACGCAACTAGCCATACACAAATACGTTGGCAGCAATTTTTACTACATGAAATTATATCGATATCAGTCAATTAACAAACTAACTCTGCAAAACTTGAGTAACCAAAAAAATTGGATAGCTGATCCTTATGAATTTAATGATCCATTTGAATTTAGTCTAATAGAAAAATTTCTTCCTTTAACAAATGGTAAATTGGAACGATTAGAAGAAGAACATATCTTAAGAATACAAGCTATTCAAGAACAAATAAGTCAGTTTGGTGTCGTTTGTTATAGTTCTGATTACACGAATAATCTTTTGTGGGCACATTATGCTGATAATCATAAAGGAATGTGTCTAGTTTTTGATATTCCCGATGATAAAGTTCCTGATTTACATAAAGTATCTTACAGTAAAAAATTCCCGTTTGTGGGACTTAATGGAACTAATATCAAAGATATCATTCCTGTTGTGACAACAAAATCAATAGATTGGGCTTATGAACAAGAATATCGAGAAGTATTTTTACTAAAAAATAAACTGCACGATTATCCAGGAGAATTAAAGGAAATTATATTTGGTTGTAGAACACTATTTGATGATATTAAAATTGTTAGAGATATTTCTGTAAGTAAAAATGAAAACTTAAAAATATCAAAAATGCACATTGCGGAAAATTATTACGGGTTGGTAAAAGATACTAATGGTGACAATAAAGATCTACCCAAGTTTTGGAGTCTAAAAAATATAAAAATGTGATAATAAATTCAATATTAAACTGCTGCCAACAACGTGTATAGTTTATAGCTCGAGCTAGCTAAAAAAGAAACTTCTCCTACAATTCACTATCTTGTCTTTCGGAAAGAAACGTCCAGGTCTGCCTTGCGCTTTTTTTCCAACGGAATTTTCGCCAGACGAGCTGGCTCATCCAAGCGCAAAGCGCTTCGGCTGAAATTCCGCAACAAACCATACACAATTACGT
>JAAEZL010000043.1:0-16241 GCA_018222875.1 Algicola sp.
ATTTTAGAGGGATTTAAAAATTTTGTTGTTAAAAAACGTTTCAGACAAAAAGAGGATTTATTCCTCTTTTTGTTGTTTATAGCCAGATGTTATTTAACACAATTTTTAAACTATGATTTACAAGGTTTTGTAAATTATGCTCTAAATACTCACCATGAAATACATTACGATCATTTGCATTTACTTTATTACGATTGTAAATATTCAATCTCAAGAGATTAAACCTGTTCCCTTTTTAGAAGATGTTGTGATACAATTTCCAAATGTTAGAGATATTGCATTAACCTCAACTAAAAATGAAGCTGTTTTTTCTGCACAGAGTGTTATGGGAGATATTTCAGCGTTGGTCTATATGACTAAAGATAAAACCAGCTGGTCAACTCCGCAAATTCTTTCTTTTTCAGGACAGTATTTTGATATTGAACCTTTCTTTTCAGAAGACGGACTTACCCTATACTTTGTTTCAAACAGACCTTTGGATAGGTCTTCAACAGAAGCTAAAGATTTTGATATTTGGTTCGTAACGAGAGCCAGTATTTCTGAAAAATGGTCTGAGCCTCAAAATTTAGGAGCTCCTGTAAATACTGAAATGAATGAGTTTTATCCAGTAATTACAAATTCAAAAAACTTGTATTTTACACTTGATAATCCGTCATTAAACAGAAAAGATGACATATATGTTAGCGAATTTAAAGATGGTGCTTACACAACTCCCAAACCCTTAGGAAACACTATCAATTCTGAAGGTTATGAATTTAATGCCTTTATATCGCCTGATGAATCTTATTTAATTTACACGTGTTATAATAGAAAAGATGGTTATGGCAGTGGTGATTTATACATCAGTTATAAAAATGAAAATAATGAATGGACTGAAGCTGAAAATATGGGACCAACCATAAATTCAGATAAAATGGATTATTGTCCGTTTGTTGATACGACTTCTGAAACCATATACTTTACAAGCAAACGTAATAGGTCATCGTTAAATTCTAATTCGAGATTAACTATTGAGGAATTAAAACAAGTATTCAACAGTTATGAAAATGGTTCTAGCAGATTGTATAAAATGTCAATTCCTGACCTAAAAACAAAAGAATAAAATTAAATTGCCTTGCCAGCCATTCTATAAATTTAAAACATGTTGGCATTGGATCTCTAAGAAAAGATTTCGCTTCTGAATTATTTAAAAGGTAGTCTTTTTTTAATATGAAAGATGGTTTTCGTATAATAGATTTTAGTACACCTTTTAAACGCATGTAGTGAATCTCATCAAACTGTTTCGTTTCAATACTTTCATTCAAAGCCAGTTGAATTGCTAAATCCGGAAAGTTGATTCCGGCAAATTTTGAACCTTCCACACTTCCCCAGAAACGCGAATTAATTTCAATAATTTTATAATCATTGGTATTTGTATCGTATCGCAAGTCAATATGAGCAACACCAGACCAGTTTAATTGTTGCATTAATTGTTTGACAACAGATAATACGGCTTCGTTTTTCAAAAACTCAAAACCTAATTGTGGTGCATAAGCATTATGCCCAAGTAAATTCCCTTTTTGAACGGTATGCGTTAGTACATTTCCATCTTTACAAAGCACACTGCAATCAATATCATACCCTTGAATATACTCTTGGATGAAAAAATCTTTTATCTCTGAATGCTTTTCTAAATACTTATCGAGTTTCGCTTTCATGTTGAATTTTATGATTCCGTCACCTCCTTTTTCATGTAATGGCTTAACTAAAACAGGAACATTTAAAGTAAATTCATTGTTAACGTATGATTCTAAGCTATCAAAATATTGAGACTTAGGATGTGGTAAATTATGCTGATTTAAAAAAACACTTAACTTGTGTTTATCTATAGCTGTTTCAAAATCATTAATTTTTGGTAGTGGAATGACTTTTACTGTAGAAGGTAAACGATGTAAATTATTGATAAAAAATCTGATTTCATCTTCTGCAATAGGAATTATTACTGAAATATGATTTGCAATAACCTCTTTTGAAACAATCTCTAACCAATGGCCTTCTGATGTACTCTTGTAATATTTGTAATAAGCTGTATGTTTTGAATACTTTGTACCTGTTCGTTTCTTGTTAGATAATACAAAAAGCTTATACTCTGAATTTTGCGACAAACAATTCATAACAGACAAAGCCCAAGTACTGTTACCATCCGGAATTAAAACATTAAGCTCTGAACTCATGAAATTGAGGAAAAGTTAGTCAATTAGTTTTATCAAATATAATATCTTTTTTAAAAGAATGGTTGATGAGCAGTTTTCTGAGCTTTTTCAAATTCAGCAATCATATCATTAACTATTTGAGCAGCAGGTTTGATATCATGAATTAATCCAGCAATCTGTCCGATTTCTAATTCGCCATCATCAAGATCACCTTCAAACATGCCTCGTTTTGCTCTTGCTCTGCCAAGATGCATTTTTAATTCTTCAACAGAAGTTCCTTTTCTGTACAGTTCCTGTAACTCATTAAAAAATTTGTTTTTTATAAGTCGCACAGGAGCTAATTCTTTTAATGTTAACTGTGTGTCTCCTTCTTTTGCATCTACCACAACTTTTTTGAATGCCTGATGGGAAGACGCTTCTTCACTGGCAACAAATCGGCTTCCAACCTGAACCGCATCTGCACCCAATATCATTACAGCTAACATGGCCTGTCCTGTTGCAATTCCTCCTGCAGCAATCAATGGAATATTCAATTGCTCTCTCACCATTGGTATTAAAGTGAGTGTTGTAGTTTCTTCGCGTCCATTATGTCCTCCAGCCTCAAAACCTTCAGCAACAACAGCATCTACTCCAGCTTCTTGAGCTTTTAGAGCAAACTTTACACTGCTCACCACATGAACAACTGTGATGCCTCTTTCTTTTAACCATGGCGTCCACGTTTTAGGATTTCCAGCCGAAGTGAATACAATGTTTACACCTTCTTCAACAATGATATCCATAATCTCTTCAATATTTGGATATAACATTGGCACATTAACACCAAAAGGTTTGTCAGTCGCTTTTTTACATTTTTGAATGTGCTCTCGCAACACATCCGGATACATTGAGCCAGCACCAATTAAACCAAGAGCTCCAGCATTACTGGCAGCTGAGGCTAGTTTCCAACCGCTAGTCCATATCATACCTGCCTGAATGATAGGATATTTAATATCGAAAAGTTCAGTAATTCTATTCGCCATTAAGATTTTATAAGTTTGAATGTTTTAGACCCTTTTTCAGAATTAAAAGACATCATATAAAGTCCGGAAGCCATTGAAGATATATCTAACTTCGTTTCAGAATTTGTGAGTTCTTTTTCTAAAACTAATTTCCCCAAAACATTGTATATTCTCAGGTTCGTAGCTTCAGTCTGCGTTGGGATTTGAATGTTGATGATATGTGTTGCCGGATTTGGAAACACTTTAAATTGAACAAATTCTTCTTCGGAAAGCGACAACCCAATTTCAAGAGCCATTTCCAGATTGGGAATTCCGTAGCCCAGAAAGAAATCTGGTGTATTAAATTGTGAAGCCGACATTCTAACATATTGTTTTATCTCTTCGTTTGTTGCATCTGGTAAAGCTTGCCATAAGGAAGCAATTGCACCTGCCATAATTGGTGAACTAAACGATGTTCCGTTATTATTGATAATCACATTATTTGAATTTACAACAGCTGCCGCTTCTCCCTGAGCAACTACATCTGGCTTTTGTGTAGGTTGAATTGCCGTACCTTGTGAACTAAATGATGCATAATTGCCTTCAGAATCTACAGCTCCAATACTAAACACACCTGAAGCATCTGCTGGTGCTCCAACCGTTTGCCACGAACTCGCTCCTGAATTACCTGCTGAGTTCACTACAAGAATTCCTTTTTCATTTGCGATATTAGCACCTTTAGCAACAAAAGCGGTATTCCCGTTCATATCGTTAGGTGTATAACTGTAATTTGGGTTGTCAAAAACGCGATAACCTAACGATGAATTTATAATATGTACACCAAGACTATCTGCACGTTCGGCAGCTTCAACCCAATAACTTTCTTCAAAAGGCATTTCGTTAAATGTATCTTCTGTTCTAAACAAATAATAAGAGGCATCTGGTGCTGTTCCAACGAATTCATCTTCAATAAAACCAGCCATGTCACTTAAAACTCTTGTTCCATGTTCATTTCCAGCAAACTCAAAAACATCCTCATTTCTATCAACAAAATCGTAACCTCCTAACAAATCACCATTATCTCGTAAACGTTGAAATGCATCCATAGTATTTACGTTCGGAAATCCAGAATCTAAGACGGCTATAATGATGCCTTCTCCAGTGTAGTCTGAAAGATGTAAATGATCTACACCAATCATTTCAATCTGATTTTGAGCATTTCCATAGACAAAATTCACAAAGGTTTCCTCTACTTCAAACTTGTTATTTTGCAAAGCGACTCTGGAATCAGCATTAAGGCTTTGATCTGCAAAATCAATAGATTCAACAAAGTCTAATGTGGTAAGTGCATTGATGTCAACTTCTAATCCAACAACATAAACAGCATTGAACCATTTTGATTTGGCCATAACGGTAATGCCATTTTGATTTTTGAGTTGAGTGATATAATTTTCGTTTACAGGAACATCTCTCTCATCAATTGGAATATTGAAAGCTGCCTTTCTATCAATGGCGTTTTGAGTTAAAATCGAGATTGGGTTAGCGATTGAAGACGCTACATTTTCTTTATCTGAAAGATATACCCAAGCATGTTCTTCTTGTGCAAAAGATATGCACTGCAAAAGCACAATACTTAAAAATAATAATTTCTTCATCTTGCAATTATTTGGGTAACTTTTTACTGCAATTTAAGAAATTACTCCCGAACCTACTAATTCTTCATTTAAATACCAAGCTACAAACTGACCTTCAGTTATAGCTGATTGTTGATTTTCAAACTCGACAAAAAGACCTGATTCTACCTTGTAAATTATTGCGTTTTCCAGTGTTTGACGATAACGAATTCTCGCCTTTACATGCATAGATTCTCCATTAGCCAATGCCAAATCTTCACGAACCCAATGCAATTCGTCATTAGTTATAAATAAAGTTGTTTTGAGTAAACCTGGATGATGTTTCCCTTGTCCAGTATAAATCACATTTTGCTCTACATCAGTTTCAATAACAAATAATGGTTCAACAGTTCCTCCAACCGCAAGCCCTTTTCGTTGTCCTTTTGTGAAGTAATGTGCACCTTGATGTTTTCCAACTACAACACCATCTGCCAGCTGATAGTTATGTCTTTTCGATAAAAACTCTAATTCTTTTTCTTTTGAATCAAATTCGGGAACGTCAAGATGATAGGATTCCAATTCATTTGAAACTTCAACGATAACCCCTTCTTTAGGTTTAAGTTTTTGCTGAAGAAATTCAGGTAAGCGTACTTTACCAATAAAACATAATCCTTGAGAATCTTTTTTCTCAGCTGTTACCAAATCAAGTTTTGTTGCGATGTTACGAACTTCTGGTTTTGTTAACTCGCCAATAGGGAATAATGCTTTTTCTAATTGCTTTTGAGATAATTGACATAAAAAATACGATTGGTCTTTGTTAGTATCAACACCTGCAAGCAATTGATAGATAGTATTACCATCTTTCTCAATAACACCTTTTCTACAGTAATGACCTGTTGCGACGTAATCTGCTCCAAGATCAAGTGCTATTTTCATGAACACATCAAACTTGATTTCACGATTACAAAGTACATCTGGATTTGGAGTTCTTCCTTTTTGATATTCATCAAACATGTAGTCTACAATGCGCTCTTTATATTGCTCACTCAAATCTACCGTTTGAAAAGGGATACCTAACTTATCGGCAACTAACATAGCGTCATTACTATCATCAAGCCATGGACATTCATCAGAAATTGTCACTGAATCGTCATGCCAGTTTTTCATAAACAGACCAATCACTTCATAACCCTGTTCTTTTAACAGGTAAGCAGCAACGCTAGAATCAACGCCTCCTGAAAGTCCGACTATTACTCTTTTCATTTAATTTACACTAGTGTTTATAAAGTTAAATAACAACTAACTACAATGACACGCTCAATACAGTATCTCAATGTTATAATTTGCAAAATTAAGAAATAAAAATAGCAACGTGAAGGCCGTTGCTATTATAAAATACTATTGGACTTATAAGGTTTAGCTATTGCTTTTTTGGATTCTTACTACGTCTGGTATGATCTTTAGATTCTTTTAGTTTACCATCTTCATAATAATTCCAGATGCCATGTTTTCGTCCTTTTTGATATTGACCTTCAGCCAGCAGGACTCCGTCTGCGTCATAATATTTTGATAAACCATGAAGTTCATCATTCTCATATAAAAAATCCTTAATCAAAATACCTTTTTCAGAATACCATTTAGATGAACCTTCCAGCTTTCCATCTTTGTAATTTGATTTTTCAGCAATCTGACCATTAGGATAGAACACTATTTTTTCTCCTTCAAGATTACCGTTTTCGTTGTAGTACTCTATGGACAAAATCCCATCAGACTTATTATGATAGTAAATCCATTTTCCGGTATATAATCTGCCATCTATTGTACCTTCGCTAATGAGTTTCCCTTTGGAGGATAAAAACTTAACTGAAGCCTTATTGTTATCAGGATTGAAAACTTTTATAGCGCTCAAAACACTTTTCTTGCGATCTAAGGTATAGAATTTAAATGTATCTACTTCTTTGCCATGATCAAATCTTCCTTCATATCTTAACTGATCTGTTTTATCATAATATTTTCTCCAAACTCCATGGCGTTTACCTTCTTCATCAAACTGATTTACAATATCTTGTGCATAAGAAATTGAAGTAAGCATTGTTAAAATAAACATAAAAAACAAGTGTTTCATAATATTTTGTTTAATCATTTAGTATTTTTGTTAAACAGATTGATTTGTTTTATTAAAGTTAAACAACAAAAACTCAAAAAAATGAAAATTATTTCAAAAACATTTAAAATTTTACCTTTATTATTATTCGTTTTTGCTTTTCAAGCATGTAGTAACGATGATGATAACAACACAATTATTCAGCCGCAACAGTTAGATATTGTTGATACTGCAATTGCAACACCAGAATTATCAAGCTTGGTTGCTGCTGTTCAAGCCGCAGGTTTAGAGGATGTGTTAAGAGGCAATGGTCCTTTTACAGTTCTTGCTCCAACAAACGATGCATTTGATGCATTTTTGAATGGTACTCCGTTAAGTCAGGTTGACCCTGCAGTATTACAACAAATTTTATTAAACCATGTTATCTCAGCTGATGTAAGTGCTGCTGATTTAGTGTCTTTGTCAGGTGCTGATGGCAAAGGATACACAAAAACCAATGCGAATGGTGCTGGTGGAGAAAACATCAGTATTTTGTTTGACACAAGTGGAGCATTACCAAGATTTAATAATACTGCCAGTGTTGTTTCTGCAAGTTTCGCAGACATTACTGCTTCTAACGGAAGAGTACACGTCATCGATGCAGTACTAGGTTTACCAGACATTGTTGATCATGCATTAAATAATGATAATTTTACATCTTTAACTGGAGCATTAACTTCTGAAGGTTTAGTGACAACATTGCAAGGAACTGGTCCATTTACTGTGTTTGCACCAACAAATGATGCATTCGCAGCATTTACTAATCCTAATGGAAATACGTTATCTAATATACTTTTAAATCATGTACTTCCTACTGGGCCAGCTTTTGCAGAAACGTTATCTACAGGTTACCTTACTACTGATGCTACGAATGCAGATGCTGACAACTTAAGTATGTATGTTAGTGTTGGTGAAGATGGAAGCGTAATGATTAACGGATCTTCAATGGTTATTGTAACTGACATCGTTGGTACTAACGGAGTTGTGCACGTCGTTAATAACGTCATTGATTTACCAACGATTGCAACCTTTGCAACAACTAATGATGCATTAAGCAATCTCGTAGCTGCATTGCAATTAGCAGATACTGGAACACCAACAGTGCCATGGATTAATACTGTCTCTGATACATCAGCTGGACCTTTTACTGTATTTACTCCTACCAATGCTGCTTTTGAAGCTTTATTATTAGAATTAGATCCTTCAGGAAATACAGCTTTAGGCGATATTGATCCTGCTACAGTTGATGCTGTTTTATTAATGCACGTTGCAAACGGAAACGTTCGCGCTGAGGATTTACCAATGCTAATGGGATCAGTTCCAGTTTTAAGTGGTGAAACTTTAGATTTAGATGTAAACACATTGACACTAACAGATGGTTTAATGAGAGATATTGGAATTATTGCAGAATTAACAAATATTCAGGCTGTAAACGGTGTCGTACATGTTGTAGATACTGTTATTCGTCCTACTCCATAGAAACATTAAAAATTTTCATTTCAGATTGATTAATAGCAAATTAATTTGACCTGAATGGTTGGTTGAAAGCGCTTTTAGACTACCTAGAAGCGCTTTTGTTTGGTTAACGTTTAAGCATATTCAATAAAAAAACCTCTGGTGATAATCCAGAGGTTTTTATTTATGCTACTATCGAAAAAAACCTATTTCTTACGATTTTGTTGTGCTTGTTTTTGAGCTTCAGCCTGTTCCATCATTTCAGCCATTTTTTTCTGAAACTTGTTCTGTTTTTTAGGTTTTTTCTTATTCTCCTGAATTTGAGCATGAATTTTATCTTCATCTAAAATATAATTTTTGATGACTAACATAATTCCAATACTAATAAGGTTAGAAATAAAATAATACAAACTCAAACCTGAAGCGTATTGATTAAAGAACACCAACATCAAAATAGGTGAAAAGTAAATCATATACTTCATCATTTTAGCCATATCTGGCATACCTTCCTGAGTAGGTTGAGAAGCCATTTGCTGACCTGTAGTCATTTTCATGTAAAAGAAAATAGCAATAGCTGCTAATATTGGAAACAAACTCACATGATCTCCATAAAAAGGAATGTGGAATGGTAACTCGGCAATTACATCGTAAGATGATAAATCATCTGCCCAAAGGAAGCTTTTTTGTCTTAAAGCAAATGCTGTTGGAAAAAACATAAATAAAGCATAAAACACAGGCAATTGTATTAATCCTGGTAAGCATCCAGCCAATGGACTTGCGCCAGCCTTATTCTGAAGTGCCATGGTTTCCTGTTGCGCCTTCATCTTATTGTCTTTATGTTTTTCTTTTATGGCATCTAATTCTGGTTTTAAAACACGCATCTTAGCCTGAGATAAAAACTGCTTGTACTGAACAAAAGACATCATCAGTTTAATTAAAACTGTCATGACAATAATTGCAATACCATAAGGTAAGAAAGAACTTAAAAAGCTAAAAAGCGGAATAAATAGTTGTTTATTTATCCATCCGAAAATTCCCCAACCAAATGGAATACTTTCTTCTAAATCATAATCGTATTGCTTGAGAATTTTACTGTCTGTTGGTCCAAAATACAACTGAAAATTATTGTCAGCTTCACCTGCATTAAACGCTAAAGGTAATTTTGAAGCAAATTGTTTTGTAAAAACGGTATCAATTTCTTCATCCTGAACCAGATCCTTTGATGTTATGGTTGCCTTTTTAAAGGGTTGATTAGCAACTAATATCGTACTAAAAAAGTGTTGTCTGTATGATAACCACCTCACATCTTCAATCAGTTCTTCATCATCACCATTTTGAGCTAACTTACTAATTTTATCACCTTCATGCATGTAAGTTAATCGTGTGTAACGGTTTTCGTAAGTTATACTTTGGTCATGACGATACGTTTTCAAACTCCAGTCTAAGTTGATTTCCTGAGAACTATTAATCACGTTATTTAAGCCTTCAGAAACGATTGAAAAATCAATCATATAATCATTCGGTTTTAACTCGTATCGGTATTCTAAGAATTTACTCTCAGACACCTTTAGCTTCATGGAAACTACCGTATTTTCTCCATTTTTTGTTACGGAAGGCTGAAACGGTAAATCCTGAGTATTTAAAATACGATTATCTGCTGTAGGAAACTGAATATTGAAATGCTGATTTCCATTTTTAATCAATTGAATTGGAATAGAATCATAATCTACAAATTCTTTTAATTTCACTTCTGAAAGAAATCCACCTTTAGTACTAAACTTTAATTCCAGAACATCTGTTTCAACTAAAGTCTCCTTATTCTTTGCAGTTGGTAAGGTTGTAGCATAAGCAAAAGCACCCAGTTTGTTTTTTAATTCTACAATTTTTAATGAATCGGTTGGCGAGATGTTAGAATAATCTTCTGCAGTAGTAACCACAGTATCTTCTGCAGCAACCGTTGCAGCTTTTTTCTCAGCTTCTATTTGTTCTTGTTTTGCCTTTTCTTGCTCTGCCAGTTCTTCTGGTGTTGGCTGATTTTGCCACATCATGTATAACAAGATTCCGAAAATAAGTACGAATCCTATGATGGAGTTTAAGTCAAATTTTTTTTCTTCCATTTGTATTAATTAGAGTCTCCTTTAAAGGAGAGGATGCTTTGGATTAACAAAAAGCTGTCCAATATTAGTTTTGTGCCATACTGACACTATTTTTATCTGTTTTGAAATTTAATGCTGCTTTTACAAACGCTACAAAAAGTGGATGCGGATTTGCAACTGTACTCTTATATTCTGGGTGATACTGAACACCAACAAACCAATTATGATTAGGTATTTCAATTATTTCTACCAGACCAGTTTCCGGATTTAATCCCGTAGCTTTCATGCCAGCATCTTCAATTTGTTGTTTATAGGTGTTGTTAAATTCATAACGATGTCTGTGACGCTCTTTAATGTTTTCAGATTGATAGACATTTCTGGCAATGCTTCCATCTAACAAATTACAATCCCACGCACCAAGACGCATGGTGCCTCCTTTGTCGGTAATTGCTTTTTGAGACTCCATTAAATCAATAACAGGATTAACTGTATCTTCGTCCATTTCTGTAGAGTTCGCCTCTGTTAAATTAACAACGTTTCTGGCATATTCAATCACAGCCATCTGCATGCCCAGACAAATTCCTAAGAAAGGAACATTTTGTTCTCGAACATATCTGACGGCTTCAATTTTTCCTTCAATACCACGCTCACCAAAACCTGGAGCTACTAAAACACCATGGAGATGTTTTAATTTATTTGCTGCGTTAGCTTTCGTTAAATATTCGGAATGGATTGGCTCTACATTGACTCTAACTTCATTTTCGGCACCAGCGTGAATAAAGGCTTCTAAAATAGATTTATATGAATCCTGAAGCTCAACATACTTACCGATTAATCCGATAGTAACTTCTCCTTTTGGATTTTTATGACGTGATAAAAACTGATTCCATTGTGTTAAATCTGGTTGTGAACTATCTAAAGCCAGTTTCTTCAACACCACTTTATCCAGACCTTCATCTAGCATTAAATTTGGAACGTCATAAATAGTTGAAGCATCAATAGACTGGATGACAGCTTCTTGTCTTACGTTGCAAAACTTAGCCAGTTTCACTCTAATATCTTCTGGTAATTCGTGTTCTGTACGACAAACTAAAACATCTGCCATGATTCCACTTTCCATCAAGGTTTTAACACTATGTTGTGTTGGTTTAGTTTTCAATTCGCCAGCAGCAGACAGATAAGGGATGAGAGTCAGGTGAATTACAATGGCATTGTTTTCTCCCAGATCCCATTTCAACTGACGCACAGCTTCAACATAAGGTAGTGATTCAATATCACCTACAGTTCCACCGATTTCAGTGATAACAATATCATAATCTCCTGTTTGACCAAGAATTTGAATGCGATGCTTTATTTCATCTGTAATATGAGGAATGACCTGAACCGTTTTCCCTAAAAATTCACCGCGACGTTCTTTGTCAATTACACTTTGATAAATACGACCTGTAGTGACATTATTAGACTGACTTGTAGGCACATTTAAAAAACGTTCGTAATGACCAAGGTCTAAATCGGTTTCTGCACCATCATCGGTTACATAGCATTCACCATGCTCGTAAGGATTTAATGTTCCTGGATCGACATTGATGTAAGGATCTAATTTCTGTATGGTAGTCCTGTAACCTTGAGCCTGGAGCAGTTTTGCCAGAGAAGCAGCAATGATGCCTTTTCCAAGTGAGGAGCTCACACCTCCAGTTACAAAAATGTATTTAGTAGTTGTCATGTTGCGCTGTTAAACGCAGGCAAATTTACAAAATTTAAATAGTTATCTGTGTATAGTTTTAGGTTTATTCTTTATCAATTTGGGTTAACAAATGCTGCTTTTTATGTCTAAATAAAATAAAAGTTATAAATTTCTACAAAATATAAACCATCAAAAAGGATTACATGAAGATTAAAGCACTGAAGAACGTTAAGAAACGGTTTTTATATTCAAAAAAAATGAAGGTCTTTTGTATTGGAAGAAATAAGACAGGAACGACAAGTCTGGCAAAAATATTCAGGAAAATTGGTCTAAAGGTTGCTCCTCAGCAGGATTTTGAATTGCTGGTGAATGACTGGTATTCTAATGATTATAGTAAGATTATAAAAAAAGTAAAAAAGAAAGGTAATGCGTTTCAGGACATTCCTTTTAGTTTACCAGACACCTATAAAGTGCTTGATAAGGAATTTCCGAAAAGTAAATTCATATTAACTGTCAGAGATTCTCCTGAAGTATGGTACAAGTCACTAACCAAGTTTCATTCTAAATTATTTGGAAACGGAAAAATTCCTACAAAAGAAGATTTACAAAATGCCGAATATATTTATCATGGCTGGATGTGGGACGTGAACAGAATGGTTTACAATACACCAGAAAATGATATTTATAATAAAGAGATTTTGATACAACATTATATAGATCACAATAACGCAGTAATTGAATATTTTAAAGACAGGCCAGATAAGTTACTTGTTATAAACCTTAAAGAACCAAAGGCATTAGAAAAAATTTGCGACTTTTTAGATGCAAAACAAACGATTGAAAAAATGCCTTGGGAAAACAAAACCTAAAATCGGTATTCGTTTGTTATAGTATGTAAACAGCTAATTTAGTTAGGATAGCGTTTTTGAATGTTTCTAATCAAATCCTCTAAACCATTGACCTTGAGTTCGTAAACCTGTGTTAGCATATCTCCCAGTTTCCCTTTTGGAAAACCTTTGCTATGATACCAGACTATATAATATTCTGGCAGGTCAATGAGATATCTGCCTTCATATTTACCATAAGGCATTTTGGTATGTGCAAGTTTGATTAAGAATTGTTTGTCTGGCTGGAGCATTAGTAGTTTATATGTTGTAAAAATAAGCAACTCACTCTAATAATTGAGAGATTCCACGTCGTTTTGCTCTGTTGAAATGACAGTTATTTTTTATTCGGATTTATAAGCTTCAAACGTTTTCAAATTTTCAGTTATATAGGTAGTCCATTTTGCTTGCTCTGCTTTGTTTACTGAGTGTTCAGTTTGCGTGTCGTATTCAAATTGCATCTTAGCCAGCTCTTTATTGACATCATTGTGCAGTGTATTTAATTGTTTCTTTATGTGCTGAGATACTTCTAATTGCGATAATCTATAACGAAATATACGCACGTGTAATTCGGTAATATCAAAATGGAGTTGTTCGTGAGCTAAAATATGATCATTGCACCTATCTTTAATAAACCATGAATTTTCAGGATAAAAATGAGCTTCAGCCTGAGATTCAAAATCGGTAATACGATCATCCGATTTTTTTATAGCATATGAAAATGTAATTCCGGAAGCTGTTACAGCAGCAGCATCAGAATCTTTTTCTGCTGATCCTTTAAAATCTGTCCATGATAACTTTTTGGTTTCAGTCCATTGAATGGTTTCTGATTCATTTGGTAAACCATTGAAGCATAAGAAAAGGATTAAAAAAAATCTAGTTATCATTAAATCAGGATAATAGAATACAGAAAAGAGAACGGTTCTAGGTGATTAATATTGCCAGTAAACGCCAATACTAAGTGCTATTTTTAAGAGTAAAGACATTTAAATTCCGTTATATATCACCTTATTTTAAGATGTTATAACTTTGCTTCCACGATCGTTAAATCATCATATTTTACAACGTAAACTGCTTCGTTATAATAACCACCAAACATCTTTTTTGAATATCGAAATTTGTTTTCAATATATTCTGTTTCAATATCACTTGAGGAGGCTTTAAATAAATCATCTTCAGAAGCCAAACGCAGCAATAAATCTAAGGTTAAATCAAATCCTCGAACAGCATATTTATTAGGACTCACATTATAGGTATTCATGTATTTTGTGACGAAGCTGTTTCTAGATTCTACAGCAATCGTTTTATTTACCGAAGGATAATGAAATTTCAAATTAGATAAATGGTAGTTTGAAATTTCTTTACCATCAAAAGCTTTATTCTTATTGGTTGTCATTAAAATAATTTCCTGATCATTCATATTAAGCCCATTTATCATGCTTATGACATTAGACGCAAACCCTTCGTTATCTGTTTCTAAGAACACAATATTTCTTCCGGTTTTAAACACATTTTCTAAATCGGCTTGATACATAAAGTAAGCCTCTTCTCCCTTTTTATTTTTTCTTGACTGAATTTGTTTCGCTAAAGGAAATTCTCCCTTAAGACGATCACTTATAACTTGATGTTTTGAATCTGAAATAATAACCATATGCTTTGGCAAAGAATCCTTTTTAACATAATTAATTAGTGCCTCCACTAATAAGTCATCTGCCGGAATGGTTTGAAACACATTATCATATAAATTTACTGGCATTGTTAAAGGAGATACGACAGGCACATTGTTACGTTTTAATTTTGAAGCAACACGCTCCAGGTTTAATGGCATCAGCGGACCAATAACTGCATCGTATTCTGAAAAATCATGCGCTTCTAAAATTTTAGATATCTCTGAGATCTGATTTCTGGTATCTATAACTTTCAAATTGGTAGAAATTCCTAATTGTTTAGCCGAATCTAAAGCCATTAAAACACCAGTATGAAAATCTAAAGACACAGACAACAAACCGTTAGTGCGAATCATTTTTTTAGCTTCTTGAACAGAGTCAACATCTACTTTATTTAAACCAAATGGCAACATTAATGCTATACGCTTAGGACTAAGATTATTTAAATTGGCCGATAAATTTGTGTTTGCAACGTCTTTTAAAATGTTTTTTGTTTCAATTGTTCCTGGCACTTTTAGAACCATTCCGAGTTTTAATCCACCCTCTTTAAGTTCGGGATTTAAAGCTTCTAATTCCTCTTGTGTCAAACCTAACTTGCGATTTAAAGCCATGAAACCTTCACTCTTTAAAACCGTATAATAGTTAAATTCTTCTTCAACGGTTTTCTCTTCATTATTACTGATATTGGGCACATTCAATTCATCACCTGGTTGAAGCACATCATTCATCTTAGGATTTAATGCCTCTAATTCCGGAACGGTAATTCCGAATTTATAAGCCACTCGCCATTTACCTTCTTTAGGTTGAACTATATATTTTTTGATGGTATTATTTAAAGTTACCTTATTGACAATTGTCTTAAAACGTGGAATTTTTATCTTATCACCTTTTCTTAAATTTTCAGAATAAAGTGATGGATTTGCTTTCTTAATAGCATCAATCTCAATACTATATTTTTGAGAAATGCTAAACAATGTTTCCTTGCGTTTTACCTTGTGTGTGTTATACCCAATAAGTTCTTTAGTTTCAGCAGGAATATCTTCATTTTTTACACGAGATGTTGGGATAATCAAAACCATATTAGGTTTCAATTCTTTTTTAGCATCAGGATTGAGAGCAAGGATATCAAAAGGTGTCACTAAATATTGCTTAGCGATTTGTTCAATGGTTTCACCTTTTTGAACTTTGTGCGTTTTGTAATCTTGTGCCACTGCAGAAAAGCTGCAAAGCAAAATAACGATGATGATTAAGAGTTTTTTCATTCAAAAAAATATTTATGTACTGAACGTTCATAGTTTTGAAACAAATTCAGCGCATAAGTCACAAAATTTTATTCCCATTCAATAGTTGCTGGTGGTTTTGAGCTAATATCATAGACTACTCTATTAACGCCTTTCACCTTATTTATTATCTCATTTGAGGTTTTTTGTAAAAATTCATACGGAAGATTTACCCAATCTGCCGTCATTCCGTCTGTACTTTCAACAGCTCTTAAAGCGACACATTTTTCGTAAGTTCTCTCATCTCCCA
>JAAEZL010000043.1:16284-24815 GCA_018222875.1 Algicola sp.
ATTCACAGGCAACAACATAGCACCTGCCTGCCATACCTTATCATATAAATTCCAGGATCTTAAATTATTAATAAAAATAAAATCTACCTCTTGTAATATACGAACTTTCTCAGGAGTTAGATCACCTAAAATACGAATTGCCAATCCAGGACCTGGAAAGGGATGACGACCCAGTAACAGTGCATCCATATTCATAGAAGCACCTACTCGTCTCACCTCATCTTTAAATAAAGTCTTTAATGGTTCAACCACTTTTAGCTTCATAAAATCAGGTAATCCTCCAACATTATGATGACTTTTAATTGTTGCACTTGGTCCTCCTGTTGCTGAAACACTTTCAATGACATCAGGATAGATTGTGCCTTGCGCTAACCATTTTACATCTTTAATACGATGCGCTTCATCATCAAAAACCTCAATGAACACGCGACCTATCGTTTTTCGTTTTTCTTCAGGATCGCTCTTACCAGCTAAGGCATCCAAAAAGCGTGCCGAAGCATCTACACCTTTTACATTGAGTCCCATTCCTTCATATTGATGCAATACATCTTCAAATTCGTTCTTACGAAGTAAACCATTGTTAACAAATATGCAGTATAAATTTTCACCAATAGCTTTATGCAATAACATGGCTGCTACCGAAGAATCTACGCCTCCAGACAAGCCCAGAACTACTTTGTCATTTCCTATTTGTTCTTTTAAGCTATCAACAGTTTCTTCAACAAAAGACTGAGGCGTCCAGTCTTGCTCTACTTTTGCAATCTTAATTAAGAAATTATGCAACAACTGATGACCATCGGTTGTATGGTAAACTTCAGGATGAAATTGAATAGCATAAGTAGCTTCGCCTTCTATTTTATAAGCTGCGTTTTCAACATCAGTAGTACTCGCTAAGAGCACGCCATTAGTTGGTAATGTCTTGATTGTATCGCTATGACTCATCCAAACCTGAGTTCCTTCGTGAATGTTTTCGAAGAATTCTTCATCTGGTTTTACATAGCTCAAATTAGCGCGACCGTATTCTCTGGTGCTGGATTCTGCTACTTGTCCGCCAGAAAAATGAGCTAAATACTGAGCTCCATAACAAACGGCTAACATTGGTTTTTTTCCTCTAATTTCGGAAAGATCTGGATGCAAAACCGCTTCTCCTCTAACAGAGTTTGGACTACCAGATAAAATGACAGCTTTAAAGCTACCAGAATCGTTAGGAATTTTATTGAAAGGATGAATCTCGCAATAGATGTTTAACTCTCTAACGCGACGTGCGATAAGCTGAGTGTATTGCGAACCGAAATCTAAAATAAGGACTTTGTTGTGTTGCATGTGCAAAAATAGGAATGATTTAGGAATTACGATTTATGATTTACGATTTTTTAAACAACTTAATACAAATATCATATCATAGCATGGTATCCAAAATCATTTGAATATCGTCTTCAGTTGTATCTGGATTGATAAAACAGAATCTTGAAACGGTTTCATAAACCTCTCCATTTTTCCATTTCGTTGGTGTTACTAATGCAAATCCTTTATCGTGATTATCGTAAGTCCAATTTGTATAGTCTTCAGGTTTCCATCCTGTTCTTCTAAACAAGACACAGGACAGGCTTGGCTCCCTAACCAATTCAACATAAGGATGATTGTTAATCATTTTACCAGCTATTTGAGCCAATTCTATACCTCGCTCAACAGCTTCTTTATAGCGGTTTGTTCCGTGAGTTGCTAATGAAAACCATAATGGCAATCCTCTAACGCGACGTGTCAGTTGAATTTGATAATCGGTTGGATTGAATCCATGAGCACCTTCATCTTTAAAGATATCGAGATATGATCCTTGTTGTGAATGCGCATTTTTTGCAAGTTCTGGACGCTTATAAATAACAGCTCCACAATCGTAAGGCGAAAACATCCATTTATGTGGATCTATGGTAATACTGTCTGCTTTTTCAATTCCGTTAAAGAGATGACGAACTGAATCTGCAATCAATGCTCCTCCTCCATAAGCAGCATCGACATGAAACCAGATTTTTTCAGCATCACAAACTTCAGCAATACCTGATAAATCATCAACAATTCCAGCATTTGTTGTTCCTCCTGTAGCCACAACAGCAAAAAGCCGTTTGCGTTGATGAAAGGTTAAATTATTAATAGTTTCCCTAAGGTTATCTCCAGTTAATTTTTCTTCAGAATTGACTAACAGAATATCTACATCAGCCACTTTAGCCATAGCTTTAATAGACGAATGTGCTCCAATAGAGGTAATAATTAATCCTTTTTCTCTTTTATACGTTTCATCTTCTCTCCAGTGTTCTCTTGCAGTAACAATTGCAGATAAATTAGCCGCTGTGCCTCCACTGGTAAACACACCAAATGCGCCTTCAGGCAAACCTGTTAATGACACAATCCATTTCATAGCTTCATTTTCACAAAAAATTCCACCTGCACCTTCCATCCAGTAAGCGCCATGAATACTGGACACAGATGTCACTAAATCAAACATAACAGCAGCTCTTGTAGGAGCAGCAGGCACAAAAGCTAAATTACGAGGATGATCTACAGGAACATTCGCTTTTGCCAAATGGTCTTTCCATAGTTGAAAAGCATGCTCTCCACCAATTCCTTTTTCTGTAATTGTTTCACCAACTAAAGACTTTAGTACTTCTGCTTTTTGAGGTTTTCCTATTTTTTGTTTTGTATGTGAAATTCGATCAATGGTATATTTCATGACATCCATAGTCATTTCAATAAGCTCAAAATCTATTTTATGCATAATTTACAAATCTACGTTTCACTTTAATTCCCGAGCCATATCGTTTTGCATGGCTTCCGCTTTTTTTGCAGCAGCCTGAGCAAAATCACTTCCGTTTGAAGCATAAATAATTCCTCTGGATGAATTGACTAATAAGCCAACATTTGAAGTCATTCCGAATTTACAAACCTCTTTAAGGCTTCCTCCTTGAGCACCAACACCTGGCACTAATAAAAATGCTTCAGGTATTATTTTTCTGATATCTGTGAGATACTCAGCTTTTGTAGCACCAACCACATACATTAAATTTTCAGAATTCCTCCATGTTTTAGACGTTTCTAATACCTGTTTATACACTTCTTTCCCTTCAATCGTTTTAGTCTGAAAATCGAAAGCACCATCATTAGATGTCAGGGCTAACAAAATAGTATGCTTATCCTGAAACTCTAAAAACGGTTCCACAGAATCTTTTCCCATATAAGGAGCAACAGTCACACTATCGAAGGCTAAATCTTCAAAAAATGCTTTAGCATACATACGACTTGTATTTCCAATATCACCACGTTTTGCATCAGCAATTGTAAACATCTCGGGATGCTTCACATTAAGATACATGATGGTTTTTTCCAAAGCCTTCCAACCTTTTAAACCATAAGCTTCATAAAACGCAGTATTAGGTTTGTAAGCCACACAGAGATGGTGGGTTGCGTCAATGATGGCTTTATTAAAAGCAAAGATAGGATCTTCTTCCTTTAATAAATGTTTTGGGATTTTATTGAGGTCAACATCTAATCCAATACATAGAAAGGATTTCTTTTTTTTAATTTGTTCAGTGAGCTGTTTTGTCGTCATGTCATAAAAAAAGCCTCAAAAAGAGGCTCGTGATTAAATATGTTCGTCGCTTGCTTTAAGCTTTTCAGTGTTTTCAGCAAGTTGTAATTCGTCTATTATTTTTTGAATATCTCCATTTACAATGTTTGATAAATCGTATAGTGTTAAACCAATTCTATGATCTGTAACGCGACCTTGTGAATAGTTGTAGGTTCTAATTTTAGCACTTCTATCACCAGAACTCACCATACTTCCACGTTTAGCTGCATCTTCTTCCTGTTTTTTTGCCAGTTCCATATCGTATAAACGAGAACGTAATACTTTAAAGGCTTTTTCTTTGTTTTTATGTTGTGACTTTTGATCCTGACATTGGGCAACCAATCCTGTTGGCTCATGCGTTAAACGAACCGCTGAATAGGTGGTATTAACCGATTGTCCTCCTGGACCAGACGAACAGAAGTAGTCGATACGAACATCTTTAGGATCGATTTCAACATCAAACTCTTCAGCTTCCGGAAATACCATACATGTAGCCGCACTGGTATGAACTCGCCCTTGAGTTTCTGTTTGCGGCACACGTTGCACACGATGTACTCCAGCTTCAAACTTAAGTGTTCCATACACATCTTCTCCAGACACTTCAAACTGAATTTCTTTAAATCCACCATTCGTTCCTTCACTGTAATCTACAACATCAACTTTCCATCCTTTGCTTTCGCAATATTTGGAATACATTCTGAACAAATCACCTGCAAAAATACTCGCTTCATCACCTCCAGTTCCAGCACGTAATTCAACAACCGCATTTTTGGAATCTTCAGGATCTTTAGGAATTAATAGTACTTTAATTTCTTCCTCCAGTTTCGGAATTCCACTTTTAGCTTCATCATATTGCATTTTAGCCATTTCAACCATTTCCGGATCGCTTCCATCAGCAATAATCTCTTCAGCTTCTTTAAGGTTATTTGTCAATTCAATATAAGCTTCTCGCTTATCCATTAATAACCGTAAATCTTTGTACTCCTTATTAAGTTGAACATAACGCTTTTGATCTGTAATAATATCTGGCTGAATGATTAAATCACTAACCTCATCAAAACGTTGTTTTATTATTTGTAATTTCTCTAACATTTATCTCTTAAAATTGTGCTTCAAAAATACAATATTTTATGGATTATATTTGGTTCATCAATTGTTAACAACTCAGAAAAATATTTTTTTAAGTTTTGACGTTATAAGTGATATGCGAAAGCAGTTCACATCGATACTAAACTATTATAAATCAATGGCTTTATGGTCGTTTCTGGTGACATTAACCATTACGGTTATAAATCCGGAATTGATTTTAGCGCTCAGCACAAAATTGTGTTTAATTTTCCTGTTGTGGTTGATTCTAAATGACCGAAAAATGAGGCAACGCCTTCGGTTTTACAAAATACGAGGTGTTTCTAATTTAAAATTTTTCAGTGTTATTTTCCTTTTTGACAGCCTAATCACCTGTGTCTTTTTGCTACTTATTAAAGGGTTTATTTAATCAATTACTCAGCTATATAATGACTAACCACACTTTGAAGAGCCACAATCTTTACAGGTTAAACAACCTTCCTGATAAATTAAATTAACTGAATTACAATTACTACACGTTTGCCCTTTAGCCTGAGTGCCATCAGCAACATAGCGTTTTATTGCACGAACAACTCCATTTTTCCATGTGTTGATTGACTCGCTATCCAGTTGTAAACTGTTGATTAAATCGACAATCTTGTCTATTGGCATACCATGACGTAAGGTACTTGATATTAATTTAGCGTAGTTCCAATACTCTGGATTGAATTTATGCGATAGGCCTTCGATAGTCGTTTTGTAACCTCTCTTGTTTTTATACTGAAAGTCGTAACGTGATGTTCCATCTTCATTTCTGCTTTTAATAATCACTCCGTTATTAGCCCAACGCGGAATTAAAATACCATCTTCATCGTCTGCCAATCCTGTAAACACTTCGTAAGGTTTCCCATCAATCAATCCAATAAACGCAATCCATTTTTCTTTGTTATTTTGAAAACGAACCACATCTGCTTCTAATACCTGAGGACGTTTGGTTGGAAAAGGTGTTAAGGTTTCTTGTTCTTCTTCTTTCTTATCGTCATTTGAAATCAATACGCCTGACCGAGAGCCATCTCTATAAACCGTTACGCCTTTACAACCTGCTTCCCAGGCTTTCATGTATAATTGTCCAACTAATTCTTCAGTAGCATCATTAGGAAGATTAATGGTCACACTAATAGAATGATCAACCCATTTTTGCACAGCACCTTGCATACTTACTTTACTCATCCAGTCAACATCATTAGATGTCGCTTTGTAATAAGGTGATTTCTCAACAATTTTATCTAATTCTTCCTGTGAATAATTTTTATCTGTCGCAATACCATTAATGTGCATCCATTGTTTGAATCTGTGATGAAACACTACATATTCTTCCCATGAATCTCCTACCTCATCTACAAAATCAACACGAACATTTTGATCATTCGGATTTACTTTTCTTCTGCGTTTATAAACTGGCATAAAAACGGGTTCGATACCAGAGGACGTTTGTGTCATTAAACTCGTTGTACCAGTTGGAGCAATGGTCAACAAGGCAATATTTCTTCTGCCGTGTTCCAGCATTTCATAGTACAACTTATGGTCTTCAACTTTTAAGCGTTGGATAAACGGATTGTTTTTTTCACGTTCTGCATCGAAAATTGCAAAAGCTCCTCTGTCTTTTGCCGCATAAACTGAGGCTCTATAGGCTTCAATACCCAAAGTTTTATGAACTTTAACTGAAAATACATTTCCTTTTTCGCTTCCGTATTTAATACCCAAAGCAGCTAACATATCACCTTCAGCAGTGATTCCTATTCCTGTTCTGCGACCTTCAGCAGCTTTCTTTTTAATATTTAACCACAAGTTTCTTTCGGTAGCTTTTACTTCATCAACTTCTGGATCCGCATCGATTTTAGCAATAATAGCATCGATTTTTTCTAATTCTAAATCGATAATATCATCCATGATACGTTGCGCTACATGAATGTGTTTTTTAAACAAGTCGAAGTTAAAAGACGCTTTGTCTGTGAAGGGTTGTTCAACATAAGAAAACAAGTTTATCGCTAATAACCGACAAGAATCGTAAGGGCATAATGGAATTTCACCACAAGGATTTGTGGAAACCGTTTTATATCCTAAATCTGCGTAACAATCTGGAACCGATTCGTTGATGATGGTATCCCAGAATAAGATGCCTGGCTCTGCTGATTTCCAGGCGTTATGGACGATTTTCTTCCAAAGTTTATCAGCTTCAATAGTTTTTGAAAACTTTGGGTTGTTACTAAAAATTGGATATTTCTGAGTATATGTTGAATTGGCTTTTACAGCCTTCATAAATTCATCATCAATTCTTACTGAAACATTTGCTCCAGTAACCTTACCTTGTTCTAATTTGGCATCTATAAAATCTTCTGAGTCTGGATGATTTATTGAAACCGATAACATCAATGCACCACGACGTCCATCTTGAGCAACTTCACGAGTAGAATTTGAATAGCGTTCCATAAAAGGAACAATACCAGTAGACGTTAACGCTGAATTTTTTACTGGAGATCCTTTAGGTCGAATATGGGATAAATCGTGACCAACACCACCACGACGTTTCATAAGCTGAACTTGCTCCTGATCGATTTTCATGATACCTCCATAAGAATCTGAATCACCATCATTTCCTATAACAAAGCAATTTGAAAGTGATGCAATCTGGTATGGATTCCCAATTCCTGCCATTGGACTTCCTTGTGGTACGATGTATTTAAAATCTTTTATTAAATCGAAAACTGTCTCTTCAGATAATGGGTTTGGATATCGAGATTCGACTCTTGCAATTTCTTTAGCGATTCGCTTATGCATATCGTTTGGCGTCAATTCGTACAAATTACCATCAGAATCTTTTAAAGCGTATTTGTTTATCCAAACACGGGCAGCAAGATCGTCGCCTTTGAAGTAGTTTACAGAAGCATCAAAGGCCTCTTCTTGTGAATATGTTTTAGGTTTTGCTATGGGTTGTGTTGGTGCTGGCATGTTCAAGAAACAATTAAAATTTTACATTCTTTTTAAAGGAACAAATAACGTAAAAAATTTAAACTTGAAACATGACAAAAGTCATAAAGTTTACAAGAAAAACAACCTAAATAACTGATTTACTATTGTTTAAAAATTTATCAACATTGAAAAGTTAACAAATTTTTGAATTAAAAAAATTACAGTTGTTTAATAAAATTAATATTTAAAAACTCCAAATTCACTTTTAATGGTCAGTTTTTTTGTTTAAGAAGCTTCAACTGTACCTACAATTTTTGCATTGACATTAAACGATTTTGAAATCCCAATAACAGCTTCAGCAATATCTGGAGACACGTACAATTCCATTCGATGTCCACAATTAAACACCTGATACATTTCTTTCCAATCGGTTTTAGATTGCTCCTGAATTAATTTAAACAAAGGCGGAATTGGAAACATATTATCTTTTACAATATGTAAGTTATCAATAAAATGAAGAATCTTAGTTTGCGCTCCACCCGAACAGTGAACCATGCCGTGAATATTTTTACTAGTATATTTTGAAAGAATTGCTTTTATAATTGGCGCATAGGTTCGCGTTGGTGACAATACCAGTTTACCAGCATCTATAGGTGCATTTTCTACAGCATCAGTTAGTTTTGTTTGTCCGGAATACACCAAATCCTCAGGAACAGATGCATCAAAACTCTCTGGATATTTTTCAGCTAAATATTTATGAAACACATCATGACGTGCAGATGTTAAGCCATTACTTCCCATACCTCCATTGTATTCAGTTTCGTAAGTTGCCTGTCCGAAACTTTCCAAACCTACAATAACGTCACCTGCTTTAATA
>JAAEZL010000248.1 GCA_018222875.1 Algicola sp.
CTCTCAATTGCATCGACTAAATTTTGTAAAATTTCTGTTTTTGAATCTGACAATCTGGGAGTTAATTGTTGATCAAATTGTTTCTTATGTCTGACCGCTTCTATTAAAAACACTTTTAAAAATGCCACAAGAACTTCATGCTGAGCGATTGAGTCTTTGTCCATCTCTTTCGAAATTTGATCAATCAAGTTAAGAAATAGGCTTTGCTCGTTTACAGTAAAATAGGGTAAACCATGGAAATTATTAAAAAGGAATCCCTCGGTCTCTATTTCGTTTTGATGTCTATATGTACAAAAAAAATCGGGATGAAAATTCAATAAATAACCCTGACACTTTTCTTCAGAACGTATCATGAAAGGTTGATACGGAGCCAAACAAATCATTTGATTTCCTTGCAATTCAAAACTTTGAAAATCAACGCTTAGTTCATAGCTAATTCCACATAACAAAACGATAGAATAATAATTTCTTCTTTGTAAATGATCAAACTGGCTTAGGTCGTTGAACTCTTCTAATCTAAACGCAAGTTCCCCGTTTTGTTTGTCTATAATTATTTGGGCCATACTAAATTTATTTTTTAGCTCATTCAAATTTAAAAAAAAAGGAGTGCCAAAAGCACTCCTCTCCTTTCTTAAGTCAAATATTTATTTTGAAGCTAGAATGTTAATTTTTTGAATTGCTGAAGCATCAAAGCCTTCCAAAATTACAGGCGCATTCTCCATCAACGCTGCTGCTACTTTCCCTGATAAATGAGCATCTCTGCCAGCGTCATCTGCAAACGTATCGAAAATGGCATAGGTTTCTTCATTGATTTTAAAAGCATACCAAGATAAAGTTGCAGGCTCAGAACTTACCAATGACTTGCCCGCTTGTAAGAAATCCTCTACTGCAGATGTCTTTCCTTCTTTGGCTTTCATAATCACCAACAACCCCTTATTCTGATTACCCACTTTATGATTACTTGCTTGAACATCAACAGTCTTAATGTCTCTGCTAGCATCAAAACCTTCTAAAAGATCTCCAGCATTGGCCAATAAGGCTTTTGCCACTTCTCCTTTTAAGTGTGCCTGTCTGCCTTCTTCAGCTTCAAATGTGTCATAAATTCCGAAAGTTTGTTCATCTATTTGAAATGCAAACCAAGATACAGTTTTTGGTTCTGCATTTACCAATGATAAACCACCTAGAAGAAACTCTTTCACTTCTTGCTCCTTACCTTCTTTCGCTTTCATGATTACTAATAATCCGATTTTTTCATTTTTTGTATTGTCCATAATATTACTTTTTTTTGATTGAGAAAATGTTTGAATTGTTATCCCTAGAATTAGAACTAGGCTACTTAATTTGATTAAACTTTTAATTTTCATTTTGACTTATTTTTGTTACACTACAAATGTAAAACTAAATAAGGGGTCTTGGAATGGAGATAAGAGACTTAAGCATGGACAATTTTCCAGTGACAATGAAGAATGTAAAAAAGCTCATAACACTGTTTATAAAATCATAGCTCCCATTCGGGTGCTACGCTTCATATACTAAACGTTGTACGCAAGCCTATATATTTTTATTCTTTCGAAACATACTCAGATACATCCTTGGTTAGGGTAAACTTGAAATTGGCCAAAGTGTAATACAGCATACCCATTGTAATTCCAACAAGCGCATATTCTATTCTTGGCAAATAGGTAGATGCTATGGTTATAAAAATACATACTAATGTATTAATTGTCATACTTTTACGAAAGGGAGGAATAAAAACAACATAAACGGTTTGTTTTCCGATGTAAAAAAAGCTCATTCCCGTAATCGCCAGAATTCTAAACTCATTCATATTTAGATCATTTAAAATAGCATGTCGAATCACATTAGCCAAGATCACAAAACCCATAGCTAAAAACAAGTGGGAATACAACATAGGAAACCCGTTGGTCATAGATTTAATCCGCTCATTGATAGGAAAACTATCATAATATATCCACCAAATAAGGCCAATCATAATAAAACCCGTAACTGCTGCCACAATACTTAAAATGTCCCAATTGACACTTCTTAAAGTGCCTGTAAGACTTATAATAGATTCTCCCAGAAGTATTATAGAAAGTAATCCTATACGTTCTACCAGATGTTCGCGATGGACTGGTTTTGGTTTCTCCAAATTCCGTGTACTTACAAGATAAATACCGAGCATTTCAATTAGAATTCCTGAAACCAAAATAATTTCCCTTAAGGGGGTTTCCATGAAAATGGAAATAGCTGAAATTCCCGTGCCGAAAAGAATTACATAACCACTTTTCCTAGCATAACTTACAGAGTGCAGGTCTTGATTAGATGCTCTAAAAAACAAAAACACCAATATTATTTTTATAACCACATAAAAACCGACAAAGGCAGGATAATCCTGAAAGAGATCATCTCCAAAAAATGCAGACATGACTATCATCAAGAACATAATTGTAAGACTAAAGATTCTTTCAGTCCTATTATCATGATTGAATCGATTGGAAAATAAGGTATGTACAATCCAGATCCACCAGATTATAATAAATTGTAAAGGGAATAGCCAAATCTGTTCAGGAGTTAAATGGTTATCATGAGTATGCGCCAGAGA
>JAAEZL010000044.1:0-15777 GCA_018222875.1 Algicola sp.
GTTTAGATGTTTAGATGTTTAGATGTTTAGATGTTTAGATGTTTAGATGTTTAGATGTTTAGAATAAAACCGAATTCAACTCAACAACTAACAACCATTTAACTTACTTTTTAACAAAACAACAACACAACTTCATACTAATTTTCAATATCTTGAGCCACACTAAAACTAATTTATCTAACACAATGATTTCAAAATCAATTAAAGCTGCAATTCTATGCAGTATTGTTCTTCTTGCGAGTTGCAAAGAAGACGGAAAACAATCAGAAAATAAAGAACAATCTACAGCTATGAGTGACAATGTTTTGTTACAAGAATGGACAGGTCCTTATGAAGGTGTGCCTGCCTTTGATAAAATGAAGGTTGAAGACATCAAAGAAGCTATCTTAACAGGAATAGAATTGAGTCTCGAAGATATCGATGCTATTGCTAATTCTGAAGAAGCACCTACCTTTGAAAACACCATAGTAGCAATGGAGAGTTCTGGCAAAGAACTTGACCGAGTTTACACCTATTATGGCATTATGAGTAGCAATATGTCGTCTCCTGAGTTCAGAGATATTCGTGCTGAATTAGCACCTAAATTATCAGAATACAGCTCTAAAATCTCTCAAAATGCCAAATTATTTGAGCGTATTAAAGCGGTTTATGATGCATCTCAAGAAAATCCGTTACCAGCAGACCAGCAACGTGTTGTTGATTTGACCTATAAAAGTTTTGAAATGAATGGTGCCAATCTTGATGAAGCCAAGAAAAAACGCTATGCAGAAATTAACAAGGAACTATCGACACTTTACACTAAATTTTCCAGTAATGTGCTTCATGATGAAGAAAACTATGTCACTTACTTAAACGAAGATCAGTTAGGTGGTTTGTCTGAATTTTTTATTAAATCAGCAGCAAAAATTGCGAAAGATAAAGGTCAGGAAGGTAAGTATGCCATAACCAATACGCGTTCTTCGATGGATCCGTTTTTAACGTATTCTACTGAACGTGAATTGCGTAAACAAGTATGGACGAACTATTATTCTCGTGGTGATAATGCAGATGAATATGACAATAATGAACTGATTGCTCAAATACTGAAACTACGTAGAGAACGTGTTGAACTTTTGGGTTATGATAATTATGCAGAATGGCGTTTGCAAGATAGAATGGCTAAGACTCCAGAAAATGCTATGGATTTAATGATGGCTGTCTGGCCAGCTGCCATTGCACGCGTAGAAGAAGAAGTCAACGACATGCAAACAGTTGCTAATGAACTTGGAGACAATATTACAATTGAACCTTGGGATTACAGATATTATGCTGAAAAAGTGCGTAAGAAAAAGTATGATTTAGACAGTGATGAAGTTAAACAGTATCTACAATTAGACAAATTAACACAGGCCTTATTCTATACTGCTGGACGCTTATTTAATTACGAATTCACACCTGTTGAAGAAGGTACTGTTCCGGTATTTCATGAAGATGTAAAAGTTTGGGAAGTTACCGATAAAGATTCAGGAGAACATATTGGTTTATGGTATTTAGATCCGTATGCTCGTGAAGGAAAACGCTCTGGCGCCTGGGCTACAACCTATAGAAGTTATACCTCTTATGAAGGTGAAACTAATGTTTTAGCGTCTAACAACTCTAACTTCGTAAAACCTGCTCCAGGTGAAGCTGTATTGGTGTCATGGGATGATGCAACAACGTTTTTTCATGAGTTCGGACATGCCTTACATTTCTTTTCAAGTAATGTGAAATATCCAACGCTAAATGGTGGTGTTAGAGACTATACCGAATTTCAATCGCAATTATTAGAACGTTGGTTATCTACTGACGAAGTCATTAATCAGTTTTTAGTACACCATAAAACTGGTGAGCCGATTCCTGCGTCTTTAGTTGAAAAAATCAAAAAAGCGTCTACCTTTAATCAAGGTTTTGGAACTACTGAATATTTAGCATCTGCACTAATGGACATGAAGTTACATTTAGCAGATCCAACAGATATTGATATTGATAAATTTGAGCGTGAAACTTTAGCAGAACTCAACATGCCTGAAGAACTACCAATGCGTCACAGAACGCCACATTTCGGACATGTATTCTCAGGTGAAGGTTATGCAACTGCGTATTATGGTTACATGTGGGCAGACGTCTTAACAAGTGATGCTTCGGAAGCGTTCAGAGATGCTCCAGGAGGATTTTATGATACTGATCTCGCTGAAAAACTAGTAAAGTATTTATTTGCACCTAGAAATTCTATAGATCCAGCTGAAGCCTATCGTATGTTTAGAGGTCGTGATGCTAAAATTGAAGCCTTAATGAGAGATCGAGGGTTCCCTATTCCTACAACAAAATAAACAGCATATAAGTATTAATAAAATTCCCGTAATCTGGTTTCTGACTTAGGTTACGGGAATTTTTAATTGTCATCTTTATACAAACTGGGCAAACTAATTTTAAATTTCACAGCCAATAAGCGTGTTACAATCACGATGGCTCCAGCAATTACAAATACAAAATTTGTATCTGCCATAAATTCCCGCAATAAAAAATAGGTAAGTCCTCCCAATATACAAGCTGTTGCATAAATTTCTTTTCTGAAAATCACAGGAATTTCATTACATAAAATATCTCTGATGACACCTCCAAAACAAGCTGTCATAGTTCCTAAAGCTATACAAATAATGGGATGTAATCCTGCAATAATTCCTTTTTCAATACCAACGACAGTATATAAACCAATACCAATAGTATCAAATAAGAATAACGATTTGCGCAAATAATTCAACTTACCTTTAAACACAATAGCAAATACTGTCGCTCCAAAAATCACATATACATATGTCATATTGGTCATCCATGAAACGGGTTGTATTCCAATTAAAACATCCCGAAGCGAGCCTCCTCCTACTGCTGTCACAAACGCAATTATAAGCACGCCAAAAGGATCCATTCTTTTATGAAGCGCAACAAGTACTCCTGAAATGGCAAATGCGATAGTTCCTAAAATATCTAAGACCTGAAAAAACATACATGATTCAAATTAGGTTAGGCAAAGGTACTTTGTTAATTTATAATAACCTCATACCAACAAGCTTTCCGTCTAAGTTCAACATAAGCGATCACTCAAGTTTTTTTTAACTTGGTTGTCTGACTACATGTTCTGAGTATAATAGTTGTAATCTTTAATAGCTGTGTCGACAAATTCAATTGGTTTTTGATTCGGTTCAACTTCCATTACTTTGACCATTCTATTATATAGCGACAAAATGATATTGTGCTGATCTTTGTATATGGCTTGATCATAAAGGTTTTTAATCAATTGCATTTCATCATCTTTAAAAACCGTCACCTGACTGTAAGTAGGTGTATAACCTTCAGGAATTTCTTTAAGTAAGGTATCATTTATACTCACCTTTACTTATAACCGTTGTACCAGCAGCAATATCACCAACACGTTGACCATTACCTCGAATCAATATGGTTAATACTGCCAATCCTCCACTCGTCAATGACACATCAACAATACGAAGAATCCAACGCACAAAATAATTAGCGAAACTTGGTTTTGAACCGTCGAGTTTAACCACTCTGGTCTTCATCGTATATTTACCAACGGTTTGTCCGTTCCAGAATGTTTCTAGCAATACATAATAAAGAAATCCTGGCAAAGACACTAATAACCACAATGCCCAAAAGTCTGAAGCATCGAGATCTAAGGACACCATAATAACAACCATGGCAAAAAAATAAAGTCCAATAATCAAGCTATCAAGAAGATACGCTAACATTCTGTCGCCTAGATTCGCAACATTTTGCTGAATGCCTACATTTTGCGCTGTTTCTATTTGAAATTCCTCCATATTTTCTTTTCTTTGAAAGTAAATAACATCCTCTAATGCGAGAAGCTGCTTTCGTTAAACAAAATAAAGATAAATGGTTAAGATTTGAAAGCGTTCTTTCAAATAATAATGTAATTGATCCTAATGAGCTTTCTGACCTTTACATAGAAATAACAGATCATCTAAGTTATGCTAAAACGTTTTACCGAAACAGCAATACAGAACGTTATTTAAATCAAATCGCATCTCAGGCTCACCAAAAAATTTACAAAACCAAAAAGGAACCTAAAAACCGACTTGTGTCGTTTTTTAAAACAGAGTTTCCAACACTTTTTTACCAGCATCATCGTGAATTACTGATTTCATTTTTAGTCTTTCTGTTATTTTGTATAGTTGGAGCTTATTCTGCAGCAACCGAAGGTGATTTTGTACGTTCTATTCTTGGAGATGCTTATGTAAACATGACCATAGAAAATATTGAAAACGATGATCCAATGGCTGTTTACAAGCAAATGGGAGAATTCAATATGGCTCTTGGTATCACTATTAATAATATTAGAGTGGCGCTCATGGCTTTTGCCTACGGAATTATGTTTGGCGTTGGTTCTCTATTTATAATGATGCAAAACGGAATTATGCTCGGAAGCTTTCAGTATTTCTTTTATGAAAAAGGCTTACTCTGGGAGTCTGTTAGAACCATCTGGATTCATGGTACTTTTGAAATTTCTGTAATCATTATTGCTGGCTGCTCTGGATTGGTTTTAGGAAACGGAATGCTCTTCACAGGAACGTTCACAAGGTTAGAATCATTTAAACGTGGTGTTGTTAACGGACTTAAAATTTTGATTAGTACCATTCCTTTTTTTATCGTTGCTGGTCTGCTTGAAGGTTTTGTAACCAGACATACCGAAATGCCTGACTGGCTTGCCATACTTATTATTGGAGGTTCTTTGTTTGTTATTATTTATTATTATGTGATTTATCCAAGACAACTTCATAAAAAATCCCAAACCATACAACTGGATGAACTTTAAACCAATTACAACGCAATGAAAAGTTTCATAGAATTAAAAAAACAACGTGAATTTGGCGAACTATTAGCAGATACCTTTGCTTTTATCAGAAACGAATTTAAACCTTTCTTTGGTGCCATTATAAAAATCTCTGGTCCTTATGTGGCTTTGTTTTTATTCGCAATGGTATTCTATATGTATATTGTTGGTGACCAGTTTAATTTTGACTTAATTCAAACCAATCAGTTTTATAGTAATCCCTTATCATTAATTCTGGCTTATATTATTTATTTTGGTGGTGCCATTTTAGCCTACACATTTACTACATCTACAGTATTACATTATATAAAATCCTATGTTGAAAATAAAGGTGTCGTAAATATTGACGACGTAAAACAAGGCGTATATAAAAGTCTTTGGCGTTTTCTCGGACTTTCAATTCTCAAAGGACTAACCATCGTAGTATCTTTAATGATATGTTGTTTACCTGTCTTTTATTTCGTTGTGCCTATGGTTGTTGTTTTACCTATTCTGGTATTTGAGGAAATTGGTGCTTCAGATGCCTACGCAAAAAGCTTCCCTCTTATAAAAGATGAATTCTGGATTACTTTAGCAACCATCATTGTCTTTTTAGTTATTTACTGGGTTGTTTCTTTAGTTTTTTCTATACCTGCAGCCATTTATACTTATGCAAAAATGGGAATTTTTAGTGGTGAAATTGATCCTGGAAGCTTTGACACATTTACAGATCCAGTGTACATCATATTAAATGTACTTAGTCAGCTTTTTCAATACTTGCTAAATATCATTACCATTGTAGGATCAGCTTTTATATACTTCAACCTAAACGAACGCAAATATTTTTCTGGAACTTTAGAACGTATTAATTCACTTGGGAAATCTGAAGAATAAATGAGGTTGTTCAAGTATTTTTTTTACATTTTTTTGTCTGTTCAACTTAGTACTGCACAAGACAAGGATTCCGTCGTAATCTATGACGATTCTAATCTTGATGTGAAAGACATTTCAGAAAATGATCTTGAAACCTATAAAGCAGATGATGATTTTAATTACGAAGAAACTGAGCCTGAAGATAATTTTATTGTCAGAGCCTACAACACATTTATTGAATGGTTAAGCAATATTATTCGTGAAATTGTTGAAGCTGTTTTTGGAGTTGGTGAAGCTCAAGGACTCCTTTATTTTATTTTCAACGTTGTTCCTTATCTTATTTTAGCCTTCTTGATTTTCCTGCTATTGCGGTTTTTCCTGAGGGTCAATTCGAGAACGCTTATTACTGGCCAAAAAGAAACTGCGAATTTTCAGTTTACTGAAGATGAACAAATCATCAAAAATGAAGACATTAATGCGCTGATTGACAATGCTATTGCTCAAAAAAATTACAGATTAGCCATTCGCTATTATTATTTGTTATCACTGAAATACCTGTCAGAACAGCAAGTTATTATATGGCAACAAGAAAAAACAAACGAAGATTACATCACCGAAATAAAATCAGATTCTATAAAAAACAATTTTAAAAATATTACCAGAATTTATGATTATGTCTGGTATGGTGAATTTAATATTGATCAATTACGATTTGAAAGTTTAAAAATTCCTTTCGAATCTTTAAACAAAAGCATCAACAACTAGTGAACAAACAGATAAAGTTCTATATCGCTTTAACAGCATTGGCTATCTTTGGCATTGTACTCATGGAGTATTCTAAACCAAAGCAGGTGAACTGGTATGCTTCATATGCAAAACATCATAAAATACCTTATGGAACCTACGTATTTAATGAGCAACTTGAACGTTTGTTTAACAGCACTGAAATCATAAATTTTGAAACACCTCCTTATCTCAATTTATCACAAACTGATACGATAAACGGAACTTATGTGTTTGTTAATAATTCCGTTCAATTTGGTGAAGCAGAATTAGACAAGTTGCTGGATTGGACCTCTAAAGGCAATACATTATTTATAGCTTCGGAAGATTTCGAAGATCAGCTTTTAGACACCTTGAATCTCAACACAGATATCATTAGTATTTTTGAAGTTGAAGGTGATGCGTTTCATTTTCAGCTAAATAATCCCAATCTAGATACCACAACAGTTGCATTTGACAGAAGCAGATATGTGTCACATTTCAATAAAATTGACACCCTTGAAACGAGCATAATCAGTACTTTAAAAGGTTATATCTTTGATGAAGATACTGAAGACTCTGTTCAGATAAAAACACCAGCAACAATTATAAAACAACCCTTTGGAGATGGTACAATTGTTTTAAGTTTATTTCCTGAGGCCTTTACAAACTACTTTATTTTAAACACACCTAATCAAAACTATACAGCAGGATTACTGTCTTATATAGACGACTCAAAACCAATTTATTTAGATAATTATTACAAATCCGGAAAATCGTTTTACACCTCTCCAATGTACATTTTACTAAATAATAAAGCACTCAAATGGGCTTACTATATCATGCTTATTGGTGTTGTATTTTATATTATTTTTGAAGGAAAACGTAAGCAAAGAGCGATTCCCATTGTGAAACCACTTCGTAATCAAACCTTAGACTTTACACGAACGATTGCCAATATGTATTATGAAAAAGGAAAACATTATGATATTGCACAACATAAAATTCAACATTTCTTAGAATACATCAGAACCCATTTACATTTGAGCACCACAACGATTGATGATGAATTTTTAAGAAATCTGTCAGCAAGGAGTAACAATAGTATTGAAGACACAACGCAACTTTTTAAAACTATTGAAAAATTTAGTAAAGACACACAACTTAACAACATACAATTAGAGCGACTAAATGAGCTCATTGAAATTTTTAAAAGTAATAACTCATGGAAGAAAAAGACTTAGATTTTGACAATAGAATTCCTTTAGAGGATTTAAAAAATGCAGTTAATAGTATAAAACATGAACTACGAAAAGTCATCGTTGGTCAGGATCAATTTGTTGAATTATTGATTGTCGCACTTTTAGCCGATGGTCACGTTTTGATTGAAGGCGTTCCTGGTATTGCAAAAACCATTACTGCAAAGTTGTTTGCCAAAGTGCTTAAAACCAATTTTAGCCGTATTCAGTTTACTCCAGATTTGATGCCCAGTGATGTTTTAGGAACCTCTATATTAAATATGAAGGATTCTGAATTTGAATTTAAACCAGGTCCAATATTTTCTAATATCGTGCTCATTGATGAAATTAACAGAGCTCCTGCTAAAACGCAAGCAGCTTTATTTGAAACCATGGAAGAACGTCAAGCCACCATTGATGGTAAAACCTATACATTTGAAGCACCTTTTATGGTATTGGCCACCCAAAACCCAATAGAACAAGAAGGAACTTATGCGCTTCCTGAAGCTCAATTAGATCGGTTTATTTTTAAAATTAAAGTCGATTATCCAAGCTTAGAAGACGAAATTAAAATTATAGATTCACATCACAAACGCCAAGGCAAATTACCTCAAACACTTATTGAACCTGTATTAGACACCAAAAGCCTTGAAGATTACAAATCGAAAACACAAGCCATTGTCGTTGAAGAAAAAATCATCAAATACATTGCAGAAATTGTTTCAAAAACCAGAAATCATCCGCATTTGTATTTAGGAGGTTCGCCAAGAGCTTCGATTTCTATTTTAAATACGTCTAAAGCATTTGCAGCTATCAACGGACGAGATTTTGTAATTCCTGAAGATGTTAAAAAAGCGGTCAACCCAGTTTTAAATCACAGAATTATACTGACTCCAGAACGTGAAATGGAAGGCATGACCACTGAGCAAGTCATTGAAATGATTGTACAATCTGTTGAAGTTCCTCGTTAAGAGTTTTTAGTTGTTAGTTGTTAGTTGTTAGTTGTTAGTTGTTAGTTGTTAGTTGTTAGTTGTTAGTTGTTAGTTGTTAGTTGTTAAAAATAAAACATAAATCTAAAGAAATACATATTAGAATAAAAAATGAAATTCCTTAAGTCACTATACATTCATAAGCAATTCTACATCTATCTGGCTGTAGTTTCAGCATGCTTTTTAGTGTCATACTGGCTTCCGGTTTTGTATCCAGTAGCCTGGGTTCTTACTGTTACATTAGCTGTACTCTTTCTCACAGATGTGCTTCTACTCTATCGCTTTAAAAATGCAATTTCGGCACGACGACTATTACCTGATAAACTTTCAAACAGTGACGAAAATCCTGTTCCTTTAACCTTAAGCAATCACTATCCTTTTCAGGTGTATGTTGATGTCATTGATGAATTGCCTATTCAATTTCAAAAACGTGATTTTTCGTATAAAACCAGTTTAAAACCGAATGAACATCACGATTTTTCATATGAAGTTAAACCTGTAGAACGTGGTGAATATACCTTTGGAAACCTCAACGTATACATTTCTACCAGATTACTTATTGTAAAACGTAAATACCAGTTTCAGAACGAGCAAATGGTTCCTGTTTATCCGTCGTTCATTCAAATGCAGAAGTATGATTTCTTAGCGATTGGCAATCATCTCACGCAAATCGGACTCAAAAAAATAAGACGTATTGGTCATACGTCGGAATTTGAACAAATTAAAAATTATGTTGTTGGTGACGACTACAGAACCATCAACTGGAAAGCCACAGCAAAGCAGGCGCAATTGATGGTGAATCAATTTCAGGATGAAAAATCGCAACCAATCTACTCTATTATCGATACAGGTCGCGTGATGAAAATGCCATTTAATGGTTTAAAGCTTTTAGATTATTCTATCAATTCAGCTTTAGCTTTTAGTAATGTAGCCTTAAAAAAGCATGATAAAGTAGGTTTACTCACATTCTCAAAAAACATTGAGCACTTTCTTCCGGCAATTCATAAAATGACGTACCTCAACACCATTTTAGAAGCCTTATACAGCATTAATACTCAGTTTAACGATAGTGATTACGGATTGCTCTATGCCCAATTAAAGCGAAAAGTAACCCATAGAAGTTTGTTACTACTTTATACAAATTTTGAACATATCAGTGCTTTAAAACGACAGTTACCATACTTACAAGCCATCTCAAAAAAGCACATGTTAGTGGTCATTTTATTTGAAAACACCGAATTAGAAACACTTATTACAGCAAAAGCAGAAGATATTCAGAGTATTTATCATAAAACCATAGCCGAAAAGTTTGCCTATGAAAAACGACTCATGGTGAAAGAACTTCAAAAGCATGGCATTCAAAGTATTTTAACAGCTCCTGAAGAATTGACTATAAATACGATTAATAAATATTTGGAGATTAAAGCCAGAGGATTGTTGTAATACAAATATTGATTTATTTCCATGCAAAACATCACCAATACAATCTAAACATGAGGTTAGGTGTAAATCCCAAAGAAAATTTATCAATCACTTCAATCTCATTATTGAGGTCATTATTTCCTAAATACTCTCTGCTTATCAGATTTGTTTTATTGTAAACATTCCTTATTGAAAGTCCGACTTTCCCTTTCAGCCTCTGGTTTTCTGAAAAATTAAAACTATAGGTTGAAGAAAAATCCAAACGATGATAATCTGGCAATCGCATTGTATTAATCCCGTCAATAAATTCTAATCCATTAGTTCCAGCAGTTGATTGCGTGTATGGTTTTCCTGTTTGCCATCGCCAACCTAAAGCTACTTGAAAATTTGAGATTTTGTAACTCAATGACGTTGCGACGGAATGTATCACATTAGATCGTGATGTAAATGCATTGTTATCATTTAGATTTCGATAGGTACTTTCCGAATTATTAAAAGAATAGCTAATCCAAGAGTTCAAGCCATTAAAACGTTTTCTTAAAAAAACATCAACACCATAACTTTTTTGCTCACCTAAATTAAACTGGCTGTTTTGCGGATTTAAAAATCCAAACGACAAAGCTGTTATATTATCTAACGTTTTATAATAATTATCAATATCAAAAGTCCATCCATTGTTAGTATAAATAAAACCTAAAGACATTTGCTTACTGTTTATAATTGGAAAATCATCACCATTTGCCAATCGCCAGAGTCTGTTTTCCAGAGATAAATCACTAATCACTGTTTCATCAATTTCACTAATGATTTGGTTTTTGATTTCTCCAGAAACCTGAAGTTTGACATTTTTAAACAAAGATTTGAATACTAATAATCGAGGTTCAAATCGATACGCCTTTAACGCATCAAAATAAGTGGCTCTCGCGCCAATAGAGACATCAAACAACTTCGGATTTCTGTACTCGTAATTAGCATACAAACTATGAGTTTGCACAATAGATTGGTCCTGATCTAAAATAAACTCAAGGTTACTTGTATTTTTAAAGATATACCCAACATCTTTCAGCACATATTGGTATCCAAACGTTAAGGTATTATTAGTATTGATGGTTTGCTGAAATTCAGTTGAAACTCCAGAATCAAAAATTAGATTTCGCTTTTCAAAATCTGAAGTTTGTTCATTAGCTTCAGAAGTAATGTAATTATAATCCAGCTCATAATCTGAAAAGAAAGCTAAAGTCATTTGCTTTAAATTAGCATTCCACTGTGTATCCCAACCCAAACTATAACCTCTGTTTGTAATCGACATACGATCGTTAAACGATTGATTTATCTGAGCATTATTTACTGTGTAATCCAACTGATTATCTATTGAAATCACACTCATGAACCAGCTGTTATTTGTATTTGGTTTGTAATTTAGTTTGATATTAAAGTCTAAAAAACGGAAGTCATTACTAGGATTGTCTCCATTAACAATTTTAGTGCTTTCAAAGACTTTATCAGCCAACCTATTAAAAGTAACCGACTGATACAAATTGGTATAACTTGATCTGACAGAAGCTTGAATACCGAGCTTTTCTTTAATAATTGGAGTATCCAGATACGCATCTACATTGATGCCATTAAATCCCATTTGAACCTTTAAGTCATCCTCAATATTTGAATTAGTAGTCATTGAAATCACACTGGACGCACGTTCTCCATATCGTGGATGAGAGCCTTTATTAATAAAATTTACAGCTTTAGTTGCATTGGGATTAAAAGGAGAAATCATTCCGAAAAGATGCCCTTTATGATAGATATTTATACCATCCCAAATAAGTCGATTTTGATCCATTTTACCACCTCGAACTAAAAAACCAGATGCTGTTTCGTTAGGACTCACAACACCTGGCAATAATTGAATGCTTTCTAAAACATCTGGTTCTGTTAGTCCAGGCAAAATACCAAGATGAGTTGGTTTTATCTGGTATGAACCATCCTTTTGCTTTGAAATCCCTCTCGTCAAATAGCTATTGACAACTACTCTTTCCAGCTCTTGAATATCTGTTTCTTCTTTGTTATTAAAAACAATAATATATCTGTTGTCTAAAACTTCAAATTTAAGATTGGTCTGAATTTCAATTTCTGAAAGCACTTCAGTTAAAGTACGTTTTTCTCGTTTTAAGGAGATGGTTTTTTGTCCTAAAAAAGAATCGTAATATGAAAATCGAACGTTATACACCTTTTCGATAGTTTCAAATGCAGTTTGTAAAGAGGATGAATTGAAACTAATATACAATTTAGCCTCTTCTTGCGAAAAGGCTAAATATGGTAAAACTACCAAAAAGCAAATAATCAATTTTTTCACTTTAAGTTCAAATAAATGTTTCCTTTTTCTTTTTCAAAATATTGTATCTGCAAGGATTTGAAAACTGTTTGTAATGCAGTGTTCAAATTTTTATGAGTAAAGCTACCTGTATAAATGACATTAGTGTCAATAGCACCTGAATGAATATCAATATTGTATTGTAATTCTAAAGCTGAAATAACATACGTTAAAGGCATACTTTTAAAGCTGCTTTCACCATGAATCCAGCTCGGATTAACATCAGGATTGTTCCATTTTTCAATAGCATTACCATTGATGCGCCTTACAGAATTTGAAGGCAGTAACACGTAGCTTTCATCTTTAGAACTGACACTGACTTTGCCCTCAAAACAAACCACTTCAAGTAAGTCATTAACTGAGTTTACATTAAACTGAGTGCCTAAAACCTGAATCTTGCCATTTTCTGTTTCAACAGTGAATGTGCTTCCTTTTTTAACTTTAAAATAAGCTTCACCATGGAGTTCAAGTTTACGATTAGTTTCCCAGTTATCTTTGTTATAAGTCAAGGTAGATCTGGAGTTCATAATAACCTCAGAACCATCTAATAAAGCGAAGGTTTTCTGTTCACCATAATTAGTTTCAATACGCACCATATCATTTCCCAGGATTGAAAATAATCCGAAAAACAAAACAATAGAAGCCGCAATACCAATCAGCCATAGATTAGCATTTAACTTACGCACGCTTCCTTTTTTATTAGAAATTTGCTCTTGTATTTTAGAAAAAGACGAATCAGTTGAAGCCTCTAAACCACTATAGGCTTCAAGACCTTTTCTGATTTTTAAAAATGACGTATAATCCTTTTCAGACACCAGTTCTTTCAGTTCAACATCTGAGAGTTTTCCCTCAAGCCATTGCGCTAAAAAGGTATCGTTTGTACTATGTGTGTCTTTATTTTTCATGGTTTTCTAATAGTAAGACAACTCGGTTATCTAAAACCCTACTTTAAATATTATTTTAAATATTACCAATGTGTTTTCTTATCACCAATAAGGCTGAATGCATTCGCTTTTCGACTGCTTTAACAGAAATATCAAGGCGTTCGGCAATTTCTCTATACTTCATTTTTTCAATTCGATTTAATAAAAACACTTCTTTTTGTTTTTCGGGCAGAGAATTGATGGTTCTCTCTAACTTATCCATAAACTCCTTTTCCAGCATTATAAATTCGGGAGTTTCATTGGTTTCCTGATTTGTAATACCTTCACGATGTTTTCTTACAACTTTTTCGTGTTTTATAGCATTTAAAAATGTGTTTGAAGCGACAGTAAACAAATAGCTTTTTACTTTATCATAATTAACCTTATTACAGTTATTCCATAATTTTATGAACGAATCTTGTAATATATCTTCAGCCTTATCAAGATCCTGAGTTTTAAAAAAAATAAAACGTCTTAAATCCTTAGCATACAATTTGTAGAGCGCTTCAAAAGTTTTTGAATGGCAAATATTTTGTTGATCTTTAGGCATTGGTTGTGTTAGAAATCGATGTTTCAAAACTAACTAAAAAATAGTTAGAGAAAAAAGTAGGGTATTTTTTTTAAGAGTTGTCTTAGTTATGATTAATCGCCAAAAAAACACATTAACCATAAAATTTCTATGATGAAAAAGTTTAAATTAATTCTTATAAATTTTGCACTAATTGCAGGTTTTTTAACCTCTTGTTCTAATAATGATTCTATTGTTGAAGAACAAAATATTGATAAAACTGAAGCTATCACAGAATCTTTAAACCGACTTGCTCAACAATTTAATGATCAAGGTGATGTTATTGCATCGGCAAATCCTTCGGGAAATATTGTTTTTGATTACTGTTTTGATTTTGTCTATCCCTTAAACTTATCTTATAACAATGGCACTACAGTAAGTGTAAATAGTTTAGACGATTTGATTACAATTCTAATCAATTCAACTAACGATTTATATATTGATGGCGTTGAGTTCCCTTTCAATGTTGAAACATATAACGGTTCTGGAGCTATTGAAATAGTGACTATTAATAATGAAAATGAGTTTTATGATTTATTAGAAAGCTGTGATTTTGATTCAGTTAACAGTTGCGATTGTTTTGAAGTATTTGATCCTGTTTGCGTTGAAATTCAAGCACCAGATGGAGAAAGCTTTATTATAACATATCCTAATGAGTGTTATGCCATGTGTGATGGTTTTACACCAAATAATTTTGTAGATGATTGCCTGGGTGACTTCAATAATCCTGGTGGCAATGATTGTTTTGAATTTGTTTTCCCGTTAACTATAGTGACGAATCAGAATCAAACGATTACTGTAAATTCTCAAGTTGAATTAGATAATGCACTTTATAATGCATATTACTTTGACTTTGTGTATTCATTTGATGTTACTGTTAATGACGAACTATTAACTATTGGAAATGAAGAAGCATTTATCGCTCTTTTAGAATATTGCGAGAGCAATAATGGTTGTCCATGTCCTGCTGTTGTAGAACCTGTATGTGTTGAAATTAAATCTCCTAGTGGAAATACTGAAATCATCACATTTTTAAATGCTTGTGAAGCAGAATGTGAAGGATTTACGGAAGCAGATTTTGTAGATTGTGAAACACAGCAACCTGTTTGTAATGAGGAAGAAATTATTGCGAATTTAATTGAATGTACATGGCTTGCTAATACAACGTTACAAAATAATATTATTGGTTATGAGTTCAATCTTGACGGAACAGTAATGCTTACAACTAATACAGGATCTGATGATCCAATTAACGGCATATGGTCTATTGAGACCAATACCATAAGTGGAGAAGTTTCTATTTATTTTGATTTACCAGAACCATATAATGTGGTATCAGATTTAAATTGGACTGTAACGGTTTGTGAGACCAATGACGTATTAATTTTGGAGTCAGGAGATGAATCCATAATTTTTGAACAGGATTGTAATATAAATAATCCTAGCACATGTAGTGAGCAGGAATTATATGCTTATTTATTGCAATGTAACTGGTATATGACTACAAGTCTTTACGCTACTGTAAATGCTGAGTTAGCACAATTTTTTCAAAGCGGAATTGTAGAAATTACAAGTGAAGGTACAAATCAAACTGTTGGTGGTGATTGGTGGTTAACCTCTAATCCATCACAAGGATTTCTTTTAATGTCATTTAATATTTCGAGTTCACCATACAATGAATTTTCTCAATATGACTGGTTTGTTACAGAATGTAGTGAAGAATTTGTCGTCATAGAATCTGCTGATGGTAACGAGTTTATTCAATTT
>JAAEZL010000044.1:15787-20259 GCA_018222875.1 Algicola sp.
TCGAACGTAATTGTAACTAATATATAAACACATAAAAAAAGCCCTTTGAAATGTTTTCAAAGGGCTTTTACTTTTTGCTATTAATCTTTAAACACTTTCACCTAACCAGGCTTTCATCATCCAAACTGTTTTTTCCTGTTCGGTTATAAAATCACTCATCATAGAGTTGGTTCCTTCATCGTTTACTTCTCCTGAAAGATCGAGGATTTGTCGCTCAATCTTTAAAAGCTCCGTTAATGAATCTACTATCAATTTAACAGCTTTTTCATCTACAGAAATGTTTTTCCCTACAGGCACTTTTGCTACTTTTACATAATCTTCAAACGTATGTAAAGGTGTTTCTCCCAAAGTTAAAATACGCTCAGCAATTTCGTCGACTTTAACATTGGCATCTGTGTATAATTCTTCAAATTTTACATGTAAATCAAAAAAACGTTTTCCTTTAATATTCCAATGGATACCTCTTAAATTTTGATAATAAATTTGAAAACTGGCTAATAAATTATTCAAATCTTTAGCAATCGATTTTGTCTTTTTGGTGTCTAAACCTATACTATTTAATGTCATAATTATATTGTTTTTGTTAATACAAATATAAATATTAATTAATTTAATTTATTATAGTTTTTATGAATAGTATTTATATCTTTATAGTCTAAATGAATAAACATGACAATAACACAATTAAATTATGTTTTAGCAATTGCTGAGCATAAAAACTTTACCAAAGCAGCAGAAAAATGCTTTGTCACGCAACCAACCCTGAGTACTCAAATTCAAAAATTAGAAGATGAATTGGATGTTTTAATCTTCGATAGAAGTAAAAAACCCATTGAATTGACTGATGTTGGACGAAAAATTGTTCTTCAGGCAAAAAATATTGTTGATGAATCTGAGCGTATACAAGATATTGTAGATCAACAAAAAGGGTTTATTGGTGGTGAGTTTAAACTTGGAATTATCCCTACAATAATGCCAACACTTTTACCTATGTTCTTAAAAGCATTTATAAAAAAATATCCTAAAGTAAAACTCAAAATTGAAGAACTAACTACTGAAGAAATTATAATCAGAATTAATGATGGTCATTTAGATGCTGCAATTGCTGCCACTCCATTGGAACTAGAAACGATTAAAGAACGCGTGTTATATTATGAACCTTTTGTTGCTTATGTACCAAATGATCATAGATTATACAATAAGAAAACTTTAGAAACAGCAGACTTAGATGTTGATGACATGCTTTTATTGGAAGATGGACATTGTTTTAGAGATGGTGTTATTAATCTATGTAAAACTTTTAAAAACCATACTGATGATCAATTTCAGTTAGAAAGCGGAAGTATTGAAACATTAATCAAACTTTCAAATGAAGGCTTAGGTATGACTTTACTGCCCTATTTACACACTATAGAATTAAGTGATAAACAAAGAGACAAACTACGACATTTCGCAGATCCTTCTCCAGCAAGAGAAGTTAGTATTATCTATCATAAAAACGAATTAAAAATGCAGATTATTGATTCACTCCACAATGTAATTTCTGGCATCATTAGAGGAGCAATCGCATTTCAAAATGTTGATATTATTAGCCCATTACCAAAATAAAATGATTAAAAAGTATAAAAAAAGCGACCCGTAAGTCGCTTTTTTCTATTGTTTTAATAATATTAAACATTGGTTTAAGTCTGGATTCTGTAGAATTAAAGATTTAATGTAAATCTTAAGCTCTTCTATTTCGTAAGGTAACAAACGACTAAGTGCTTTTTTTAATTCTTTACAGAACAACGTACTATCAAAACTTACTTTTGCAAGTACTGTTTTGGTGTACTCGAACATTGCTCTTGCCATTTTTTAATTGAATTTAGGTTTAGTTAAGTAGAAGTGTGTATAGGCTATTTGTTTTTAATTACTTTTTAAATTTAGTAAAAAAAATGAATGTTTCGTAATTCTAAAGAAAAATTTAACAGAATACGGTCGAATAATCTTTTCAATTTCCGACTGTATTCTGTATATAAACAACTTATTTAATTACAATTTTTTGAGTAGAAACGTAGTTCCCGTTTACAATTCTCAAAACATAAATACCAGATGCAATTTCATTTACATCAACAGCATTTAATCCAGGGTTCAGTTGTCCTTTAGAAACAAGTCCTCCCACTACATTATACATAACATACTCATAACTACCTGTACTACTAGGAATCTTAATATTCAATTCACCTTCTAAAATTGGATTAGGATAAATAACTGGTGTTTGATCATCAGTGATTTCTAACTCTTCAACTCCAAGCGTGTTATTATTAATACTAATTTCCCAGAGACCACGACCGTAAGTTGCTGCGACTAATTTATCAACCGTATAATTAATTTCAATATCACTGATATTAACATTTGGTAAACCTTGTCCTAGTTTTTCCCAATCTGCTGTACCTACTTTAAAATAAGCTCCTATTTCTGTACCAGCAAAAAGTATTTCATTAGTGCCTTGATTTTGTTTAAAAACAACTTGTGTCATTTTTATATTTGGTAAACCTGCAGAAATATTTGTCCACGTGCTTCCTCCGTCAGTAGATTTAAACACCTTAGAACCATCAACATAACCATTTACAGTAGCATAAATAATACTATTATTGTTTTGATTTAATGATAAAGAATTCAATTTAGCCGTAGCTTCTGGCTCAGTTATACCAGACCATGACACTCCATCATCAGAAGATTTTCTAGCTCCATTTTCTCCAATGACTAATAAGTTATTACCAAATGTTTCAATGTAAGAAATTTGTCCTGCACCAGAGTTTAAGTTATTCCAGGTAACTCCTTTATCTGTTGTTTTAAATACTTCAGCAAATCCACCATATAATGTTGTCGGTATAGTACTATTCATTTTAAGAGTCCACACAAAAGGCGCTCCCGTTGCAGGAGTATTTAAGAATGTAGCAGTATCATAAGATGGAAAACCTGTATCAGTTCTACTTAAAGCGCCATTTTGAGAACCTAAATAACGGATTTGTGGATTTGTATAATCGATAGCAGTACACGTACCATCTCCTGCCAAAGCAGACACCCATTGCAATGTATTATCTTTTATCTCTAAACTATAACCATCATTATCTTGGTTACCTATGATTTTATGATCTTCACTTTGTGGAGAAATCGCTACAGAATAAATTTGAGTCACAACTACACCATCAGAAATATATTCAACAGTAGATGTTTCATCTGAAATATTTGCGTAATCAAAATAAATTAATCCGCCATCATTTACAGCCCAGAACGAATATCCTGAATCTAAAGGTCCCATTTCATGAATATCTGCATGACCATATGAGCCAGCTGATGAATTATCTTCCCAAGCATTATTTAATGTAGTGTACCAAAAACCTCCATTGTTATCAGAGTTTATAGCATCAACACCACCACTGATTATTAATCCATCTTTAACAGCGATAGCCTGATTATATACACCCTGAGCGTTATATCCAGTCGTTGGAATACCAACTGAAGTTAATGCTGGAGATGTCGCAAACGGATCGTAAGAATACACCTGACCTGCTTCATTCTGAACGTAAAACACACCCGAATCATTAGTTGTTGAGGCATGTCTTGTATAACTGTTTCCTTCAACAATTAGCTGTGTCCAGGTTTCTCCACTATCTGAAGAGAACAGCAATCCTCCCCAACTATCACATGCCATAATATTTGTGCCGCTTCTGTGAAATTTTCCAATGATAGCATCGTCGTAATTGTGCACATATTTATTAGTCCATGTTGCACCACCATCAGTTGTTTTTTTGATAAATTTATTGGTTCCTACAATGACTGTGTTATCATCTAAAACAATCAAGTTAGACGTAGTTTCTTGTTGATCTAAAGTAAATGTTAATCCTGTTGACTGGTAAGTTTCTCCAAAATCTGTTGATTTTAAAACACCTATAGACTTAATATGATCTGCATCATAATCTCCAGTGGAGACATAAATGGTTCCAGGGTTATTTGCATCACTTGAAGCTCCGTCAAGATCAGTAACACCAATACCAGCTATATAATCTAGCTTTGGAGACCAGGTATTACCATTATCTGTAGATTTCCAGATTCCACCAACTGGTGCTGTTACAAAAATAACGTTTTGAGCTTCTGGCACTTTTACATATCTCTTAAAACTTGTCAATCTTCCCATTTGAGGTGCGTTAGGATAGCCATTAGCATCAGGGACTGTTTGTGGTCCTATATTAACCCATGGCTGCATGCTTTGTGCAGATCTGTTCAAACTGGCATTAGATGTATTTAAAGTACCATCTGCATTTAATATCCCAGCATTGTAATATCCTGTCAACTCACTTGGAAAGTTTCCTTCTAAATCCACACGATCTTTCCAGTAGTAAGCCCAACGTTCAAATTGTTTAATTCTTTTAATATCGGTTTTGGATGTACTTGATCTCAATGGAGCAAGTTCTTGTCGCATCTGATTT
>JAAEZL010000044.1:20269-24107 GCA_018222875.1 Algicola sp.
CTTGTAATCTACGGTTTGTGAAAATGACAAAATCGAAAAAATTAAAAATAAAAGAGTAATTGTTTTCTTCATAATTGTAGTTTTTAAAATTGAATAATAGCTTAAATTTTCTATCTACAAATATGATTAACTAAACTAAATAGACACATAATACAAACTACGCATCTACTACTCACATCGATGAAATCAATAAAATACAGGTTAACTTGACAACTAAATATGGTAATGAATTAACTAAGAACGTTTTGAAGATGTTGAAGCAAATTAGTCTCCTTAGTTTTTATTTCTAATTTTTTATTTACCCTATAGCGTTTACTTTCAACAGATCGAACTGAAACATTTAGTAAACTCGCTATTTCTTTATTTTTAAAACCTGCATATACATAATAACAAATAATAATGTCAGATTCGTTTAATTGTGGATAAGTATTCTTAATTCTCGTAAAAAACTCAGCATTTAAATCGTTAATCAATTCCAAATGACTTTCACCATTCATTAACTCTGTCGAAGATTTGAGATGTATGTTTTTGTAGAGTTCTTTGATGTTTTTACGTATTTCGAGAGGTTCAGAAATTGACGAAATCATCTTTACTTCATCCTTAATTTTCAATATATATTGCTCCAATCCAACGACCTTGACCTGTAGTTTTTCATGGTTAGATTTCAAATCTGAAGAGGTCTTGGACTTATAAATATACTCTTTGATTTTAACTCTATATTTTTTATACAGAATTATAATTAGTAAAAAAAGAACACCTACTATGACCAATAAGACTATCACTATCTTTTTATTGAATTGCTTTTTACTGCTTTCAATTTCTAGTTGGTTTTCAGACTTTTTTAAGGATTCATTGATATTGACACTTGCCGTTATATTTTTTGCCAGTAAATCCGCCTGAAAGTTAGCCAAAGAATCAATGTATCTGGATTTACCTTCCAGATCATTTAAACGCTCAAAGTACCCTTTGTAAATATTAAAGTACAATTCTATATCACTGTTTCCCATTGCGTATCTTAGTTCTTCAGCATTTTTCAGATAATACCTTGTAGAATCTAAATGTGATTTATCAAGATGGTAATCTGCAATACATAAATTTAAAGACACTTTATGAACATCGAAAAGGTGTTTTGAGATTGTGGTATCTTGTTTTAATGCTTTTAAGCGCTGAAAATAAGTATGTGAATTTTCGAGATCCCCTTGATGAATATAATTAGAACTCAACATAAACAACGCATACATATAATAGTACCCATCATCCTTTATACTTTTATATTCTGGTAAATGTTTTAAAATTAATTCATTACTCTTTACATAATTCTGTTTATGAAGTTCGACATACGCATACATTTGTTTCACTTCTGCAAGTCCAATTATATTATTAGCTTTCCTGTAATAGGTTTCAGCATCTTTAAGATATGTAAAAGCTGTAGAATCTTGCTTTGTTAAATAGGTGTTGTAGAATAATTCTATAGATGATACGCCTGCAATTTCAAAATTATTTTCAGCTTTTGCGTACTTGAGAGCCAACAAAGAATTATGAACAAGTTCGGCACTGTTGTTTAATTTATCATTTAATAGGACTTTCAATCTATAATATTCAGCTAAATGACCTTTTAAGCTTTGTTCTACTGGACTAGGAATCGAGTCTAAAAAAGCAGTTGCTAAAACTGGTTTGTTTTCATAGGTAGCGTAAGCAGAGTCCATATATTTTAAAAAGACATTGTGCTCTTCTTGACCATAACTTAAAAAGGTAAACAAAGATAATATACTACATATTATTATTCTCATCTGTTTTTTGAAGTTCTTTATCTTTTGTTTTTTATAATTCCAAAACTAAAAAAGGTTACTCATTAAAAGCAACCTTTTTCTAATTTTTGTTACAAATTTAATATTCTAGAATCGATTATCACCATCTAATAAATCGCCTAAGCCACCAAGAATGCTACCTTCTCCTTTATCCTTTCCGCCTCCTCTTGGAGCAGAAGCTAACACGCGTCCAGCCAATCTGCTAAATGGCAACGATTGAATGTATACGGTTCCTGGCCCTTGTAGTTTTGCAAAGAATAACCCTTCTCCACCAAAGACCGTATTTTTTATGCCTCCTACAAATTCGATATCATAATCGACACCTTGCGTAAATCCAACAAGACAACCTGTATCAACTTTCATAGTTTCTCCTGCTTGTAATACTTTTTTAGCCATAGTTCCTCCAGCGTGAACAAATGCCATTCCGTCGCCTTCCAGTTTTTGCATAATAAAGCCTTCCCCTCCAAATAAACCTCGCCCAAGTTTTTTTGAGAATTCAACACCTACACTTACCCCTTTTGCCGCGCACAAGAATGCATCTTTCTGACAAATGAATTTCCCTCTAAATTCGGTTAAATCAATAGGGATTATTTTTCCTGGATAAGGTGATGCAAAGGAGACGTTTCGCTTTCCTGTTAAATCATTATAAAACGCTGTCATGAATAAACTTTCACCTGTTAAGATTCGCTTTCCTGCACCTAGAATAGAACCTAAAAACCCTTTGTTTTTTTCGGAACCATCACCAAAAATGGTTTCCATTTTGATGCCATCGTCCATCATCATAAAACTTCCTGCTTCAGCTATAACGCCTTCATGAGGGTCAAGTTCAATTTCTACGAATTGCATTTCTTCTCCGTAAATTCTGTAATCTATTTCGTGTGATGTCATAATATTGTATGTTTTTTAATTGTTGATTTGTTTATATGTTGAGTTGTATTCGGTTTTGTTACAAAATTTTCAAAAACTGTTACTACCCTACTTTCCTACTAATTACTTTTTACTTTTCACTTTAATAGACCATTCAAAATTAAAATCTGAAACCTCAGTTCCTTCGTTATTAATGCCTTTTGAATTTAAACGTATGGTTTGTCCTTCGCCTGAAGCAATAGCTTTTACTTGATTGCACGTAAATTGAATTCTTCCAGTGGCTTTTTTAGTAAAAGTCGCATCATTATTTGTGACCAGCATCGACATTTTTTGTCCACTTAATTTAATTTTCGACATCACTAATGCGCCTGTCGTGAGTTCAGCTGCCATACCTTGTACAGCCCAAAACATTGAATTAAAAGGGTTTTGGTTGATCCATCTGTGCTTAACCGAAACAACACAGGTCGTATCGGATAAGGACGTTGTACGCACACCACAAAAATATGCTGATGGCAGTTTAAATAATAAAAATGTATTTAGTTTTCTTGGCGAAATGTTCATGTTTACTGGAAGTTTTAGCTAAAATATTGAAAATAATCCACATCTCAATTTGTTAATATTATGTTAAATTTAAGTACTATGTGTAACATAATACCTTCTTTTAGACATATATTTGTATAAGAAATTACTATATGTTTTTATAATCATGTTAAACAACCACCAGAAAAATATTGCAACCTTCATTCATTTATCAACCTTTACAAGGTTTCTAATCCCTTTTGGAAATTTTATAGGCCCAATTGTATTATGGATGGCAAACAAAGAAAAATCAGAATTTATAGATAGTCATGGTAAGCAAGCTATCAATTTTCAAATGAGCATCTTGCTTTATGCACTTATTTTAGGCTTATTAACCGTTCCTTTTTTTCTTTTCAACCTTTTTAGTTCTTTCGATTTTCTTGACATTGATCCATTTGATGGCATTCATCTTAACATTTCAGAGCCTTCACCTCTATTATACATTGGTGGTGGTTTAGGAGCTCTAGCTGTTGTTGGATTTATACTTGAACTTGTTTTCATAGTCATTGCCAGTTTAAAAGCTCGCGATGGAGAACTTTATCATTATCCGCTAACAATCGACTTTTTAAAATAAAATCAATATT
>JAAEZL010000044.1:24117-24694 GCA_018222875.1 Algicola sp.
AAATTTAATCTATTTAGAATATGACACGAGCATCATCTAAACGTATTGTCGAATTATCAAAATGTCTCAGATGCGAACTGCATAAGACCTTTGAAAAATAATAGAAATCACTTATGAAAATAGAAAACACAAAAGCACAAATGCGAAAAGGTGTCCTTGAGTACTGCATATTATCGGTCTTAAAAGATGAAGATGCATATGTCGCAGAAATCTTAAGCACACTCAAAGATGCAAAATTGCTTGTTGTAGAAGGTACCATTTATCCACTACTCACAAGGCTTAAGAATGCTGGATTACTCAATTACCGTTGGGAAGAATCCACCTCAGGACCACCACGAAAATATTACGGTCTTACAGAAACAGGACAGTTGTTTTTAAAAGAACTGAATGGTACATGGACCGAATTACAAAATGCAGTTAACCTAGTAACCAGACAAAAATCAAAAAATAATGAATAAGACAGTCAACATAAATTTAGCAGGTATATTCTTCCACATAGACGAAGATGCATACTTAAAACTACAACGCTATCTTGAGGCTATAAAACGTTCATTTACAGACTCTCAAGGTCGATCAG
>JAAEZL010000249.1 GCA_018222875.1 Algicola sp.
CTATTTTGAGACCAACATAAGGTATGGTATAGTCTTTTAAGGGCTTCATCATCGCATTCATTTTGAGCCTGCAAATATATACATTTTTTATTAACTTCTAACACCTTATAAACAAAAATTGTTTATATCTTTTTAGGTCTGGGTTTTAAAGGATTTTTAGAGATGGATTCATATTCGTTTCTATTCTTAAAAATTTGAATGGCCGTAAAAACAGCCTCCTTGAAAGAACTGTTATCAGCTTCTCCTTTTCCGGCAATTTCAAAAGCGGTTCCATGGTCAGGAGAAGTTCGTACTCTACTTAGACCAGCTGTGTAATTAACACCGCTTCCAAAAGCGATCGTTTTAAAAGGAATTAATCCCTGATCATGATATGCTGCAATGACAGCGTCAAAATTTTTATAGTTACCTGAACCAAAAAAACTATCCGCAGAATACGGACCATAAACCAGTTTTTTCTTCTCTCTAATCTGTTCTAAGGTTGGTTTCAATATGTTTTCGTCTTCATTTCCAATCACTCCATTATCTCCTGCATGTGGATTAATTCCGAGAACTGCAATTGTTGGTTTGTTAATTCTGAAATCTTTAACCAGTGAATTATAAACAGTTTCTATTTTTTCCTTGATGAGTTCTTTAGTAATGTGCTGTGGAACATCTTTAACGGGAACGTGATCTGTAAGCAAACCTACTTTTAGATTTTCTGTGACCATGAACATGAGGCTTTTTCCTCCCAGTTGTTCGGCTAAATAGTTAGTATGACCAGGAAATTTGAAGTTTTCAGACTGAATATTGTGTTTGTGAATTGGAGCTGTGACTAAAACATCTATGGTTTCACTTTTTAGTGCTTCAGTTGCTTTCTCAAGTGATTTAACCGAATACGCTCCTATGTTCACATCCTCTTCTCCAAAGTTTATGGTTACATTCTCTTTCCATACATTGAGGACATTCACTTTACCTTCAACGATTTGATCTGTATGGTTGATTCCATGAAAGTTGATAGAACTTCCATAGTGCTTTTTGAAAAAAGACATCGTTTTAATAGACGCAAAAATTACTGGTGTACAGAACTCTAACATTCTGTTGTCTTCAAATGTATTTATAATGATTTCTGAACCAATTCCATTGAGGTCTCCTATTGATATTCCTAGTTTTATTTTTGTGTCTTTTTTCATGTATTTACGCTACAGAATTAGCTAAAATTTATAAGCTGTTTTAATTAAATGCTATCTTTTGTGTGTATTTTTGTAATTACAAATTTAACCATTTAATTGACATTATGTTTACAGGTATTATTGAAGATTTAGGGAATGTTATCAAATTGGAAAGAGAACAAGAAAACCTTCACCTGACGATACAATCAAAAATTACAAATGAATTAAAAATTGACCAAAGTGTCTCACACAATGGCATTTGTTTAACTGTTGTTCATCTTGAAGGTGATCGCTATACTGTTACAGCAATAAAAGAAACATTAGACAAAACCAATCTCAGCGAATTAAAAACGGGAGATCAGGTTAATATTGAGCGCGCTATGAAACTTGGAGATCGTCTTGATGGACACATTGTTCAAGGTCATGTTGACCAAACGGCAATTTGCAAGTCTGTTGAAGAAGTTGACGGAAGCTGGTATTTTACTTTTGAATACGACAAAACTCTAAACAATATCACCATAGAAAAAGGATCAATTACAGTGAATGGTGTAAGTCTGACTGTGGTAAACTCTGAAACAAATAGGTTTAGTGTGGCTATAATTCCTTATACCTATAAGCACACTAATTTTAACACGTTTACAAAAGGAACTGTTGTTAATTTAGAATTTGATGTTGTTGGAAAATATATAAAGAAGCTCTACGATATAAATAAAATCTCTTCTTAGCGTTTAGAAAATTTGAATCTCTTAAATACTCCATAAATAAGAGCAATAACGAATAAAAAAGGTAAAAAATCATCTATTGGCAATCCAGGTGGTGGTGGTGGTACTGGAGGAGGTGGCGAACCATCAGGTTGCGCATTGCATACAAAACTTATTAATACAAATAAGATTGAGGCGAGATATTTCCTGTTTTGTATTTTCATTAGGCGGTAAAAGTATAAAAAAAACTGTGTCAACAAAATAAAATATAAAAACTACATACTAAAAGACTGAATATACCGATGAAATGTAATTATTTGTCTTAAAAACGTTAAAATTTTACTAATGTCAAATATATGCTTTTTTGACATAATTAAAAGTAATTCAACATTATTTTAGTTTTAACACCTTGTTATAACGCCATTTACTTTCAGCATATGTACGATATTATCTGTATTTTGGTTTTATTTATTGTATTGCAAAATTCGCAATTTATCTGTGCATTTGATCTAAGACGTCTATCACTTCCGCTTTTTTTCGTACCGAAACAGGAACATTATTACCGTTTTTAAGCATTAAGTAACCTCCATCTGTTTTTATAAAAGCGCTAATGTATTGTAAATTCACAAGGTGACTTTGATGCACTCTCAAAAACCCGTAAGGTTTTAACAGGTCTGCAAAATACTTTAATGTTTTAGTTACAAATATTTTTTTGTCATCGTGAAGATAAAACGTAGTATTGTTAC
>JAAEZL010000250.1 GCA_018222875.1 Algicola sp.
TTGTAATTATTTTTCCGATGGAATAGAGAAGTAGCAATGAAGCTTATACGTTGTTAGGCACTGGCTTTTTTTCAATTCAGAGAATGTGTGCTGTTAAGTTCCAAAAAATGTGAAAAATTATCGAAGGTCCAATAGATTCCGATTTATAGTATATCAATCCAGAAATTAATCCTCCGAAAAACGTTAAGTATGTTAAATGCCAAGTTTGTTGAAATTCTTCAAAAAATAGATTCATATAAGGTGCATGAATCAATGCGAACAGGAGAGAAGCAAATAAAATTGCGACTATAATTTTTGTTTTCTTTTGCAAATTGTTTTGAATGTATTCTCGGAAGAAAAGTTCTTCACCAATTGGAATGAGAATTATTGAAGAGATAAAATTAATATTCCAAAGTTGTGATAAACCATCAAGATCATAAACAATAAAATAATCTGTATTAAAAAAGAAATTATAAACCTATTTTAACGGAGTTTGTAAGTAAACAAAACTAATTCCGAGTGCTAGTGCAATGATATACCATTTCCTATCTGTTTCTTTTACTAGATTTTTGAAAGTTCTCTTTCTTATAAAGTAAATAAATATTAATACAGCAAGAGTTTGTAAAGCTCCTTGTATTAACAAATAATACTTATAGTAGTTTTCAAAACCAATTGAATCTGCTATTCCTCCCCAAACACCAATAAGTTCATTAATTACGAGATACAATATGGTTGCAATAATAGCAATAAGTAAATTTGATAGAAGTTTGTTCAATATAGTTGATTTTCGGAGCTTGTGCCTAACGTTGTTGTATATGGTTTGTTGCGTGTTTTAAGCACCTAATTTAGCAAATAAAAACGAATAGAAAATCCGCGAGGATTTTCGTAAGTAGGCTAGAACCAGCAATAAATTATATACGGTGTTAGCTACAGTTTTTTATAAATTTCTATTGAAAAATTCCACGAGCTTTTAAATATCCGTTTTTCTTATTTTCAAAAAGTTCATTTATAGATTCTCCATTTATTCCGCTCCAAGTTCCGTCATCATTTTTTTTAACTGGGTCAAACATATATTTCTGAAGATAGAATCCGCTATTTTTGTCAGATTTGGAAACATACATTATTGCATATTCATATTTTTCAAATTTTGGTCTTCCATAATGGTCGTAAACAAGAAATGAAATAGTATCCTGTCTAAAGTTATTAAATAATGGTTTTTCAATTTTATATTTAGCTTTAAATCGTTGGTCAAAATAAATGACTTTTTGAACAACAGTATCTCCATCAATTCCAATAAATTTTTCTGTTGCCGTAGTATCTCTTTCAAAAATTTTTACTGACATTTTTTTTCCAATGAATGCAAATAAATTTATTTTATTATTTTCCGAGTAAAAATCAGATTCGGTTGCGTTTTTAGTCGATTTACAACTTGATATTAAAAACAAAAATCCTAGTATTAAAATGTATCGATTCATTTTTTTAATTGTAGCTAACGAGTTTGTGTAAGCGTCAGTAACGGGAAAAGACGTTAGTATTTTTCCACTGACGTAGCTAATTTAGTTAAAAAGACTGAATTTCCGATAGGGAATTCAGTAGTTATTGCGCTTACACGTTGTTAGCAGCTGTTGTTTTTTTTCCTTTGTACTGCTTTTTCTATTCTCTCAAATTTTTCTTTCAATGACTTTATTTTACTTTCTAAAGTCCAATTTTTTGTTTCCAAAATTAACTCGTCAAGTTCAGTCATATGATTATAAAAATCATTGAAGTGTGCTTTTTTAGGACTTTCAATTAAATCTTCAACCGCTTGTCCGATTTTTTCATAGGCACTAAATAAAATGTCAATTTTTACGAAATCTAATTCTTTCAGTTTTTTAGAAGTACTTGGATTAATTTTAGTGTTCTGACTATTCAAAGCTGTGTGCCATTGTCCGTGAGCAATTTTGTTCCTTATTTGGCTTGGTTCAATTATAAATTCTTTAATTAACCTTTCAAGCCTTTGTTTTTTATTTTTTAGTTCTCCTTTGTTAGCTTGATTATCTGTCTTTTGGAACGCTAATTCAAGACATTTGGTCCACTTTTGTTCTAAACTTCTTGTCCGAATTCTATTGTCAACAATTTCGGTATTGATTTGTTTAACTTCGTTATCACTTAATCCATAAGGTGTGTGAATTGTTTTTAAAAAACAAACCTCTGCAAAGGATGAATACAATAAAGCGTAAAGAGTGGTTATAACGTCAAAAGAGGATTTTTCATTTCTTTTTATAGAGTTATTAAATAAACGCTTGAGTTTCGCTCTTTGTCTTTTAACTTCTCTTACATTTTGAACACTTGCTTTATAAACTTCTAACATACTTTAAATTAAAAAGGGCTTGTAGTGAATATTTATTCAATACGCACTACAAGCCCGGATTTGAACCGGGAACTTCCCATTTCAGGGTGCTTTGCCTTATTAAGCTACAAGTCCATCGTAAATATACTAATTTTATTAGTTAGCCAAATGTTGGTTTTCAATTGCTGCTAACGAGTTTGTATAAGGTTTGTTGCGGAATTTCAGTTTTACGTTTTTAAGCAAGGATGAGCCTTTTTTGGCGAAAATTCCGTTTTGGAAAAAAAA
>JAAEZL010000251.1 GCA_018222875.1 Algicola sp.
GGGTTTAGTGTCTTCGGCAGCTGCAGTAATTTTTGCCTCACGTTCTTTGCGTTCCTGCTCAGCTTTCTTTTGAGCCTCTTCTTGAATGTTTGCAATCTCTTGTTCAACTTTTGGTAATCCGTCTTCAAAAACTTTAGCTGCATTAAATGCTTTAGCTGCAGATCCCTTTCTTATGATGTTTAATTTAGTAATCACCACATCTTCAACAGGTTTATTACCTGGTCCTGTTTTTACATTAGAGATAGAATCTTGTACTTCAATTCCTTTTACTAATTCTCCAAACACTGAGTGGCAACTTACTCGTGGTTGATCACAAGGTTTTAAGGTACCATCAGGATTGTAAGCGTCTAAACTAGGATAAGGAACTTCAGTAATGAAAAACTGTCCGCCATTAGTATTAAAACCACCAGCATTTGCCATAGACAAAATACCAGGTTTATCGTGTTTTAGCTCTGGACTGAAATCGGCAGTAAATCTGTATCCAGGAGTTCCTGAACCAGTACCAGTTGGATCACCTCCTTGAATCATGAAATTATCCATAACTCTATGAAAGGTTAAGCCATCATAATAAGGTTTTCCTTTAAACTCCTCGTCGGCCATAGGATGCGTTCCTTCAGCTAAAGCCACAAAATTTGCAACAGTTACTGGAACCTTATCGTAGAATAATTTAGCAATCATGGTATCTTTAGTCGTAATAAATTCGGCATAAAGACCATCTTCTAAATCAGGATATTCTTCTTTGCATGAGGTTGCTGTAATGAGTATAAACAACATAAAAAGTTGTAAGGTTTTGCTAATCAATTTCATAAGTGTTTTATTGGTTTTGTATGATTGTATTTACGGTTACTTTGCATATTAAAGGAATGTTGGTGCCAATACGATTGGTGTCACCATAATAGCCATAGGCCTTTTGCGATGGAAATAAAAATGTGACTACTTCACCTGGTTTCATAAGTTTTAAACCTTCACGCAAACCTGTGAATAATTCCTCTTTGTCCATCACATAATTTTGAACGCTTAGTTCTTCTTCTGTATAAATAGTATTCTCATTTAGATCTTTCACATTATACTTAAAACTCACTAAATCACCAAATTCAGGTGTAATGGTGTCTTGCTCGACTTTAGTATTATAATAATACCAGAATCCACTTTCTGAAGCAATATAGTCTTCTTCAGGATTGTTATCGATAATCTTTTGAATTAATGCTTGTTCTCTTTTGTTTAGCTTGATATTTCTATCGGCAGAAGCTTTTATAAACGATCCGGACTTAACTGATTCTGGTCGTCTTGCGTCTGGAGACTTGCAGCTAAAAAGCAAGCTAATCAATAGTAAAAATAAGATAGGTTTCATTCTTGATTTAGGTCTTTTTTATATTGAGGCAAGATACTAATAAATTTATCAACTGTGTCACTCAGGCTTAATTCGCTTCGTCCACCAGCAGCATTTGTATGACCACCACCACTAAAATGGGCTCTGGATAATTCATTTACAGAAAAATCACCTTTACTCCTTAATGATATTTTAATAATGTCATCCTGGTGACTTTCAATAAAGATTGCGGCAAAAATAATACCTTTAAGAGACAAACCATAGTTCACAAAACCTTCGGTGTCTCCTTTTTTGAAGTCGAAGGCGTTCAGCTCTTCCTGAGATAAAGTTATGTAAGCCGTTCTGTATTCAGGAATAACTTTTAAGTTGCTCAATGCTCTTCCAAGTAATTGTAGTCTTGCATAGCTATTGGTATCATAAATCTGGTTATGAATTTCAGAATTATCAGCTCCTTTTTCAATAAGTTGTCCTACAATAGTATGAGTTGTGCTGGTTGTTGAAGGAAAACGAAAGGAACCAGTATCTGTCATAATGCCAGTATATAAACAAGTAGCAATATCGCTATCAATTTTGTCAAGATCATTCAGCATATCAATGAAATTAAAGACCATTTCACAAGTTGATGACATTGAAACATCAGAATAGGTGTACGTTGCATAATCATCAGGTTGTTGGTGATGATCGATCATAATTTTAATGGCTTCAGACTGAGAAACAATAGTTTCCATATCTCCTATACGTCCTAAGGAATTAAAATCTAAGGTAAAAATAAGTTCGGCATTGTAAATTATGGCATCACAATCCTCTTTCTTATGATCATATTTCAAAATTTCGGCTTCATCAGGCATCCATTTCAAAAAATCGGGATAATCATTTGGTGCAATAATAATGACATTATGATTATGCCTTTTTAAGTAATGATACAATCCGAGTGAAGAACCAATGGCATCTCCATCTGGATTTTTATGTGGAATGATTACAATTGCTTTTGGAGTACTTAAAAGCGTTTTAATACTGTTAATATCGTCTTTATTCATAGATGACGAAGATACAATTTTTTAATAATGGATTATACCGAATTATTAAAGAAATGTGTTACTTTTGCACAAAAATTGCGATGAGGCGGATTTGTTTTAACAGATAGTTTTAGAAGCAATTTCATGAATACTTATTTATTAAATTAAAATTATCTGAATAAATTTAAAACAAACAAATGGCAACAAATAGAACATTTACAATGCTTAAGCCAGATTCTGTTGAAA
>JAAEZL010000252.1 GCA_018222875.1 Algicola sp.
GGTATGATGAAAAGAATTAATGTCACTAAAACCTTTTTGCCGCCAATTGAAGAGTTTACAATTTATCTAAAAAGAATTTGGGAAAATAGTTTACTCACCAATCGAGGAGAATTAGTCTTAGAGTTAGAAAGTAAACTGAAGCATTATTTAAATGTTGAACATTTAACACTAACCACAAATGGGACTTTGCCAATTCAAATTGCATTGAAAGAATTGGCTATTCCTGGGAATGAGGTAATCACAACACCTTTTAGCTATGTCGCAACGACAAGCAGTATTGTTTGGGAAGGATTGACACCTGTTTTTGTGGATATTCATCCAGAGTATTTAACGATAGATGAAACTAAAATTGAAGCAGCCATCACACCTAATACCTCAGCGATTTTAGCAACACATGTTTTTGGAAATCCGTGCCATGTTGAAGCCATTGAGAGAATTGCCCAAAAACATAACTTAATAGTTATTTATGATGCAGCTCACGCATTTGGTGTATTGTATCAAGGTAAATCTATTTTTTCATATGGCAGTGTTAGTACCTGTAGTTTTCACGCTACTAAATTATTCCATACTGCTGAAGGAGGTTGTTGGATTACTCCAAATAAAGATATTAATGATAGATTGTTCTACAGACATAACTTTGGACACGATGGACCAGGTAAATTCTATGATGTAGGAATTAATGCAAAGATGAGCGAACTTCAAGCTGCTATGGGATTATCTGTTTTTCCTTATATCAATGATATTATCAATAAGCGAAAACAAGTAGACTCGTTGTACAAGTCAGGTCTTAATCTTTCAAATTTAAAAACAATCAAAATCAGGAAAGGTACCGAATGGAATTATAGCTATTTTCCAGTAATATTCGACAATGAAGAAATTTTATTAAAGGTTTATCATGAATTAATGAATCATAATATAAACACGAGACGTTATTTCTATCCTTCACTGAATAACCTTGAATATGTAAGCTCAAATGAAATGCCTTTCTCAGATACTATTGCTAAACGAGTTTTATGTCTCCCAACCGCGTTTGATTTGGAAGAAAAAGAAGTCACTTATATTATAAATCTAGTCAACTCAATAGTTTATGGAAATGCCTAATAACTCATGGCAATGTCCGATATTCGTTTTAGGTAATCCTCGTTCTGGAACGTCACTGCTAAGGTTAATGTTAAACAGTCATCCGGAAATTATTATACCACCTGAGTCGCATTTTTTTTTATTTCTTGAAGAAAAATACGGTAAATGGTCAATGAATAAATTAGATGATTATTTGACAGACTTATTTAATGCAACCAAGTTTGAGACATGGCAGATTGATAGAGATAAATTAGTGAGTTTTTTAGAAACGCAAACTATTTTGAACTATGCGCATTTGACGAGTATGATATATTATTTTTATGCAAAAAAGCAGCAACGAGAGGTCAAATATTGGGGAGATAAAAATAGTTTGTGGACATCAAAATTAAGCGAGATAAGTGCTTATTATCCTGAAGCATTCTTCATTCATATTATACGTGATGGCAGAGACGTTGCGTGCTCATACAGAAAATTAAAGGAAAGAGGTTTGAAATCAAAATACGCTCCTAATTTACCTTACGAAGTCTCTGAAATAGCTAAAATTTGGTCAGAAAATGTAGAAGCAGTAGAATCACATCTTCAAACTGTAGATACTTCAAAAAAAGTGACAGTATTGTATAAAGATTTAATTTTACAACCGAAAAGGACGCTTGAATCTATTTTAAATAAATTAGAATTAACAGTCGTAGATGATCAACTAAATTTTTATAAGAAAAGCAAGTCTCAAATCGAACCAGATTTGTACTTTGATTGGAAAGAAAAATTACAATCGCCGCTTGATAAAACTAATATTGGAAAGTTTAAGAAGTTCCTTTCTAATGATGATATTAGTATATTTAACGATATTGCAAAAAACACGTTAACAAGGTTCGGTTATTTATGAATAATTCTAAATCTTATTATGATCAAATTGCTCGCAATTATGGTGAGCAAGCAACCGCAAGAATTAACTACTTAGATGCCATTGATCATCTAATTATCACAGATGTCAATGGAAAGAATATTGAAAATTATCTGGATATAGGAGCAGGAGATGGAAGGAGATCAATAAAAATATCAAACAACATATCAGTAAATAATGTGACGTTGCTAGATGAAAGTTCTGAGATGTTGAATAAATTACAAGATTCCAAATTTGACATTGTAAATGAGTCATTTCTTGATTTTAATTCCACTAAAAAATATGATTTAATCACATGTTTATGGAATGTCATTGGTCATTTACCAGATAAAAAAAGTAGAATATTGTTTTTTGATAAAATAAGTAATTTACTAAGTGACAATGGTGCGTTTTATTTTGATGTAAATAACAGATATAATATATCAAATTATGGCTATAAAAACGTCATGATAACATTAGATAAAGATAATTACAATGCGGCTAATCGTGGTTGGTTTACAATAGGTGCTGAAGAGACTAAGACCAATGTGTATATTCATTAACCATATGATATCAATGATTATTTAGATGAAAATAATTTGCAGTTATCTTTTGT
>JAAEZL010000253.1 GCA_018222875.1 Algicola sp.
TTAATTATACACGGTGTTGGCAACTGGCTTTTTTTCGTTCGTTATTTTCTTAATTATTATTCCGCTAATAAAAGTCGAAATTATTGTCAAAAATATAATCATTCTGTAATTCACGTTATTTTGATGATATTTCAAGACTCCGTCATTCATTATTGGATTGGTTATAGTTATTTTTATAAACTGACTTTCGAGATAACAAAAAAGACAGTAAAAAGCAGGAATTAAAATCAGATAGACTAAATTCAGTCCGATTATTTTGGTAAGAGAACTAACTTTTCGAGATGTGAAATAAAATCCGATTGGAATTAAAGTGAGAATGAAACCAATGTCGGTTTCAAAAAGTCTAAAGTCCTTTCCTCCATAAAACCCGAGTTCATAATTCGCAAAATATTTTACTGTTCTGCGTGTCAAAATCCGATAATCCAATTCGTATTGCATTCCGAAAATAAAAGTCAGAATTACGATTAAAACTAATATAATAAGTTTTCGATTCTTTTTTAGCATTTTCTTTTTAAGAATAAATAGAAGCCAAACTGAACGAGTAAATTTGGAATCAAAAAGATTAAAAGAATGATTGTGAAAAAGTATAAATATTCAAAATCAAATGAAATTTCGTTTTGAGAAATACTTATCCAAGCTACGAGAATTACCATTAATACTAAAAGAGTAATTCCAATTTTAATACTTGGTTTAAATATCTTTTTTATGACGTCTTTTGTAATCTCGAAGTTTTTATATTTTCCATAACCATCTCCATAAAAAGCTAAAGCAGCAAGAGGTATTAAAGCTCCTGAAATAACTCCAAAACTCGAATGACCTTGAAATGATGAATAAATCAAAATTCCGCCAACAATTGCGTTAATTATTCCAGCAATAACTATCGCTAGATTTATGTAATGATTTTTCAGTAATGCCATTTTTCAGCTTGTTGCCAACGTAATTGTGTATGATTTGTTGCGGATTTACAGCTAGCGTATGCGGCTGATGTTCCGCGGGAAAAATGCAAGCTGTTGAGCTCAAATTTTCCGTTGAGACTAAGATAGTAAATTATGTGAGAATTTTTCCTCGTCTTAACCAACTGAGCAATGAATTATACACGTTGTTAGCTAACGTTTTTTTATAAATTTAGCATCTTCATTCATTAAATAAGAATTTGAGTTAGTCTGAATTTTTCTATTTACAATTAGCAGACTATCGGATAAATAAGTAATCCGCCAACTCTTTTCTTTATATTCAGTCGACATAGGTTCTATTAAATTCATAGAAATAAATTCTCCGTTATTACTTATTCTAATTTTGGATTCAGTTTTTGTGTAAAAATCATGTACAATTTTCTCCTTACTTATTAAGTATGATGGAGGCCAATTTGTTTTAACATCTAAAATTGGAGGAGGTGGAAAATCTGAAGAATCAGTTCCTAAAAACCTTTCTTCAATCCAAGTTCCATAAATCATTTCTTTTTTCCATTTGGGTTTTAACAAGGTCATTTTAATTGTATCGTTTGGATAGCCAACAGGATGTAAATTGTAGACACTATCATTCACTTTTTTTATTCCAGAAACAGCTCTTTCAAATGTTAAAAAAGGAATGTTTTCATAATAAGATAATTTCCAACTATTAATTTGACTTTTGCCTAAAATATTCAATGTTGAATCTTGAAAATCAATAATATCAATCTCATCGTTTAAATTAGACTGAAAAGAATAAGTGTTTCCAGCAATTTCAAAGTCCAAATTATTTCTTATATCTGTTTTTTTACAACTGATAAAAATGATTAAGAGAATAATATATATTTTGGAGTTTTGCATAAATGTTAGCTAACGTTTTTGTGTATGGCTCGTTGCGGGAAATCAGCTATGATTTTCCGCCGTAACCGAAAGATAGCAAATTGCAATGAATTCCGATTAGGAATTCAGCCGCAATGAGCTATACACGTTGTTACCACACGTTTTTAATTCGGAATGTAGAACTTTTTATGTCCAATCCAATTTCTTAAAAATTCTTTGTCAGCCAAATGAGTAAACCAAATTCGGTCATTTCCTGTTTTATATTCTAATTCCATTATTTTTCCGCCAACTTCTGAAACCAACTTTCTTATTTTCTCTTTGTTTTCCGTAAAATCAGGGTCAATTGCTGCCGAAAAATCTACATATCCGTTTTCAATTTCCATTACTCTGGACATCAATTCCGCAATAAATTTATGTCCGAATTTTTGGTTAGTCCAAGCCATAAATCCGATATAACATTTTGGAATAAAACCAAGCTTTTTTTCAAATTCAGCTTTTGATTCCGAGTCAAAGTCTCCGTCCTGTTCCGCATCCGAGTAATAAATTCGGAAAGGGTAATCTTCTCCATTATTTTCAACTCTTATATCGTAATCCAAGTCATTTTCCAATTCAAATTCTCCACAGGATTCAATAGTTTCTTTAATCCGACTTTTTGATTGTTCAGATAAGTAATTTTTGAAATAAATCAGATTTGTAAATCCTCCCATTGCGTTTTTCTCAAATGTGTGGTAACGTAATTGTGTATGATATCGTGCGATTGGAAACGCTCGTTATTTTCCGTCGTT
>JAAEZL010000254.1 GCA_018222875.1 Algicola sp.
TTGCTGAAAAACGCAAGACTGAAATTCCGCAACAAACCTTATACAAACTCGTTGTGTGCAATTTTGGGAAACACTAACAACTCAAATGAGTTTTTTACTTAATATTATAATTTGAGTAATGGACAATTTAAAAGAACAATTATACATCAGAGCTGAAATTGAATCGTTAAATTTGATTTCAAAACATTTGAAAAACCTAAGTAAATCATCGGATTTAAAAAAAGAAGATCTTTTTGATTTAGCAATGATTGATGCTGAATTAGAGGCGGAAGAAAAAATAGAAAGAGACTCCAAATTCAGTGAACAGAATGATTTACTAAATAATTCTAGTGAAACACTTGAATGGTTTAGTTTAAATCTCAGTTTAGATTATGATACATTTCTAAGTAGACTTGAAAAAATAGATTCACTTAAAGAAAAAATTAGCCTAACAAATAATGAAAAAATATTTTCTGATTTTTATTCCGGATTAGCTGAATTTCACTTAAAAAATAAAAAGAGTAAATAAATTATAAATGATTGAATAAACATTATGGCTAAATTAAAACTGAACGAGGAAGAATACAAAGAACTAATTATCCAGGTAGCAATTAAAATAAGTCCAATTTTGGTAAAAAAGAAACCTGATAGCGTTAGTGCAGGTCAAAATATTGCAATTTATGCTCGAGATATTGCTGATTCTGTTGATAGTGTCTTAAGAGGTGAATACTAAAAAAAACAGCACACAACAACGTATAAGCTTCATTGCTACTTCTCTATTCCATCTGAAAAATAATTACAAATAACTTTAGTATATTTACTCAAGAAACAATTCGTTAAGTTCAGTCTTGCGTTTTTTTTCCAAACGGAATTTTCGCCAAAAAAGGCTCATCCTTGCTGAAAAACGCAAGACTGAAATTCCGCAACAAACCTTATACAAACTCGTTGTAAAACATTATTTATTAAAATATTAACTTCAGATGGAAGAAAAGAAAGATAAAGCGGATAACAAAAAAAATATAGAGAAAAAGAAATGTGGTATTATAATGCCGATTGCTTCTAATTCAGATTATCCAAAAGATCATTGGAATGAAGTTTTATCAATTTTAGTAGAAGCAGTAAATCAAACTGAGTTTGTACCAAGGCTAGTGAGCGATGATGTAGCAATTGGATTAATTCATGAAAGAATCGTAAATAATATTTATACTGATGAGATTGTAATATGTGATGTTAGTTCAAAAAACCCAAATGTAATGTTTGAACTAGGAATGAGATTAGCATTCGATAAACCAACAATAATTATTAAAGATGAGAAAACTGGTTATTCTTTTGATACTGGTGTAATGGAACACATTAATTATCCTTCATCACTCAGGTTTAATAAAATTGTTGATTTTAAAAAAGAACTAGTAAAAAGAATTAATGCCACATATGAAAGATCAGTTACGGAAACTAACTATTCACCTTTCTTAAAAAGTTTTGGAAAAAAAATAGTTCCTGCAAAAATTAATCAATCAGAGATTGCTGAAAGCAAATATATTTTATCAAAACTTGATGATTTGGCTAAAGAAATAGCACACCTTCGATTAGATAAAAATGATACCAATAATATTATAGAAAAACGAAGATTAATGAGAGCCAATTTAAATTACGAAAATACTCTCACAAGAAATTTTGTTACTGATTATTTTAATCAAAACTCTAAACTAAGTCCAAAAAATTTAAAAATTGAGGATATAGAAAACATACAAAGTCAAATGGCTAAGAAGTATGGATTATTCCCTTCATCAGAAGATGTTATTGAAAACATAAATAAATATCTAATAGAAAAATAATTATAACGAATAACATTTTACAACAACGTGTATAACTAATTGCTAGTCAGTGTGTACTCGGAAAATCCTAGCGGATTTTCCTAATGGTTCGTTTCTTTTTTGCTAACTTAGTTCCAGCCAACGCAACTAGCCATAACACGAACACGTTAGCATACATTAAAATCGACACATGAAAAACAAAATAATAGTTTTATTAATATTTCATTCGCTCATTTCAGTTAGTTTATTTTCTCAAAACAAACATAAAGTTCTATTTGATGGAATGTACATTGCAAAAACTGGTGAAATTAATACTGGTGAAACTAAAATGGAAATTTACACTTATGTTAGATTTTATGATGATGGGACAGTATATATGCAAACTGTGAATGAATATAATCCAACTTCAGTATCAAAATGGTTTGGCAAAAATGGTACATTTTCCAAAATGGGGAAATTTGAAATCGAAAATGATAAAATATCATTTATGACTTCGAATGATAATACTTTGGATAAAAAACTATTAGGAAAAAGATCTATTGATTTTAATGGAAAAATAATTAATGACAAAAAGCTTATTTTGAATTTAATTTATGTCGATTCCGAAATTAAAGATGTATTATTTGAATTTGCTACTTTAAATTAAACGTAACGTATGCTAACAACGTATAAGCTTCATTGCTACTTCTCTTTTCCATCGGAAAAATTATTACAAATAACTTTAGTATATTTACTCAAGAAACAATTCGTTAAGTTCAGTCTT
>JAAEZL010000255.1 GCA_018222875.1 Algicola sp.
GTCATAATATCATGTTCATTGTGTCCAATGATCTTTTATAGGAAACGTAGTGGGTTTTATGCACTAATTTTTTGGTTTATAACAGACCTTTAATTTATTCATTTTTCTTTGATTAAGCGATTAAACCGCTATTTTTTATATACGTTGTTAGGCGCTGTTTTTTAAATTGCTATCCAAGAATAATTTCAGTTCGGTCGGAATTCTCAATCTCGGTGCAAGAATTTGAACAAAGGTAGATTCAGAAATATTTACATTCAATTTAATCTTTGGCTCGCCTTTTTTTCTATCACTGTTCAAAATTTCAGGCAGCGAATTCAAAAATTTGATAAAAAACCACATCTCAAATTTACCTCTTACATAAAATTTAGAGTTATTAATTCCGTCAATAGTTCTAATATGTTTCAAAACATCTTTCCAAGGTGCTTCGTTTGGTGTATCCATAGACTTTTCAAGAAACTCCTTAATGTTCTTTTTGCGTTTGACTTTTTCTTTGAAATCAAAAACTTTTGACAAATCGATTTGGTTTAAATTTGCATTAAGATTATTCTCCCTGAAATAAAGTATAAGTGCGATTACAGGCATAATTTCCTTGTGGAAATTATTTAACTGAATTATAAACTCTCTTGTAATCTTATTTATGATTTTATCTTCATCTATTGAAAGAAGCTCTCTTAAGCATCTAGCAAACATTGATTTAGTGACTAAATAATTTTCGATTGAATAATACTTTGTTTCAAAAATATTTGATTCAATTGGGTAGACTTCATTTAGAATGTCACGAAAGTCTTTGTCAACAAAAAATAAAACCCGATTCTTTTTGTATTGACTCCAATCGACTTGAGAATAGTTGTAATAAACACCTTTCTTATTTTGTGCTCTATAGTAATATATGCGTTGTCTTTTGTTCTTGTAACGCTCTACATAATTCGAGTAAAAAGAAGGGTCATCTTTTCCTTCATAAAAAATATGGATATCATTATCTCTGAATTTGTATTGCTGAAGAAATTTAGTGTAAACAGATGTACTAGATTTCGCTGCATTTTTTAAATATTCTAAAAACTCCATATGGCATTTATCTTTTTATGAAAGAATTAAGTGCTTTTGCATATGGCTCTAATTCATTTTCAAAGATGAAAGGTGAATGAGTAACTGCAATTATTCCATTACAATATTCATTGTTAGTAATATCTAGTAAAAACCTTTGTTGCCAAGGAACAGATAATGATAATTCAGGTTCATCAATAACAACAAAGAATTTTTTTCTACGCGACAAATAAATATGACTAAAGAGAGAAACAATTTGTTTTTCTCCTGATGATAAATCTTTGAATAGAATTTCGTCTTTTCTTCTAACTCGCCCGTTTACATATGGATGGATTGATATTTTAAAATTAATGTTGTCATAAATGAATTTTTTGTTTCCTGAAAACTCATTACAAATTGAAACAAATTTTTTAATGTCTTTTTCTTCATTCATCAATTCGTTATAAATGTCTGATAAACGATAAATGAAATATGCAATTATTTTATTTTCTTCTTTGTCGATAGATCCTTTTTGATTAACGTCATTAACGAAATCAATAAGTTTGTTTTTTTCCTGTTTTGAAAGTACGCTTTCATCTATCCTGTCTAAAATTGAGGAAAGAGCTTCTTCTTTGAAGGTTTGAATTTGTTTGAATGAGATATCTAAATAAACTCGATTGATTACATCTTTTAGATAACCTCCTGTAAGATTGTTTTTTAATTTGTTATTTAAATCTTCTCTTAATTCAGATAGTCGATATTTAATTTTTTCTTCCACATCTTCCATTCCGAATTCAACTAATTCGACATAGCTTCCTTCATTCGGTTCACGATGTCTTCTCCTTTTACGATATTTATCAATGTCAGATTCTAAATCTGGAAATATATTTTTTAAATCTTGCTCTATTCTTCTGTAAGTTGGTAGGTAAAGAATTTGAGAATCTATGAGGTTGGATAAAACTTTTCCTCTTTTAGGTAAGACATCATTAAATAGTGATAATTGCTCGTGAGTTAATGCATTTGAAATCTCAAATAACAAATGTGAAGGTATCCCAAACCTATCTGCTGTGTACTCATATTTGTAAGGATGTTTTATTATTTCAAATGGGTCAATGTTTAATAATAAGTCTGATAATTTTTCTTTTACGCTTTTAGGATATCTCTTGAAATATTTTTGAATCTTTGGTGAATTGAGAATATCCATTTCATCTCTTGCTATCTTAAACTCTTTGCTATCAACTGTTACGGATAAATTTATAAAGTTGTAACGCAATAATTTATTCCATTGTCGTGTCAATAGATAGTATATTATGTTAACTATTGTCGTTTTTCCCGATCCATTTTCAGCTACTAGAATTAGCTTATTGTCCGAAACAGGAATTTCGTAGTCGTGTTCTCCAAAAAGTCCTTCTATGTTTATTTTTTCTATGTTCATTTTCTGTGTGTGTTCAAATTGCGCCTAACGTAATTGTGTATGATTATGTTGCGGAAAAAGACGCGAGTCATTTTCCGATGA
>JAAEZL010000045.1:0-3681 GCA_018222875.1 Algicola sp.
AAAAACAAGGCAACCGTAACATTAAGGGGAAAATCCTTACATACAATTGGAAAGCTTTCTCAAACAGTATTTCAAGCATCAAATTTCAAATTAACAGCAACAGATTTATCTACTAAATCATTAAGCGATTACTCAGGACACAACTTAGTATTAAACATATTTCCGAGTGTAGATACTGGGACTTGCGCACAATCTGTCAGAACTTTTAACAAAGAAGCAAGCGAATTAAAAAACACCAAAGTACTTTGCATCTCTAAAGATTTACCATTTGCAATGGCTCGTTTTTGTGGTGCTGAAGACTTAGACAATGTTGTAAGTTTGTCAGATTACAAAGACGGAAGCTTTGGAACCACTTATGGTCTTGATTTTACAGATGGTGCTTTTGAAACTCTATTGTCAAGATGCATTATTGTAATTGATAGTCAAGGGAAAATTTTACATACTGAACAAGTGTCTGAAATTGCTGATGAGCCAAATTACAAAGCAGCTTTAGATGCTTTGAAATAACCATTAGTACAGTTTGAAAGCAGCTTTAGGTGCTTTGAAATAATAATCAATGCAATTAAAATAGCTTTAAACACTTTTGAAAATAAAGTGATATAGTTGTATGACACAGAAAAAAGACTCTTTTTTAATTAACAGACTAAAAAGTGTAGGTTATGCTTTTAAAGGCGCTGTATATCTTATTAGAACTGAGTCGAGTATAAAGATTCAGGTGTGTATTGCTATTGCTGTTACGATAGCTGGTTTTTATTTTGATATTTCTAAAACAGAATGGTTAATACAAATTGCGTTTATAGGTTTAGTTATGAGCTTAGAAGGTATGAATACTGCAGTCGAGTATCTTTCAGATTTTATTCATCCAGACAGACACACTAGTATTGGTCGTATAAAAGACATTGCAGCCGGAGCTGTTTTTATTGCTGCTGTTTCGGCTACAATTGCTGCAATGATTATTTATTTCCCAAAAATTTTTTAAGGTTCATAAGTCCGTTAATATCTAATCGCTTTAAATACTTTTAAGTTAGGATAAACGTTAGTAATTTGTATTTTTGTTTTACACTAAGAACCCTTTAATGGCGAAGAAGAAAACCAAGACTAAAAGTAAAGCTAAAACCACGCCTAAATTAAAAAAACCAAGTTTTAAATTATCAAGTCAGCAAAAACTGATTTTTGGTAGTTTATTAATTATTCTTGGTGTTTTATTATTTATAGCGTTCTTGTCGTTTTTCTTTACCGGACAAGCAGACCAGAGCACACTTACCGAATTAGGCTCAAGAGATGTTGAAGCTAAAAACTGGCTCAATAAGCTTGGCGCCTGGGTTAGCGATCTATTCATCAATCAGGCTTTTGGTATTTCGTCTTTTATTTTTTCCGGACTTTTATTTCTTTCTGGCGTTTATGTGACGCTGGATATAAACAAATCTAAACTCAGAAGACATTGGATTTGGGGAACCCTTATTGCAATTTGGCTTTCTGTGTTTTTTGGTTTTTTTGCTCATAAATACGACTCCCTAGGTGGCACTATTGGTTTTGAAATGAATAGTTTTTTTCAGGATTATATGGGAAAAATTGGCACTATCCTCCTACTCGTCTTTATTCTGATTATATATCTTGCGATTCGATTTAAAGTTACCGGAGAATCTATTGTCGCTCTTTTTAAAAGTGCCAACAAAGAATTCAAAGATGAAATTAATTCAACCAAAAATGAGGACATTATTGTTCCTTTAGATAATGACTTGTCTGCTGAAGCTGAAGATATTAAATCAGCTTTCGAACTAGATATTGACGACACTGAGCCTAAAATTAAAAAACAAACAAAACCAGAGCCAAAAGTTGAAACACCAAAAGTTGAGATTAAAAAATCTGAGCCAGAATCAGAATCCGAGTCAGAATTAAATATAGAGATTGAAACTGTTGAAGAAGAAGTTTCAGAAACAGATAATCTTTCAAATAAACTGGTTGAAGACTTCGGACAATTTGATCCAACATTGGATTTAAGTAAATTTGAATTTCCACCTTTAGACTTATTGCAAAAATATGATACTGAAGGCATTACCATAAATCAGGAAGAACTTGAAGAAAATAAGAACAGAATTGTAGAAACCTTAAATAACTACAAAATTGGTATTGCAAGCATCAAAGCAACTATTGGTCCGACGGTTACACTTTATGAAATTGTACCTGAAGCTGGTGTACGTATTTCTAAAATTAAAAACTTAGAAGATGATATTGCCTTATCGCTTTCAGCTTTAGGGATCCGTATTATTGCTCCTATACCAGGAAAAGGAACTATTGGTATAGAAGTACCAAACAAAAATGCAACCATTGTATCGATGCGATCTGTGATTGCTTCGCAAAAGTTTCAAAAATCTGATATGGAATTGCCTATTGCTTTTGGTAAAACCATTAGCAATGAAACGATGGTTGTCGATTTGGCAAAAATGCCTCACTTGCTTATGGCTGGTGCTACAGGACAAGGTAAATCGGTTGGTTTAAATGCTGTTTTAACCTCATTACTTTATAAGAAACATCCTGCTGAAGTTAAGTTTGTGTTGGTCGATCCTAAAAAAGTTGAGTTAACGCTTTTTAATAAAATAGAACGTCATTATCTGGCAAAACTTCCAGATAGCGAAGATGCCATAATAACGGATAACACTAAAGTCATTAATACATTAAATTCGTTATGTATTGAAATGGACAACCGTTACGAAATGCTTAAAAATGCCATGTGTCGTAACATTAAAGAATACAACACTAAATTTAAAGCACGTAAACTCAATCCAAATGATGGTCATCAATTTTTACCTTACATTGTTTTGGTGGTCGATGAGTTTGCTGATTTAATTATGACTGCAGGAAAAGAAGTTGAAACGCCTATAGCTCGTTTAGCTCAGTTAGCTCGTGCTATTGGAATTCATCTCATTATTGCAACCCAACGTCCTTCGGTTAATGTTATTACTGGTATTATTAAAGCCAATTTCCCAGCACGTATAGCATTTAGAGTGACATCAAAAATAGATTCTCGAACCATTTTAGATGGCTCAGGTGCAGACCAGTTAATTGGTCGAGGAGATATGTTATATACACAAGGAAACGATATTATTCGAATTCAGTGTGCTTTTGTTGACACACCTGAAGTGGAAAAAATTACTGATTTTATTGGGTCTCAAAAGGCTTATCCCGAAGCTTATCAACTACCAGAATATGTTGGTGAAGAAAGTGGCACAAGTCTTGATAATAATATTGAAGATCGAGACAAATTGTTCCGAGAAGCTGCTGAAATTATTGTCACAGCTCAACAGGGTTCTGCTTCTCTCTTACAACGGAAACTAAAATTAGGATATAACAGAGCTGGTCGGTTAATCGATCAATTAGAAGCTGCAGGTATTGTTGGAGGCTTCGAAGGCAGTAAAGCCAGACAAGTGTTAGTTCCTGACTTAGTAGCTTTAGATCAATTATTAGAAAACGAATCGTAATTAAACGTTATATATTATAATTAATATTTATTTTAAAAATGAAACAGATCGCAATTGCAGTACTAGTTTTAATGAGTTCTTTCAGTTTTGCACAAGACGCAGAAACCTTACTTAATGAGGTTTACAACAAAACAAAATCTTATAAAAACATAGCTATAGATTTTAAATATGTACTTGAGAACACCAGTGAAAACATTAATCA
>JAAEZL010000045.1:3691-23116 GCA_018222875.1 Algicola sp.
GAGATGTTACAATGGAAGGTGACAAATATGTTTTAAATATTTTAGGTATCACAAGAATTTACGACGGAAAAGCCCTTTATACGATTAGTCCTGAAGATGAAGAAGTCACTATTTCTTCAGAAAACACCGAAGAAGAGTCAACAATTACACCCAGTAAAATGCTATCCTTTTATAAAGAAGGATATACTTATGAACTGGATATTGTTCAGAATGTAAAAGGCAGAAAAATTCAATATGTCAAATTAAATCCTATCGATACAAATTCTGAAATAAAGCAAATACTATTAGGTATTGATGCTAACACCAAACATATCTACAATCTCATTGAAATTGGTAAAAACGGAACAAAAACTACCCTAACTGTTAATTCTTTTAAAACGAATGAGCCGATCTCAAAAACCTTGTTTACATTTGACAAAAGTAAATATGGAGACTATTATATAAATAGACTCGACTAGGCTAAAATCATCAATGAAAATACTAGATAGGTACATATTAACGACCTACTTAAAAACTTTTTTGAGCGTGTTTATTATACTCATGCTCATTTTTGTTTTACAAGCTATTTGGCTTTATATTAGTGAATTAGCAGGTAAAGACTTAGCCGCTGGAGTGATATTAAAATTCTTATTGTATGTTACTCCTACTCTTATTCCGTTAATATTACCGCTTACTGTTTTATTGGCATCTATTATGGTTTTCGGTCAATTTGCTGAAAATTATGAGTTTGCAGCTATGAAATCAACAGGTATTTCGCTGCAACGTGCCATGAGAAGTGTCAGTATTTTTATAGTATTCTTAGGGATTGGTGCATTTATATTTTCTAATAATGTTATTCCTTCAGCCAATTATAGTTTTTACAATTTAAGAAAGAACATTGCTAAGGTCCAGCCAGCAATGGCTATTGCCGAAGGTCAGTTTAATGACATTGGTGAATACAATATTAAGGTAGATGAGAAAAGTGGTGATAAAGGGCAGTTTTTAAAAACGGTTGTTATTCACAAAAAAGGCTTACGTCATTCAGGAAATACCACTGTAATCATTTCTGATTCTGGTGAATTAAAAAGCAATCCTGATTCGAACATTCTCCAACTGGTTTTATTCGATGGTCATTATTATGAAGAAATTTTCAGTAAAGACGCTAAACAACGTGCCAAAAAACCTCATGCTAAGAGCTATTTTGAAGAATACATTATAAATGTGGATATTGAAGGCTTGAATGATGTTGATATTGATGATAAAAGTTATGACAGTCGTTATAACATGCTCGATGTAAGCGATCTTAACTATACCATTGATAGTTTATACACAAAGCAATCCAATCAGTTAAAAGATTTTTCTGAAACACTTTACGCGCGTTCAACATTTGAAAATTTAAATCAGAATATCACTGTCAAAAAAGATTCTGTCTTTAATGGAGATATTTTTAGTTTATTTAAAAGTAAAACCAAGGTACAATTACTTAATCTTGCAGCAAACACAGCTTCCAGTACCAGACAAATTATTTCTGCAAATAAGAAAAATGTATCTGGATCTACAAAATGGTTAAGCAAGCATGTAATTTCACTTCATGAAAAATATATTTTAGGTCTGGCCTGTATTATTCTCTTTTTTGTTGGAGCACCATTAGGAGCCTTAATTCGCAAAGGAGGTTTGGGTTTACCTTTAGTTATCGCTATATTATTGTTTTTAACGTATCATTTCATTGGTATTTTCGCAAAAAACAGTTCGCTTGACGGTACATTAAATCCTGTGTTAGGTACCTGGCTCTCCACATTAATCATGCTTCCTTTAAGTATTTACCTCACTAGACGAGCCACAAAAGACAGACAATTATTTGAATCTGGAGGACTCCTCAATCCTCTAAAAAAACTGTTTGGTATTAAGAGCAAAACCCTCATTTACAGCACTAATGTTTTGAGTCCAGATTCTGAAGGCTATAAAACACTAACCAGCTACGATGATAAAAAATTAATTGATATTGTTAAGCATTACAGGCAATACGATTATAGTATTGAATATAAAAACTCTTCATTAGCTGTACTAGAATCACGCGGCATTACTCAGCAAGAATTGAAATTTGGTGGTAATCTTGTTGATTATGGTTATGAGGAATCTATACGTCTAAAGTATTTGTATGAAGATAATTCTAAGTTAGCTTTTGTTCTCTACGCCATTACCTTGGTATTGATTTTACCTGGAGCTATCTTAAAAAATAATGGTTTCCCTACAGTTGGGCAAGTGTTATTTGTTTGCGGATCTATCGTTGGAATACTATATTTATTCGCACTCATCAAGTCTTTGATGGATAGTTCAAATCTGAATAAACATTTAGGCAAAAACAACATTTCTAATGCAGTCATTTTTATTCTCTTCGGATTGCCATTCTATTTTATTTTCTACTTTTTTCAGAAGAAAAGAATTAATGAAGAATTAAAAATCAATAGAACTAAAACTAAAAGTGCTGATGATTCAGCAGATCACTCAGACCTTTCTGATGTTGAAGGTTTAGCTACTGCAATCAATGACTACCATGTGTATTCAAAATTTGCGTTTATGTTTTTCGTATTAGGCATTGTATTATTGATTTTATTTTTTGTATTTAAAAATAACAAACTCCCAGCTGCTGAAAGTGCTTCAATAGAGCTATCTGCAATTTCTGGTGTTTTATTTTTGATATATGCTATTGTTTCAAGCATACGTTTTAAAACCCTTTATAAATTGACACATAAAACACATAAATACCATTTATCACATTCTGTTTTAGGATTAGTTGCTTATCCTTTCGTTTATTTTAAAAGGCGTAATAAAATAGCTAAAGACTTTTCAGCAGAGAAAAAATAAGCCATATCTTTGCAATTCTAATTTATCGTTATGATTACAACAATGTCAAACACAAAAAATTCCACAAAAATTAAGCTAAATACCATTTCTGAAGCCATTGAAGATATCAAGAATGGTAAAATTATCATTGTTGTTGATGATGAAAACAGAGAAAATGAAGGTGATTTTATTGCTGCCGCAGAAGCTGTAACTCCTGAAATGATTAATTTTATGGCGACTAATGGTCGTGGTTTAATTTGTGCTCCTTTAACTGAAGACCGTTGTGAAGATTTAGATTTAAGCATGATGGTACAAAACAACACGGTTTTACATCATACACAATTTACGGTATCTGTAGATTTAATTGGTCATGGTTGTACGACTGGTATTTCCGTACACGACAGAGCAAAAACCATTAAAGCTTTGGTTGAAGAAGATACGAAACCTCAAGACTTAGGTCGTCCCGGACATATTTTTCCTCTTAAAGCTAAAAATGGAGGTGTTTTAAGACGAACTGGCCACACTGAAGCTGCAGTCGATTTAGCACGATTAGCAGGATTTAAACCTGCTGGAATTCTGGTTGAAATCTTAAATGAAGATGGAACCATGGCGCGTCTACCTCAGCTTATTGAAGTCGCCAAGAAGTTTGATTTAAAGCTCATTTCTATTGAAGATCTTGTCGCTTACCGAATGGAGCATGACTCATTAATAGTTAAAAAAGAAGACTTCAATATCGAAACACGATTTGGAAGCTTTCGTTTAAGAGCATACCAGCAAACTACTAACAACCAAATACATATAGCTTTATCAAAAGGCACCTGGTCTAAAAACGAATCAGTACTTACTCGCGTGAATGCGACGTTGGTAAATAATGATATATTAGGAACGCTAACCAACAATGCAGACGAGAAACTAGACGACATGTTTAGAGTCATTAATGACGCTGGAAAAGGAGCTATTATATTTATTAATCAACAGGCTCAATCTATGAATCTTTTAAAGCGACTAACTATTTTAAAAGAGTCACAAATTGAAGGTGAAGTTGTAAAAGCACCTCGTATTGAAATGGATTCGAAAGACTTCGGAATTGGCGCTCAAATTCTTCATGATTTAAATATTCATAAACTGAAATTGATTTCCAATACTGAACAAACAAAACGTGTTGGTATGATTGGGTACGGTTTAGAGATTGTAGATTATGTTAGTTATTAATCTATCACATCAAACACTTTCAAAAGTCCTTTACGCTTAGCATTTGGCACTTCTGAAATAAAAGCATATTTACCAGGTTTTAAATCTGCATAAAAATAGCCAGTACTTCCTGCAGGCATATCGTTAACGCCTCCTAAAAACGTAATTCCATCAGGAACTGGAGTTATTAACCCTTTGGGATCTGACCAATCCATCCATGCTTCTAATTCCTCTTCAATAACATAATCGTTAAGCTTGACAAGATTTAGATCATGCCATATGAAGTTCTCATGAGGTTTTTGATCTTTTACATAAACGGAAAAAATTTGTTTTCCTTTTGTAATCCCCTTATCATAAGATATCCCTTCTTCTCCAGAAAGTGTAATATTTACAGTGGCTTCAGGTGGATTGTTTCCGCTGTTCGCTTCGGTTACAATAATAGGTTTTGCCATTCCCATAAGTGTGTGAAATTTACCGTTTGGCATTTTTACATAACATTCCATGATATAGTAACCAGGTTCTAATTTCAAAGTAGTTATAGCTGTATGCTTAGGTGCAATCAGACCTGATCCTCCAGAAAACACGATATCTCCAAACCATTCAGGGAGTTCTCCAAAGGCAGCAAAGCCTTCTTCAGATTTCCCTTCATTAATTAAATCCATTCCTTTTTCAAAAACAGGAGCTATATCTGTTAAGGTGTTTTCAACCGTTTTTCCTTCAGGATAATTATCTAGTAAAAAGAAATGCGTTTCATGAGATAAATTTTCATATTTGAATGTATTCCATCCTGACGGAATGGTATCTACACATTGAAATTCCATACCTCGAGTGACAATCTCAATGACATTTGTAGGAAATTCAATATTATTTGTGGCATCTACTACTGCTTCTTCTGTATTGTTTTTCTTATCACTTTTGCAATTCAGAAAAACCGCAAAAAGAAGAAGAATACACACATAAAGTTGGTTGTTTATTTTCATGATTTAATAATTAATCGTTTGATATAAAGTTAGTTAATAATTATCTTTTTTGTGATTTGATGTATATCAGTCATTACTTTTAAAAGATACACACCATTGGGAAGATGCCCCAAATGCAATTCACCCAAATCGTTTTTATAATCGGCAACCAATTTTCCCAAGGCATCATAAAGTTGTATAGATGATAATTTTTGAGGACTTTGTATATATAAAATATCAGTTACAGGATTTGGGTAAATTGTTATGACGTCACTTAAACCTTGTGCTACGAGACTTAATGTAGGTTCGCCAATTAATGGATTAATAAACCCTTCAGAAATTGTTACATTACTAAGACTTAGCTCTTGGACATTAACTTCTCCAATAGTAAATAGCAATTGAATAGTTCCATTGGTTATGCTGTTACCACCACTATCTATACTAAATTTTTCTATGGTTTGCGAGTATCCTGAAAACGCAAAACAGATAATACTAATTAGCACCAATATTGACTTTAATATTTTCATAGCTTAGTTTTTAACTAACGTGTTAGTGGTTGAAGATGTTTCTTTTTCTAATGCTTCCACTCTTTTTAAAAGGGTATTTAACACCATAGTTTGGTCTATATTATCTTGCTCTTGATTAACTAATAATGTTTTTAGTTTCTTAATCTCTCCTGATAATGCATTTACTTCGCTCTTTAAGTCTTGTATAGCTTTTATAGCGACGACACCAAAGCCAGAATAATTTAGCTGATACAGATCGTTTTCAATATTGTAATTTACTAACTCTGGATATATTGGTTCAACATCTTGCGCAATAAAGCCTATATTTAATTGCTTATTTTTATCAGTTTTATAGTGATAGGTTAAAGGTTTAAGCTGCATAAAACTTTCCCAGTTAAAGTATAAGTCTTTAAAATCATCTTTTAAACGTCTATCTGAAAGCGCTGTATAGGCACCAGATACATCATTAAAAGAACCAACAGCAGAGGCATTACCACCAGATTTAGAATACATATATAAATCACCATTACTGTTTAAAGTATAAAAGCGCCACCAATTCTTGTTTACGCCTTTATTTAATAATTTGAAGCCATTCTCAGTACCTCCATTATCATGATATACCTGAAAATCTGTGTTAGGTTCTTCGTCATGGGTACCTACTGAAGCATATCCATTTTCTAATACGGTAAAAGCATTTGTGCGATTACTAAGATTTAAACCATTACCAATTTGAAACAAAGTTGTTGTAGAGCTTGTGTTATCATTATATTTTCCAACAACAGTGGAAGCACCATCATCTGCTATTGTAAAACTCCCCATAGCAGTAGATGCACCTTCTGATGCTGTTGTGCCTCTTCCCATTGCAGTTGACCAAGTTCCAGAAGCTAATGTTGAACTTCCAAGTGCTAAAGACTCATAACCTATGGCATCACATCCAACTCCAATTGCAGTTGCTCTATCACCTGAAGCGATTGAATTTAATCCCATTGCGGTGGCATATTCTCCTGAAGCTGTAGTTTGTATTCCCGTAGCAAATGAACTACTACCCGATGCTAGAGTACTACGACCCAATGCTATTGCTCCAATATTATTCGCTTCCGTTTGATATCCCAGTGCTATAGAATAATCTCCAGAGGCTAACGATTCATAACCTCCAGCAAATGCATTGGTTCCAGATGTTCCCGAAGATGTTCCAAAAGCAATACTAGAAGCTCCAGAAGCATTTGTATTAACTCCAAATGCAGCAGAATTAACACCTCCTGCAATAGTGAAATTTCCAGTTGACAAGGAATAATCACCGTTAGCTTGAGTGCCTTTACCAAATGCTATAGCAGAAATACCAATTGATGAAGCACTCTCACCTATAGCCACAGAACTTTGACCTTCAGCAATACTAAAATATCCAGCAGCAAAAGAGCGATATCCAACAGCCGATGATGTATCTCCCAAAGCAATTGAATTAGAACCGTTTGCAGATGCATTAATGCCTAACGCAGTTGAAAAATTACCTGAAGCCTTAGTTAAGTATCCAGCTGAAAATGAATGAGCACCAGTAGCGCCATAAGTATCATCAGATAATAAACTAACACTTAAATCCACTGCATTTAAACCTATATTTCCAAAATTAGCAGGATTACTTCCTACTAATCTCCATCCAATACCATTTCCCTCATCAATAGCTTCTAATCCTGTTGGACTAGAACCAGAGCTTCCACCAGAATAATTAGCATCAGCAAATTCTTTAGTAATTAAGCTTTTGGATCTGTGATTTCTGAAATATCAAAGCTTGGAGCTGTAATAGTGCCGTTTTTTAGTACTGTTAGAGCATTAGAAGGCGTTGAAGTTCCATTTCCAATTTCAAAAAGCGGATCTGTTGCTATCCAGTTTTGTGGATCACCACCACCAATATTATTCAGACCGAAAGCAGTAGAATGTCTAGATTCAGCCTTAGTTGCATTTCCAAAAGAAGCAGAATAAATCCCTGAAGCTTTTGTAAAGGCACCTGCAGCAATTGAAAAGTCACCTATACTTCCATAAGAGTCTGAATCAAGACCTGAAAAACTTAAATCTACCGAATACCCACCAATATTTCCATAATAATTAGGGTTAGTCCCAACCAAACGCCAACCAGTTCCATTGCCTTCGTTTAATGCTTCCAAACCAGTTGGATTTGTGCCCGAACCACCACCTAAATAATTAGCATCCGCATATTCTTTGGTAATTAGAGCTTTAGGACTTGTTATTTCTGAAATATCAAAGCTGGGTGCGGTAATTATTCCATCGACGTCAATATTTAAGGCATTGGATCTATTCGAAGTATTCGTACCGTTACCTACCTGAAATACAACATTTGACAGAACTGTAGGATCATTGTTCTTTCCAACGACTACTGAGGAGTCATCATCTGCTATGACTCGTTGACCAATAGCTGTTGAACTCCATCCTGAAGCATCGTTATCGAGACCTATTGCCGTTGACAGGTCTCCAGAGGAGTTATTGGAATTTCCAATCGCTATGGTGTTTTCGCCTTGAGAAAAGTTGCTCGAACCGATAGCTATAGCAGCGAAACCATCAGAAAAATTTGCAAAACCCATTGCTATACCACTTTCGCCTAGTGCAACACTTGTGTTTCCTGTTTGAAAGCTATAATTCCCAAGTATAAACCCAGAGATATCGGACAAGCCAAAATTAGCCGCATCGATATTCGTATTTAAATCAATACTACCTAAACTAGACTCTGGAACATTCAGTGGGTTGGTTCCCACCAAACGCCAACCAAGACCATTGCCTTCATCAATAGCTTCTAATCCTGTTGGACTAGAACCAGAGCTTCCACCTAAATAATTAGCATCCGCATATTCTTTGGTGATTAAGGCTTTGTTATCTGTGATTTCAGACATATCTAAACTTGGTGCTGTAATTGTTCCGTTTCTAAGTACTGTAAGGGCATTAGAAGGTCCTCCAGAAAAGGTTCCATTACCAATTTCAAACAAAGGATCTGTTGGAGAAGCTAACAACGGATCACCTCCGCCAACATTATAAAGCCCTATGGCTGTTGTGTTAGGCGCTTCTGCCTTAGTACCTATTCCCATAGCTGTTGAAGAATGGCCAGAAGCTACAGTTCCAGCACCTAAAGCCGTAGATTGCGTTCCAGATGCTATAGAGTTTACACCTGAAGCAAAGGAACTCTGACCTGAAGCTGTGGTTTGATAACCTGAAGCTGTTGCATAATTACCAGTAGCACCTCGAGTTGTAGAATTCCCTGGACTATAACTTAAATCAACTGCATTATTTGCAATAGGTCCATAATTTTCGGGAATTCGTCCAATAAGTCGCCATCCTGTGCCATTTCCTTCATTAATTATTTCCAGACCTGTGTAGTTAGAGTTTTCTGCATATAAAGCAAAAGGAACTGCTTTAAATTCCGTAGTACCCATATCTACAAACCCTGAACCAGTGTCAATTTGAACATTTAAAAAGTGAGAATCAAAATAGCTTCCCCAGTCTATAAGTCCGTAAGCACCTTCAAATCCTGATTCTGGAACACCTTCTCCAATGTTTACTATAACAATTCCGTTAACATCTGTGATTGTTGTATGTGTTTCAACATAAACTTCATCTAAAAAATTTATTTCTGGCCCTTCTAGTATTGAAAACTCAATAGTTATATTCTGATTCACAAGTACATTCCCTGAATTATCCTTAATAACGGCTTTATAATTAATACCTTTTTGGGCTATAACAACTGTTGTTGTAAGAAGCAATATGATTAGTAATTTTAGTTTTGTATTCATAATTTAATATTTGATTCTTTTAGTCCTGGATGTTGTATTCAAAATCTGCTGTAACGCTACATAACAATTCTTCGGGATCTGTAGTTGGACCAGTAAAGGCTTTATGAAAGAACTGATTACCTGAGTTTCCAATAGTTCCTTTTATATGTGATAGCGTAAGAAGCCCAAAACTATTGGTAGTCTCTTCATACTCGGTTACTGTTACTACAACATTTTTTGATAACAAATCTGTCATTATATCATTATCCAAATCACCATCACTATCATAAAATGCTCTTCCCGCATCAAAATTTAAAACCATGTGAGATAATGGGTATTCTGTAATCATACCTGTTGAGCTCGTTTGAAACTCACCTAATGTATGTGAGCCAATACCTGCGGGAAATGTCATGCTTACATCATAATAATCATTGTCTGACACAAAATAGGCGAATGTTAAACTAACGACTCTAATAGTACCTTCATCTGTATCTTCATTGTATACATGCCCATAAATCATAGTAGCTGCCTGGTCATCATTATCTGGATAAGTAATATTATATGCATCATTTAAGTTTGCAGCTGCACTATTAGAAACGGTAAAATTGATATTGTTGCCGCCAGATTGAGGATTATTGTCTGATTGTCCCTCATCATCATTACTACTACAAGAATACACCAGCGTAAGGATTAATAAGATTCTTAAGAATTGACTCGATATAGTTTTTAAAGTATCCATTGTCTTAAATTTTAAATTAATTTTTTAAGAATCTTGTTCCTGAAAATAAATCCATCACTTTGTAATCGGATGTTACAATTTGTTTGGGTTCATTGCCTAAAGATTTAGCGGTAATTGTTACATTATTTTTTGATTTCTTTTTATCTATCATTTGCATTTCCATAATTAATCCATCAGATAACTGCGAGATCACACTTGGATCTATATCTGGAATGTCCATATTTTTATTTCCACTGAAACTCATAAAGTGACTAAGTTTTACAGGAGCTTCAGTCGTATGAAACATTTTTATAATATATCGGTCGTCTTCTATCTGAAGGCCTTTACAGTTGTAGTTTAAAATGGTTTTTGATGGAATTTTTGTTATTTTAAAATCTTTTATGTCATTTGATTGTTTGTGTTCTGGAATGGGATGGATTTGCATAAATTTTTGACCTTGAGCTTCCATGAACATGACCATAGCATTTAGATTAGAATCGAAAAGCATGATAGAGCTACCCATATCTTTAGATTTGCTATCAACCATTAGTGTCGCCTGATAATTAGCTCCTTTCTTAATCAAAAACGTCATGTCTATAGATTCTTTTTTTCTAGATGTCATCGTCATTTTTGCATGGTATTGCCAATCGAAATCATAAGATTCTGGCAAGTCTTTTTCAGTTACTTTATGATTTTTCAATGCTTTTTTTACAGACTTTACCTGACCTTTAGAGTTGCTGGTATCATAATCATCGTCGTCAACAGGACTAGCAGATTGGTTTCCACCTTTTACAATGTTTCCCATAACCCCTTCCATCAACTCTTGGCCTTGAGCCTTCACTTCTCGGGCTTGAGGCAATTCAACATCTACTGGAGCGTAATTATAAACCAGGAGGTTTTTTCCTGGTGGCACCATACTCATGTTATACATGTCACCTGCAGACTGTGTTGTTTCTAATTTGTTTGAAAACACTTCTACTAGTCTGTTTTTAGTATCAAACAATACATAATTACCTTCAAAACCCGGTTCGTTTATTAATTCAAATTTTGTATATTTTTCTCCACGGACAAACTGAGTTGTTTCTTTATAGTCTTCGTATCTAAAATCATCTAACTTGTATATAAAGGCAAACTCTACAAATCCGTTAAACGGATTTGCTGTCATACCCATATCATTTTGCTTTTCTAGTTGAGCCATAAATGGTTCAGGTGGAAGTTTGTATGCTTCAAGCATCAGTGTAGGAACCATCATACCTTGACTTTGTAATGCTACCAATGAAGATTTGGTATATTCTCCATCTCTATATGTATAGATAAAGCCTTCACTATCAATATAACCTGGCTTAGGCATATTATCTTGTGTAGTTTTTACAGCAACTTCATCAGCATCAAAATATTGAGTCTGGTTGAGTGCACCATTTTCTATCAATTTAATTTCTAAATCTTCTTTATAGAATTCGGTTTTTGCTTTTGTATTTTTATTTAATGCAGAGTTTGATGATTCTGCTGTATCTGCATTAGAATTTTGCTCATCAGCTTCTTTTTTGTCTTTTTTGTCCTTTTTGGTTGTGACATCATCTATTGTTTTATCAGTCTTTTTAGAAACTTCCTTATCTGTTCTGTTTAAAATGGTACGTTCGGCAGCTTTTTCTGCTCTTTTTTTGAGTTTTTTCAGTAATTGTGCTTCAGTGTTTGTGATAAAACCTAAACACATAATAACTAAAAGGATCTGTTTTGCTCTCATAGTAGTTTTTTTAAATGTTAATAAACCTTAAACACGATGCTTAAAAGATGCTGAACAATACTATCTTATTATTTTAACAGACTTTATTTCCTTGTTGTTTAATAAGATTTTTAAAACATACTGTCCTTTTTTAAGATGATCGATATTTAAGTATATCTTTTCTTCTTTTGTGGGGAAATTGGTATTACCTTTCATTAGTTAATACTTTAGGAGTTATAAAATTATAACGAAGTTCTGCTTTTATATAACAGATATGTTTCAAAGCTTAGAAGATATGTATCAATAGAAAATTTTAACCAGTATTACTAGCTTTTAGAAGTGTATTCGTTTGGTGTGCAACCGTAAATTTCTTTAAAACACTTATTAAAATAAGAAGGTGTATTGAATCCGACTTGATATGCGATTTCAGAAATTGTAGCATCAGATTTTTTGAGTAAATCAATTGCCAATTTTAGACGATGAGAACGAATAAATTCGCTCGTTGTCATTTTTGTAATCGCCTTTAGTTTTCTATGAAGTTGTGAACGACTCATCTGCATGAGTTTACAAAAGCGCTCACTTGTGAAATCAGGATTAGTGATATGTTCGTCTAAAATCGTTTGAAGACGTGTTAAAAATTCTGTTTCGGTGGAGGTAATTGCTAATTTAGGATTAATACTAAAGGTACTACTGAAATGATGTTGTAACTGTAATCTACTTTCAATAAGTTTTTCAACCTGAACTTTAAGTTTTTCAATACTAAATGGTTTGGTAACATAAGCATCTGCTCCTGTTTTAATTCCTTCTATTTCATTCTTTACACCAACTTTTGCTGTGAGCAGAATTACCGGAATATGACTGGTAAGTTCATTGGTTTTAATACTGTGGCATAATTGTATACCATCCTGTACAGGCATCATAATGTCACTTATGATTAAATCAGGTAGTTGATTTTGAGCTTTTGCAATACCTATTTGGCCGTTTTCTGCTTCAATGATTTGATACTTATTAACAAAGGTAGATACAAGAAATGATCTGATTTCGGCTTCATCTTCAACAATCAACAATTTAGGTTTATCTAGACTGGCAGACTCTCTGTTTTTTTTAACATTATTAATATGCGCCTCAATGGTATCCTTAACAATCTCGTCTTCGCTAAAAGCATCTTTATGTAGAGGAAGAGATACTGTAAATTGAATTTTATCATCTTCAATATTATTAGCAATAATGGTTCCTTTAGATAAACTCACCAAATCACGAACCAATGCCAAGCCAACTCCTACACCATCTGAAAGCTCATTGTCCTGGTAGAATCGTTGAAATAATTTACTCAGATCTTTTTTTCCAACCTGATTACTAGAATTAATAACAGACATTACTAAAATATCTTCTTTTTGGATTGCTTCAAAAACAATATCACTGTGTTCAGGAGCATATTTTATAGCATTAGATAATAAATTTGAAACCACTTTTTCAATAATATCCTTATCAAACCATACCTGTGTAAGGTCTTGTTGAATTTTACTTCGTATTAGAATGTTTCTTTGTTTTGCTTTGTACTTGAAAGCACTCATTAGTTGTTTTAAAAGCACTTGCAAATTACCTACAGATACTTTTAATTTAATTTGACCAGAATCTATCATAGATAAATCAAGCATTTGGTTCACCAGCTTCAATAACCTGTCTGCATTTTGTTTAACCAATGACAACTCTTTTTTATCGTTTTTATGAAGTTTAGTTTTAGCCAGCTGGTTCTCAATAGGACCAGAAATAAGTGTTAATGGTGTTCTGAATTCATGGGAAATGTTAGTGTATAATTTGGTTTTGAATTCATCTATTTTTTTTAAGCGTTCTGTTTCTGCATGTTCCAATCGCAGTTGATTTTTTACGTTCCATCGCCATTTTAAATAGTTATACAACAGAAGTGATAAAACAACTCCGATTAATAAATACACTACTTTTGCCAGATTGTTAAAATACCATGGCTCTAAAATAGTAAAAGAATAGCTCGTTGGATTTGTATTCCAGACACCATCATAGTTACTTGAGATCACCTGAAACTCATAATCATCTGGAGGTAAATTGGTATAATGTGCCACATTCGTATTTCCTGATGAAATCCAATCAGCATCGTTATTTATCAATCTATATTTGTACTGATTTCTTTCAGGCTGTGAAAAATGAAGTGAAGAAAATGAAAATGTAACTGTATTTTCATCATAATTAAGTATGTGATTGTCGTCGAGATCACGATTTTTATTAAACACTTTAAAACCAGAAATCACTGTTTTAGGCTTTGATGGATTAATTTCCAGCTGATTAGGGTTAAACCAGTTTAATCCTTCCAAACCTCCAAAATACAAAACGCCATTTTCATCTTTATAATATGCTCCTGTATTAAATTCAAAAGCCTGCAAACCATCATAATTGCTATAGTTTTCAATATCAGAAATGCTATTGTTTTCAATTTTTAGCTTCGTAATACCTTTATTTGAACTTAACCATAAGTTATTATTTTCATCTGAAAGTATACCATAAATAACATCATTCGGTAAGCCGTCTTTTTTAGAATATACTGCAACTGACTTGTCCTTAATTGCATAAGACTGTAAACCTTCGCCATTTGTTCCAACCCACAAAATCCCATCATCATAGTAAAGTGATTTTAACTTATTTGCTATATTTTTAATCTTAGTAAAACTTTCCTCTTTAGTATGAAACTGAAATAAGCCTTCAGATTCAGTTCCAATCCAAAGTGTGTTGTTATCACCTCCTTGTTCTATAGTTCTGATATTATTAGTGGTAAGATTAGAGTTTTCTGCATTGAACTGTTTGACAATACCAGAGTTTTCATCAAACTGTATTAAACCATGATCTCTTGTACAGAGCCACAGGTTCCCTGAACTATCGTTGAAAATCTTCCAAATGGTAAATTGTTTTGTGCTTTCAAATGATTTTAAATTTCCTTGAGTATCCATCATCTGAAGTCCGTGTGATTGATGGCCAATCCATAAGGCATTGTCATTGTATAAAAGACTCATAATTCGGTTGCCTAGAAGATTCGAATTAGCATCAGTATAGGTAAAATAGGCATTGTGATCTGTATTAATTCTAGTGAGACCTTTACCAGACGTACCAAGCCATATCGATTTATTTTCATCAATAGTTATCGCTCTGATGACATCTACATTGACATTTTGAGGCAGCTGATCATTAGTTAACACATTAAACTTAACCAAATACCTGTCATAATAACTCAATCCTGTACCATCTGTTCCAAACCAAATAGTTCCCGTATTGTCTTCAAACAATACCAATACATCATTATAATGTAAGGCATATGGATCGTTTTTGTTTTCTGTAAAATTTTGAATGGTTTCTTGGCTAAAATCCACTAAAAACACACCCTGACCATATGTTGCAATCCACAATCTGTTTTGTTTATCAACTAATACATCTTGAATAATTAAGTTATCTGGTAACTGATAAGAGGTAAACCCTTTGAACGGTTTGAAGCTTTGATTGTTTTCTTGTTTAACAAATAATCCTTTGCCATAACTTCCTAGAAACAAAGTGTTATTTTGAGATGTTGCCAAAGCACTAAAATTGGTGTGTGATGAAATTTCGATAAACTTACAATCTGTATTTTTAATTTCAATAATCCCGTCATTAGTAGTCGCAAGAATGGTATTGTTCTTTGTTTCTAAAAAATCATATACTGTTCGCTGGGCATCTTTCGGGTTTAAAATTTGAAGCGTATCCTTAGTTTGATGATGAATTTTATAAATTCCATTTTGATAGGTTCCCAAATAATAATTTTGAGCAGCATCCTGAATTAGCGTACTCACCTGTGTGATATTTGACACCATCTGAAAACTATCTGTTTCTTTTTGATAATATTCTAACTGTCCAGAATTTGAAACCACCCACAATGTTTCAAGTTTATCAATATATATTTTACCCAGTTTACTGAACGTAGATCGCGTTACGTCTTCAAACTGAATATCATACTGAATAAATCCTCTTCCTGTATATTTATTGAGTCCGTCTTGAGTAGCAAACCACATATATCCAAGACTATCCTGAGCAATACTTACGACGCTATTCTGTGATAAACCTTGCTCAACTGTCAGTTCTCTAAATGTGATCTGCTTGTTGCTTTGAGAAAAAGCAATACAGGAAAAGAGATAAAAAAAAAGTACCCTCAAGTAATTCATTATAAATAAATAAACTACTTAAAATTACTAAAAATGTTTCTATAAGTGTACTTAAATTACTGAAGTAATTGCTTTTACCATCATATTTGCTCTTTCTCTCACTTCCTCATCTGTCCATGATAATTTAATCAGGCAGGACATGTTTCGACCAATAAAATGATCTGATTGAGAAAAGTCTTTGGTTTGAAGTTGTTTCAAAGCTTCTTTTATTTCTGAGGACAACGGGTACAGAGATTTAGCGTCTTTTAGGTGATGCCACTTTCGTATGTAATGCCAGTTATTATCAAAGTAATTCCAGCACGCATGAATGCCATTAGTTTTGAATGATTCTGCAACCATACGAGCAGACTCTAAATCTGGTAAAAAGAAATTTAAAAAAGCATAACTTTCTTCGCCTCCTTCAGGAACTTTTCTGAAAGTAACATCAGGAATTTCACTCAGCGCATCATGTAGAATGGTATAGTTCTTTTTTTGAATCTCTATGAATTCTGGTAATCGTTTTACCTGAGCTAATCCAACAGCAGCATGTAATTCTGAAATCCTAAAGTTATACCCTAAAAACGGATGTGTTTCAGCTCCTCTATCATTTCCAATGTGATCGTGACCATGATCACTGTAATGGTCGGCATTTTTATAATATTCAGGATTATTGGTGATCACTGCTCCACCTTCGCCACATGTAATTGTTTTTACAAAATCGAATGAAAAACAACCTAAATCAGCAATACTTCCCAGAGGTTGACCTTTATAAGTTCCGCCAATAGCCTGACAGGCATCTTCAACAAATAGAAGATTGTTTTTTGTGCAGATTGATTGAAGGGCGTCCATATTTCCCATACTTCCGCACATTTGCACTATCATAACTGCTTTCGTCTTTGGTGTAATTGCAGCTTCAACAGCTTTTGGATCTAATGTAAGCGTATCATCTATATCTACAAGTACAGGAACAGCTCCAAGCATCATAATGGCTTCAAAACTAGCCACAAATGTAAATGTTGGCATAATTACTTCATCTCCTGCTCCAATTCCAGCCGAAGCTAATGCTACAGAAACTGCTGCAGTTCCGCTTGAAACTAACTGAACATGATTTGTTTGAAATGTATTTTGAAGTTCTTTTTCTAATTCCTTAGCCTTCCAGTGACCATTACGCATACCATCAAATCCGTAACGCATCAAAACGCCGTTATCTAACACATCATTGACTTCCTTGCGCTCTAAGTCACCAAATAATTCAAATCCTGGCATATTAGTACTTCGTCTTAGTTTTTATAAAAGCCATGAATTCTGCTATGTTTTCTGAATTAATTTCAGTTAGTGCTTTATCAATTGTATTTCCTTTTTCATCGATGAGGACAAGTGCAGGAACGTTATCGCTTTTGGTATAATGAAACGCTAATCGCTTGTTGTACGCATCTGCAGATATATCTAATTTTAAAAGCACAAAACTTGATGCATATCTTTTAAAATTTTCTGAATTAAAAACCTGTTCCTGTAATGCTGTATAATTATCTCCTGAAGTATTATCAGTTACAAAGACTAAAATTGGGTTTTGAAGCGATTCTGAAGTTTTAATCGCTGCTTTATATTCTGTTAACCAGTTTTGAGTGTCAGTTTGCGCTGAAAGATTGACACTTATTGCAAGTAGGATTATTAAGGCTAATTTTTTCATGATGTTATTATTGAGTGATTGAAAACAAATATAAGATATTCGTTAGGCCGTTCAAAACAAATCTGATAATTATAAACTGATTACCGCATCATCAATAGTTTTTCTAACTTTTTTAAATCTTGCAAACTTATCGTCTTCTGATCTGTATCCTATCGGAAGCAATAATACGGATTTTAAATTACGTTCTTTCAGGTTTAATAATTCGTCGTACTTTTCAGGGACAAAACCTTCCATTGGACAAGCATCAATGCGTTCAACAGCGCAAACCGTCATTAAATTTCCAAGTGCTATATATGCCTGTTTTACGGACCATTCCTGACGCTCCGATTTAGACATATTCTGCATCATCACTTTTAAGTCTTTTCTATAGGGTTCTAATATGTTGTGAGGCGTTTGTCTTAAATCAGCGACAGAATCAAATAATTCGTCAACATCAGATTCTGAAATATCGTCTTGAATACAAATAACTAACAAATGAGATGCATCTAATACCTGCTGCTGGTGATAGGAATGTTCAACCAACCGGCTCCTTTTATTTTTATCTGAAACAACAACCAAACTCACAGTTTGTAAACCAAAAGAAGTAGCCGTTAGGTTGAAAGCTTCTTTTATTGTTTGCAATTTTTCATCTGACAGTAGTTTAGACGGATTAAATTTTTTTGTAGCATAGCGCCATTTTAAATGATCTATAATATTCATAATTATCAAATTGTTACTGCAAAAATAAGATATGAGATTTTTATTTAAAGCACCAATATCATTAATAAAATCAATATCAACATAAATACTATTAAAAAAATCAGGTTTTATTTGAAAGAATTAAAAAAGGGTTCTATATTTGCACTCGCATTTGGGAATACCCAATGAGACACAACTGGAGAAATGGCAGAGTGGTCGAATGCGGCAGTCTTGAAAACTGTTGAGGGTCACACCTCCGGGGGTTCGAATCCCTCTTTCTCCGCTGAAATGAGTATCAAATGTAACTCTAAATTTCACAAAACCCTTTAAAACAGCTGTTTAAAGGGTTTTTTGTTTTTTTTAATATGTTCAAAAAACCCATAAAAGCTCAAAGTTTAGTTGACCTATAAGTGTACCTATTGCATTTTTCATAAAGTTTCAAAAATAGGTCAACTAAAATTAAAGAATTCGGAGCGAATTCGCCTTAAACACTGGGCACTCGAGATGTTTTTAAGTTAATTGAAGTCTAATTTAAAAACAAACAAAATGTTACAAATCATCTATTTTATTAAAACTCAAAAAGTAAAAAAAAATGGTCAGTGTCCAATTTATGCTCAAGTCAAGTACCACAACCAAGTCATCACAATGAGCACTAGGCAAAGTATATCCGAGGAGAAATGGGACATAACTAACAAACTTAGAAAGTCTTTGAAGCAGGAAAAAGAAAAAATTATAAAGACTTCTCTTGATAATTTAACTATAAAATTTGAAAGAAAAGTCAATGAAAAGGTTCGAGATAATTCTAAAGTTGATCTTCAAGAAATTAAAACCGAAATTATTGGCAAACCTAAAAAGAAGACTAAGGAAATAGGTTTAATTGACTTATTTAAAATTCATAACAATGCCTTTGAGAAAAAAGTAAGGGCTGGAGAACGCTCACCAGCATCTCTTCAGAAATATAATAGGGCTAAAGATTTGGTTCAGGCCTTTATTAAAAGAGAATACAACGTAGATAACATATCACCTAAAGCCGTTAACGGTCCTTTCATCTATAATCTCGAAACCTATTTAAAATATGATAGCCTTTATAGGCACAAAGTTGGAATACAAAATAATTCAGTCGTGAAGTATTTTAAGACCTTTAAGACAGTATGCAACTACGCCATAA
>JAAEZL010000046.1:0-267 GCA_018222875.1 Algicola sp.
TAATGCAGTTCTGTACTCAATCGGTCGGAACCAATAAGATAGATGTAATTTGGATTATTTTCGTGAGCATCGTCAACACGTCCAATCATATCAATATTAAGATTGGCAATGGTATTATGTAAAGGGAATACAGGATGCTTCGTGTAATATCTTGAACCTGTTAAGTCGACTTCTTCTCCTGTAAGATGCAAAAATACAATACTTCGTTTAGGAGGAAATCCGTCATTTTCTGCTTTTTTAAATGCTTGAGCCATTTCAAGCATGGCA
>JAAEZL010000046.1:277-16114 GCA_018222875.1 Algicola sp.
GTACCAGAGCCATTATCGTCGGCTCCATTGTAGATGTCATCCTTGGTAAAACCTTCATGATCTGAATGTCCGGAAATAATTAAAACTTCATCTGGATATTCAGAACCCTTAATGTATGCAAGCACATTAGGTGAACTTTTTATACCATCTGAGAAAAATGATTCAGGGACAATCTGGTAGTAATTATCATATCCTAAAGGAGAAGCAATGCTTTCTTTTATATAGTATTCTTTCAGGTAACTTGCAGCTTTATGGTGTCCTGATTCTCCTGCTCTTCGACCTTGAAACTCATCGGAAGAAAATTTATATACATGAGTATTCAGTTCAGCAGAAGTGATTGTACTTGCATAGTTATTAATGAGATCTGCATCTGTAAAAACGATACTGTCTTTTATGTGCTGTAATTTGTCAGTATGACTTAAAGTGGCGCAAGATCCAACGAGTGTTAATACCAGTGTAACTATGAGGGATTTCATGTATTGGATTTCAGTTGTTTAAAAGCAGATTGTTTCAGATATCACTCTAAGAAACTAAAAAAAAAGGTAATACAGAAGTTTTAAACTGCTTAAATTTTAAATTGTATTATTCAAGGTCAATTTCGTCTATATCAAGTTCTTCAAGTTCTTCAATGGCTTTTTCTTCAGATTCATTTTCTTTTTCAATCAGTTCTTCCGTGTTGCCAACTTCAACGTTATTGAAAATTGACTTGTAGGTTGTCACAACTAACGCTATAATAGTCAATAAAAAAATGAGTTGAATCGATTTCTTTAATTCTTTCTTTCCTTTTGAAATATAAATCGCAATAACACCAAAAAGTAGTGCTGCTCCTGCTGGGAGAAAGGCAATTTTTGATAGAGGCGTAACCGCAAGTAATATAGCTAGAATGGCTGAAATGAAACCTAAAATAATAATTAATTTCTTCATATTGATTTAGTTTTTTAAACCTGTTGCTGATAGTATTTTAAGTTCACCATTACCCACCGGAATTTTAAACTTCGCAAATACAGGTATTTTATTAGCATCTGCAGTAAGCCAGAGCAGATTGTCATTATTTCCTTTAAGCACTGAACTGTTGTTCATTGAAATAGCCAACTTATAACACTCTTTTTTCCCAATATTTGTTGTGATAGTTTCTTTGCTGAGGTACTTAACATTGATCAAAAATTCTTCATTATCAAAAACTATTTTAAAAGTCTGCGTATCTCCTGGGTTAGCTTTGTGAATGTCGAGATTTCTAATGTTGTAAATGGTTGAGACCAAATCCTTAGTCGATGCGCTGATAGTTAAATTCTTTTTCTCTTCCCAAGTCGTGCCATCACCTCGTTTTTTTCTCATAATACCTTCAATTGTATTTGTTTTATGCTTGAACTTATATTGCATAAACTTCTCATAACCACCTTCATATATATCTCTTTTGTATAAATATGGGGTTAAGGTTTTCGGACTTACATAACTTTCATATAAATCTCTTATCTTAAAAAAATTATCCCATTTACTGTATGTAGCTGCAGTGCACTTTAACTTCAATAGTGTAGAGGATGAGGTTTTAACTTCACTGGTTTCCATCGTAACCTGGGCAAGTTCTGTCAGTAAACCAGACATATTATAAGAAGCACTGAATGTGAGTTTTTCATTTGTTCCAATGGCAGTGTTTTGAGCACTGATAATTGAAGAAACGAATAGCATTAAAAATATCAGATTATATTTCATGAGTTAAGTTTTGTATGATCTGATTGTATCAAACATTTATTGTGCCAAATGTAAGATTGAAATTTCAGATATGGAAATTTGAAAGCTCAAGTCCATGCAACTTTTTTTGCTGATTTTTTGTTAACTTAGGAATCAAAATTAATCCATAATTAATGAATATTTTTAAAAAAATAGGACCTTCAAATACGTTTATGCTATTCCTCTGTGCATTAATAATTATTGTTGCTGAGTATTTATTTCTTACAGGAGAGCAAATGCATGCTATTTTTATCGGTCTATGGGCTCCAACACTCTTAGCCGTAGTCATCTTTATAAAACAAATCACAAATGGACGCTAACGATATAGTTTTATGGTTCTCTGTAGTCATTTCAATTTGTGTTGTGATTTGGGCCATTGTTGTTATACGTGCTTACAACAAGGTTGATCAGGATAAGTAATTTTCTTTAGAGATGTATTCTGTGATGTCAATACATAAACTCTATAACTCCAAGTATAAATAAAACAGTCCACAGACCTGTTCTGTCCCAGTTTTTGCGAACCAAATCATGTAAAGATTTGTTGGTGTAGGTATTGTTAGATATGGCTTTGTGAAGGGGAACAAATTGCCAAAATGTTATTATCCACAAAAGCAAAACAATAAGTAAACCTAATACGTGATATGTTGTTTGAAATGTATAAGCTTGAAAAGTGTAAATGATTAATTGAGCGAACATTAGAGGAATCACGATACAGGCTATTCTGAAGGTGTATTTTTTATGCCAATTTAAGAGTTCGTCGTTTGAAAAATATTTAAAACTGGGATAAACCATAAGTTGAATCATCCAGATTAAAATTACCAGCCCGAAATCGATGAGCAGTTTTAGAATTGATAAGCTCATGATTTAGTCTTCGGTTTTTTTCCAGAGTTGCTCACTGTTGAGATAAAAACTACCAACATAATCAAAATTACAATGATCAGGCGCAATTATCGATAAGAAGGGTTCACTGTTTTTATCTTTATACAAATGATAAGTTTCACCAATGATGGGTTCAAAATTGAAGCGAGCATTATATACCAGATTGTTGTACTCTAACTCTTGCATCATTTTATCATACTCAGCTTTAAGTTCTAAATATTTAGCTTGAATCTGTTTATTGGCTTTGTAGATATTTTTGTTTTTCCAGGTTGTCGTGTCTGTAATTTCAATGGCAGGAGCTCCTAAATTAGTCGCATAGGGCTTTAAAGCTGCATCGTACTTTTTAGTATCTTCATTAAATACAACCTGATCAGGTTTTTTATTGTTTGACATAACACGTCTTTTTTAGCAAAGATACTGTATGTTGACAGGAGTTAAAAGTTAAGTAGATAATTTTCAGAAGACTTTAAGTTTTATGAATTTTTCAGAGCATATTTTAGCAAGAAGTACTATTCTGCTTTTAACGGTTTTATCAATTGTTCTTCTTCCAAAACTACAATCACTAACCTAACATAATCGTTTATTGTTTTTTCTATGGATTGTGATTGAGGGTCTGTAATAGAGATATTGCCTTTCCAGATGAGTTGTCGGTCTTTGGTAGGACAAATACAATACATTGAGGTTTCTGCTTTATAAACTTTATACTTATTGTAATAATCAGGATTGTTATAAATATCTTGATGCTTTAAGTAATCATCTTTAAATTCTTTATGGGTATCCCAAAAGTCTTGCTTAACTTTAGCATTTGAAACTTTGTCTTCAATACCAATAACCTTAGTAAGTAAAATGGTATCATAGCCATCTTGCAGAAGCTGACTTTCTAAAGCATCTAAATCTGCTTCAGTCATTTTGTCTGCTTTCAATATGTTTACACTCAAGATAGCTTCAGAGTCTCTCAATTCTAATTCATTTTTGAGTTTGTTTTCAAATTGTTGTCTTGCAACTGTATCAGAAGTAAGGCCAACAACTAGAACTTTGTAAGGTTCATAGATGTCAATGTCAGGATTTTTCCAGCTTTCAGATAATTGAGAGGAAGAGCAACTACTTATAAGAATCACAATGAATATCAAGAAAAACGAATTTTTCATTATAGCTGGATTTTAATTATCTTTTATCAATTAAGTGCTTAAATTTTTCTTCTTTTTTAATGGCTTTTATGATATTGAAGAGTTGTGACTTAAGCGATTTATAATTTTTAAGAAATTCAGAAATTGTTATAATTAAGCTTTTGTGTTCTCTTAAATATGCCTTTTCTTCTTTTAATTGATTTTTGCCGTCAACCATAATTTGAAGCTTGTTTTCATGTGTTTTTACAGCTTTAATTAACGTGTTGTTTTCTTTTTCCGATTTATAAATAGCATCAATAATTTCTTTTGTGTCTGAAAACTTTCCAGAGGAAATGATTGGCGAAGTAAAGGTCGTTATAAGGTCTTCAAAAAAGAGATGCTCATCTTGTATAAACCTCAATTCAGAAAGCCACTCTTTAGACGCTTCATGCATTTGTTCTGCACTAAGCCATTCAATATAATGCGTATAAGTATGTGTTGTTTTCATAATTTTAAAGATGTTTTACTTAAACTCAATATCATTGCTATCAAATTAATGAGAATTTTTAGTTAGCAAAATGATATTAATCAGTTGAATGTCTGTATTAATCCTTTTAAATAATTATGTTTTCAACATCGTTCAATTTAGGAATGGTCACATTCCAATTAAATGTATTTTGAATTTTTACTCTAAAAGCATCTTGAGCTACAGGTTCACCATGAATCAAATACACCTGCTCTGGTATATTTTTAATAGAGCTTAACCAATTGATTAATTCGTTTTGATCGGCATGTGCTGATAAGCTTTCAATATTTTTAATCGTTGCGTTAACGGGATGGTATTTTCCATAAAAACGAATTTCATGAGCACCATCTTGCAGTTGTCTGCCGCGAGTGCCTTCAGCCTGATAACCAACCAACAGCACTGTTGTAGAAGGGTTGTCTATAAGTTGTTGTAAATACGTTAGTACGCGTCCACCTGTCACCATTCCACTACCAGCAATCACAATTTTTGATCGCTTATCGTCAATAGTTTCCCAGGTTTCCTTGTACGATTGAATAATGTTGACGTGATTACACATGGCATTATACTCTTGAGCTGATAGTTTATGCCATTTTGGAAAACGTTCAAATACTTGCAGAACATTATTTCCCATTGGACTATCAATAAAAATGGGAATATTAGGAATTTTATTTTTCTTGTAAAGTTGCCATAAGATATACATGAGTGTTTGAAGTCTTTCGACAGCAAAACTTGGAATAATTAGATTTCCTTTTTTATAAATGGTATCTTTAATGATGCTTGTTAACATATCTTCAATATGTTCTTCAGGATGTAGTTTGTTTCCATAGGTGCTTTCAACAAATAAAACGTCTGCCCATTCAGGAGTTTTAGGATCATTTAACAAGTAATCGTCAGTTCTGCCAATATCTCCGGAAAATACAAAGCGTTTAGCATTAATATCAATGTCTATAAACGTGGCTCCAATGATATGACCGTTATATTGAAAGCGATAGGAGATATGTTCTGAAAGCGTAATCCATGTGTTTTCGAGTTCTGTTTCAAACTGTTTGATTGTTTTTTCGGCATCATCTATGGTATAAAAAGGAAGTGCTGGATGATGTTTGGTGTATTTTTCTTTATTGGCTTTTTCGGCTTCTTCTTCGTGAATTTTGGCACTATCTTTCAAAATGATTTCAGCAATGGCCAAGGTTGGAGCAGTTCCGATAATCTTTCCGGTAAATCCTTGCTTTCTTAAACGCGGTAAATAGCCTACGTGATCTAAATGTCCGTGAGTGAGTAAAACAACATCAATGGCATTAACATCAATTGGTAATTCGTTCCAATTTAATTCACGAAGTTCTTTCAAACCTTGAAACATACCACAATCAATCAATATGTTTTTTTCTGAAGTTTCGATTAAAAATTTAGAACCAGTAACAACTCCAGCAGCTCCTAAGAAGGTGATTTTTGCAAAATTTTCCATACCGATTATATTTTTAGTCACACAATTGTGAAATTTCATTGATGATTTTTTCTTTTCTAAGGTCCGAAATACCTAAATGGTCTAAATAAAAAACATCGTTTATCAGTTCTCTGCACAATACGATATTTCTACTTAATAAAAATTGCTTTTCTCTATTGGTCAATAGTGTTGATACTGTTATTGGGTAGAGTCCTAATCGGTCAATTCTGTCTTTTAATCCATTGTTTTCAGGGTAATCCCAACTTAGTAAATAAAGACCACAGCAATTACCATATTGCAAGGCGTCTTTTGTAAATCTTGTGTTAGTTACCAACCAGCCTTTGGTAAGTGTAGTTTTCATTTTAGAATTGGTGTCCCAATGTGCTTTTACATCCTGATAGCGTGAATTGATATACAAAGGAATTTTGACATTACAATTTTGACCTTGTTCACTATGAAACTTACATTCTATAATAGTGGTTTCATTATGTTTAAGTGCTATAACATCAATCTCATGGGTTACACATTTGCCTTGTAAAATTTCTCCGACTTCGGTTGAGTAACCTGAATAATTTAAAATAGCACTCACGAAACGCTCAAACGGGAATCCTGTAGGTCCTAATTCATAAATAGCTTTTTTAAGTTTGTATTTTGAAGCTAAAAAGCTTTGTTTTTTTTTGAGTAGGGCAAAGGCTCTATTATAGATTTCTTTAGTTGAGATGCCTTGATATAGCTCATCACGAACATTGTTGATTATTTGATCAATGGTTTGGCTGTCTGCTCCTGTACGCTTTAAAGATGCTCGTAGTTTGTCTAATGAAAATTTCACAGTTTCACCAGAGGATTTTTTAATTTCAATATCTAAGTTGTTCATGGCTTTTATTTAAAGAACTTTTAAAATCAATATGATAAGTACAGCTTCACAATACTAACCAAATAGATTACAGCTGCTATGGTTTAAGATAAAAGAGTATTCTATAGATAGACCATTATGTATTAGTTTCTTAAATCATGCATGGTTAAAATAGGTACTTTTGAGTGATATGAAATATCTTTTACCATGGCCTTTGTAAACAGGCTTTCAAAAAATGAGTGTTTTTTATTAATAAACGCTATCATATCACTCGCTCTGCTTTCTACAAATAGGTTTACAGCGTTCATTACAGAATGGTGTGATAATTCATGAAATTTATAGTTGGTACCTTTTAGAATTGCTTCTAATAATTGTTTGTTCTCTTTTTGATTTTTATCTAAATTAGTTTTGTCAGAGACATGGAGTACAATAATAGTGGCATCACAGTTGTTAGCAATTGTGGTTAAGTGTTTTAATTCTCTTTTTTTGTAATGCGTTTTATAACTTGTTGGAAATACAATTTCCTTTGGTAATCCTGTTTTTGCATGTTCAGGTACAACGATTACAGGGCAATTACGAACTTTTTCCATCACATATGTTGCAGTGCTTCCAAAGACATTTATTTTAGATTGTGTCTCGCCTTTGGTGCCCATGACAATCATTTCAATATCTTTTTTCTCTACAACCTGTGTGATGGCATCTATTACATTATTAAAGATTGAGATCACTTCAAAATGATGCTTCGGGTTGTCATTGTCGCTCATGGCTATATAATCGTAAACCTTTACTAAACCGTTTTCTGAGTCCGCTTTTGCGGTTTCGTACAATTCGCTTCCAGGTTCGATATTTAGTAAACTATCTAAAATATTGCCAGTTGCAGAGAACACATTGAGTATGTAAAAATTACAAGTCTCATTTTTGTAGAGCTCTCTTGCATAAGTCATCGCTTTTATAGAGTTTTTCGAAAAATCTGTAGGAAGCAAAATGTGATGTCTCATGATGATGAAATTTAACTTAGCTCAATAAAACTACCATCAAAATATTCAAAACGAAATGATATTCATCAGTCCAAACAAGGAATAACCAAAAAGGGAACGGTTGGTTGAAATCCTATGTTTTTAATAATGGGTTCCTTAACAATGCTTTCAATAAAACTGTGTTTGTAATTTATCATGCTCAGAATATCAATATCCAATTGTTCTATAAAATCTTTAATAGCTTGTTCTTTTTTACCATAGTCTGACATCCAATGAAAGGTATGTGGATGATCTTCTAAATAAGCTTTTAACATGGCTAAATTATAGTCTTGTTGTTCAGTTAATCTGTCTTCTCCGCTGATATGAATGATTCTAATTTTTGAGTTGAAAAGTTCTGCTAAATGTTTTAAAGGTATCAGCTCATCTCCATAAAAACGATTGAAATCTGTTGGAAACGCAATTTGCTCTGGTTTAATAAAATCAAATTCATCAGGAACTATTAATAGCGGACAAATTTTTAAATTTTTTATGATGTGTATGGTATTACTTCCGAAGAAAACACCTTTAGCCTTTGAAGCGCCTTTTGTGCCCATCACAACCAGATTGATATTGTATTTTTTAATAGCGCTCTCAATAGCGCCTAACATGTCTTCTGAACTCAATATGATTTCAAAATTGTGATTGGCATTAGCATTGGTCTTTTCAGCCATGCTCTTTAATTCTTCAAGTTCTTTTGTTGCGTTTTCAGCCATAACACGTACTAATTTATTAGACATGTTAGACATGGTTGAAGCTTTAAGTTGAGATGAATGTAAAAAGTAAAAGGTACAAAATTCATCTGCATATAGTTTTAGAGCATATACCACAGCACTCCATGCATTATCTGAAAAATCTGTCGGTAAGAGTATGTTTCTTTTCATAACTAAACGTCTTTGATTTAAACTAAAAATAGAAATTATAACGCACTCCCGAAATGATATTCATCAGTACTGTTTATGCTTTTGAAGGCAATACTAAAAAAGGAACGGTTAAGTGAAATCCTATACTGTTAATGGTTGACCTGAAAAATAAATTTTCAAACATGGAGTGTTTATTATTGATCATAGCCAATAAATTAATTTTATGTTTAATTTGAAATGCACCAATGGCTTCAATAATATTCATGCTTCTGACTTCGTGATATATAAATGCTGTTTTGGTGAATAGATGCTCTAATTCTAATTTATTTTTATGCTGAACTTCTGTAAGTTCATAACCTGTTGACACATGTAATGCATTAAGTCTTGAATGATTAGCTATGGCTATATCTATAAGGATTTTTAGTTGTGAGTGGTTATAGTCCACTTCTAAATCTGTAGGAAAGAGCAACTCATGTGGTGTCTCGTACTCAAAATCTGATGGAATAGCTAAAGTCGGACATTTTATGTCTTTAAATACGTGTACTGTATTAGAGCCAAACAGAATCTCTTTTGCGCCAGTTGCTCCTTGGGTTCCCATGACTATCAAATCGATAGGATGTTTTTCCATGAAAACGTTTATACCTGGAATTAAGGTGTTGAATCTCGAATAGGTTTCAAATGTGTGTCGTGAATTGTCCTGAAATTCGTTAGAAATTCGATTAACTAATTTGCTTAGGTTAACTTGTGACGTATTTCTGGCAATATCTTCTAAACCAAATTGAGCAGGAGAACCGAGAACATATTCAACATTATAAATAACTGGTGTATACGTATTCAGTAAATGAAACGTACAGGTTTCCTTTTTAAATAGTTGTATCGCATATTTGATAGCATTCCAGGAATTATCTGAAAAATCTGTTGGTAGAAGTATATATTTCATTGCATGTTGGTTTAAGAGCTGTTACGTGATGTGTTTTGCATTGCCAATAGCGGTATTTCTAAGCCTAGACTTACTTTATCTATTGTAGAAGGAAATAACATATCTTCTAAAAATGAATGCTGTGTGTTCACCATTGTTAAAATATCTATATCTTTTTCTTTGATATAGGATGTAATCGCTTTGGCTATATTTTTACTGCTTTTGATATAAAAATTAACCTGGTTATCAGCTAAGGTTTCTTTTATGAATTTTTGGTTATCTTCTTGTCGGATAGACAGTTTGTTGCTGGTAGAGATGTATAACACATCAATAATACTTCGGTATGATTTTGCCAAAACAGAGAGCAATTTTAATTCGCGACGTTTATAAGGGATAAGGTAATTTGTAGGAAATAAAATATGTTTAGGCTGAGTGTTTGTATAATTTGATGGAATCACCAGGACAGGGCATTGTACATATTTTAGGACCTGAAAGGTATGACTTCCGAAGACGATATTGCGTTCATTAGATTTGCCTTTTGTACCCATGACAATCATATCTATTTTTTGCTCGTCTGCTATCGTATTGGCTTCCTCTACAAGTGTATTGTAAGCTGAAATAATTTGAAATGAAAACCTAGGGTTAGGAGCAATCTGTTTAATTTGATGTAATAGGTTTTCCAGATTATTTTGAGATTCTTTTCTAACTTTATTTAAAACATCATCAAAAACCTCACGAGATACCAAATCATCATGATCATAAAATTCGTTTCTATAGGCATTCATGAGATAGAATTTTACTTTTTGATATTTAAAAAATTCCAGAGCATACGTGATAGCATTGATCGAATTTTTAGAAAAATCTGTAGGTAATAGTATCGATAACATAATTGTTCATTTTAATGACGTCTACCAAATATAAAGGCTAGACAATTTAGAATCAATGATATATATCAGATACCTGTTTTTTAATTTAGTTAGTATAAGGGACTTAAGTACTTTTCTGAAGATTAAGAACTATACTCAAATTAGGACTAATCCATAAGCCGTATTCAATAGAAAAAGACCAACAAAAAATAACAATAAGTAAATAATTTGTACGAGTTTAATATTTAAATATTCGAGCCAATTAACAGTTGGTTTTGGAAATATGAATAATGCTAATCCTATTATAAGTGCGCTCCAACCAATACAAGTTATGATGAGTTTGTAGTTTAACTCCCAAACGTTATGGAGTAAAATATTAATTAGTCCAACTATAATAGATAAAAAAGAAAACAGAATAAGGAACTTCTCATCATTAAGATCACTAAATATTTGTCTTATTCGTTTTGGGTTAAGGCTTAATACGAAAAAGAATATAAGGAGATACCATCCCCAGAATTTTGCTAATACAATTGAGTAATCCATAATTTATGTTATTTATGCAATATTAAAAAAGGGATGTCGGTGTGGTAACTTATTTTTTCAATTTTTGAATGAAATAATATTTGTTGAAAGTAATTGAGATTTTTAGCTACCATACAAATCATATTGATATCTCTACTTTCGACAAAACACTGTATGGCATCTTCTACTTTTTTATTTGTTAAATAGTGAAAGCTGTAATCTTTATTATTGAAAAAATCTTCTATTAACTCCTTATTTTTTTTCTCATCGTCGTTTAAATCTGTGTTATTTTTTTTAATATGTACAACGCGTAATGACGACTGAAATCGTTTTAAAATATCTGAAATGGGCTGTAACACTTGAAGATTATGAGATAATGAAAAGTCATTCGCAAATGCAATCTCTTTTGGTCTGACAAATTTTGAATTTTCTGGAATGGCTAATGTATTGCATTTAACTTTTGTAATGATATCAGCAGTATTGGTACCCAGAATATATTTTTCTAAGCCTGAGGCACCTTTGGTTCCCATGACAATCATGTCAATTTGTTTCTCTTCAACAGTTTTACGGACAGACTCAATAAAAAAGTTGTAATCTGTAAGGGTGTAAAATTTATGATTTTCCTGATGCAGAGCTTGTTTCGATATACGTTGAAGTAATCCTCGTAATTTCTGTTTAGCGGGTTTAGTATGGAGATCATCTAAAGTATTATGATCTAACATGAAATTAGGTTCTTCAAGAACCATTGCATTTACTGTAATAACATGAAGTAAATAAAAATTGCATTCTACGTTTTCAAAAAATGCAATAGCATAATTGATTGCATTCCATGAATTTTCTGAAAAATCTGTCGGTAGTAGTATATTTTTCATCACATAATATCTTTTCAACTACAAATCTATTCGCTAGATGTAATACCTGAAATGATATTTGTCATTTTTAGCTCATGGCTTTTAATTTTTCTAAATCGACAACAGTTATATTTCTCCCGTCAGTTTTTATAATACCTTCTTTTCTGAAACTTGTTAAGGTTCTAATTAAGGTTTCTGTAGCTATACCTGCAACGCTGGCTAAATCATTTCTGGAAATATTTATGGGAGCATCTGGTTTTCGATTTATCTTTTCAGCAAATTTTAATATGGTTGAAGCAGTTTTTTTACTCACCGAACCGTAAGCCATTTCTAATAATTGATTTTTAGCCGTTAACAGATCATCTGATAATAACTGAATGAGTTCTATGGCTAGTTTGGGATTTTCATCTAAAATTTCATTAAATTTTGAGGAAGAAATTCCGCTGACTTCTGTTAATTTTATTGCAGTTGCTGTTTCTTTATGTGGCTGATTGCTTGTAAATGATGTGTAACCGAATAAATCGTCTTCCTGGTACAACGTCGTTATCAGTTCTTTGCCTTGTTCATCAATTTGATGGCATTTTACATTTCCTTTTCTAATGAGGTAAATATAATTGGAATGATCGCCTTCGGTATAAATAGTGGTATCTTTTTCAAACGTAAACGAATTACCATGATCATCAAAGAAATTTTTCAAATCATTCAATGATTTTATGTCGTGCTCATCTAACGAACTTGATGGTATTTGCGCTGCGTTTTTTAAATCTTTTAAAATTGAAGCTTTTGCTAAACGACTTTCAATAGCACTTATAAGTTCATCTTCGCTAAAGGGTTTTGGTATGTAATCATCAGCGCCTAAATCCATTCCTTTTCTGATATCTTTATGTTCTGTTTTAGCAGACAGGAATATGAAAGGGATATATTTTGTTTTTTCATTTTTAGACAAATGATCAAGCACTGCATAGCCATCTAATACAGGCATCATAATATCGCAAACAATGATATCTGGTGTTTCTTTTTTGGCAGTTTCAAGACCTGTTTGACCATTTGAGGCAGTCAAAACGTTATAGTTGGCAAGTTCTAAAAGTTCAGCAGTATTTTCTCTTAAAACAGCGTCGTCTTCAATTAATAATATTTTTTTCATAATTCTGCTTTATTTGGTAGTTTGATAGTAAAAGTAGATCCTTCATTTTCAGCACTTGTAAAGGAGATTGAACCTTTTAAATGGTCTAAATGATCTTTGACAATATTTAAGCCAATTCCAGTGCCTTGGATTAGTAAGGCATTTTCTGCTCTAAAATATCTGTTAAAGATGTTTTTCTGGTCTTCTAGAGGTATTCCGATGCCATTATCTTTAACAACAAAGGTTGTGGTACTGGAGTTTTGTGTAATATCAATGTCTATATCTGTGTTTTCAGGAGAATATTTAATCGCATTATAAAGTAAATTTGATAAGGCCAGCTCGACTACTTTTTCGTCCTGGTGCAAAGAAAGATCATTGATGTTTTCAGGATAGTTAATTTTTTGACCATGTTTTAAAATCATGTTGGCGTTGTAAATAACCTCGTTTAAAACTTTGCTTAATTTAAATGTTGAAAATTTATAATTGATTTTACCTTTTTCCAGTTTTTCTATCGAAAGAAAATCATTCAAAATTGAGTTGAGATATTGTACTTTATCTGAAATGATTTTAATATGTTTTTCTCTTTTTTCCTGGTGTTCAGTCAATTTATATTTATCCAGTAAAATTGTAGAAGTTAAAATACCACTAAGAGGTGTTTTAAATTCGTGTGAAACCATAGACAGAAATTTTGTTTTTAAATCGTTGAGTTCTTTTTCAGCAGCTAAGGCATTTTTTAATTCCTGAGTTCTAATAGCAACAGTTTTTTCTAGTGTTTTTGTATAATTTTTTTGTTCAGTTATATCTAAAATAATGGCCAGAAAAACATCGCGATCCCCTAATTTTGATCGTTGCAAATGCACATTTACAGGATACGTGGTGCCTGATTTTCGCTGGTGAATTGTCTCAAATTCAATTTTTTCGGTGAGTTCTTGATGTAATGGCGCAATGGCTTTTCTAAACTGAGGTTCGGTAAAATCGGGCTTGATATCAATAGGAGTCATTCTGGTGAGCTCATCAACCGAATATCCAATATTTTTTTGAGCACCAAAATTTGCATTTATAAATTTTAAAGTTTTAGCATCAAATACATAGATTTCATTCAGAGACTCCTGAAAAATTTTGGCCAGATGATTTTTTTCTTGTTCTAATTTTTTTCGCTCTGTGATATCGACTACTAAGGCCATCACAAAATTTTTCCCATAAATACTGAACGGATTTAAACTTGCTTCAATTGGAAAAACAGAACCATCTTTTTTTGCGCCAAAGATGTCACGTCCATGACCCATTTGACGGTGTTTTCCTTCTTTTACAAAGCCCTTAAAGTGTGTATCATGTCTAGCATGATAATTTTGTGGAATTAAAATATTAAGCGGTTGATTTATGAGTGTGTTATGTGGATAACCAAACATCTTTTCAGCAGAAACATTGACTTCCACAATTTGTTGTTGTTCATCTACAATGATCACGCCTTCGGATACAGAACCAAATAAGACTTTAAAAATATCTTGATCTCCTTCAAACATTGATTTGTGGTTTTTTTTTTTGGACTTAAAGATAGGTATAATTCATAGCTTTAAAGTCAACTTCATTAGTAATCTTATGTCATGGCTAGTAACTGATTTATATCATTATTTTTCATGAAATTTAAAACTAAATTTATGACATAAATATAAATTGCAAAATGAAAACTAGAAAGAAAATGACACCTAAATTCTATCAAAATTTAGGGAAATTATTTTATGTCATGGCAGCATGTGACGGTATGGTGAGACCTGTAGAAGTTGAGAAGCTGAAATCAATTATAAAGGAACAATGGTTAAAAGTGGATGATATTCACGATGTTTTTAATGCTGATGCTGCCTATCAGATAGAAATAGTTTTCGATTGGCTACATCAAGAAGACCTGCGAGATATAGAAGAATACTATAGTGATTTTGTAGATTATAAAAGAGAACAATCGCATTTGTTTACGGATGATGTCAAACAATTAATTTTAAAAACTGCTTCAGAAATTGCTAATGCGTTTTCAGGTATCAACAAATCTGAATTAATCATGTTGGCAAAATTAGATTTAGAATTAAAAGTTGCCTAGTTTCTTTATTTAAAACGATAAACAAGACTTACATCTCGTTTTGGTATCATGCATCACCTAAATAGCTTATAGAATTAAAAATGAAGAAATTGTGTGTCATAGCAATAGTGTTATTAGTAGTTGCCTGTTCAAAAAATGAAGAAAAAATGCTTCCTAAGAAACAGGAGTTAATAGAGTCTGTGTATTCATCAGTAACAATTCAGCCAGATAGCCTTTATCAGGTTTACGCTGCAGTGTCTGGATTAATGGATGCTAATTTGGTGGCTGAAGGGGATTTTGTTTCTGAAAACCAGCACCTGTTTCAAATTAGTAATAACACTCCTAAATTAAACACTGAAAATGCCAAATTCGCTTTTGAGTTAGCGCAAGAGAATTACAATGGAAAGACTGCTGTCTTAAACAGTATTTCAGATGAAATGGAATTAGTAAACAAGAGCACTCATCAATAATTCATCTATTATAATGGGAGATGGAAAAATAATAACTTAAGTAGGACTTGAATGACAGTAATCATTTTTAATCAGACTATTATAAGTTAATTTTAATCTGTAATTTTAAAGGGCAACTCTAAAAACAACATCATATAAATTAAAATTTATTGTAAGAAGAAATGGCATTTATAGATTATTACAACATATTAGGTATAACAAAGACTGCTTCCGAAAATGAAATAAAAAAAGCATATCGGAAGCTAGCCAGAAAATACCATCCGGATTTAAACCCTAACGACAAGGAAGCTGAGAAAAAATTTAAAGAAATTAACGAAGCTAATGAAGTATTGGGCAATCCTGAAAATCGAAAGAAATATGATGAGTATGGAGAACACTGGCAACATGCTGAAGAATATGAAAAAGCAAAGCATCAGGAACAGTATCAAAGACGTACAAATGATCAATATGGAGGTTATGCTGAAGAGGATTTTTCAGATTTCTTTAGTTCGATGTTTGGTGGTCGATCATCACAATCACGTGGCCAACATGTAAAATTCAGAGGACAAGATTTTAATGCGCAATTGCAGCTTACCCTTAAGGATGTTTATACCACTCACAAGAGAA
>JAAEZL010000046.1:16124-22494 GCA_018222875.1 Algicola sp.
CAAGAGAACATTAACTGTTAACAATAAAAACATTCGTATAACCATTCCTGCAGGTATTGAAAATGGTCAGGTCATTAAAATCAAAGGACATGGTGGAAAAGGAATAAATAATGGTCCAAATGGCGACTTGTATATCGAGTTTTCAATTTTGAATCAATCTCAATTTAAAAGGGATGGTCATGATTTGTATGCTTCGGTAGATTTAGATTTATACACAGCGCTTTTAGGCGGAAAAATAACTGTTAATACCTTTGACGGAAAAGTAAAACTAACTGTGAAACCAGAAACACAAAATGGTACTAAAGTAAAATTAAAAGGCAAGGGATTTCCGAAGTATAAAAAAGAAGGAGAATTTGGCGATTTGTACATTACCTATAATTTGAAAACACCAACAAATCTTACAGATAAAGAAAAAGAACTCTTTACAGAACTTTCAAAATTACGATAATATGGACACAACACACCTTATTTCAATCCAAAAATTTTGTAAGCATTATAATGTGCCAGTGACTTTTATTGATGCATTACAAGAGTATGAATTGGTTGAAATTACAATATCTCAAAATGAAAATTATCTTAAAACTAATCAGCTTAACGATATAGAAAAAATGATGCGTTTGCATTACGATCTCGATATCAATTTTGAAGGCATCGATGCCATTTATAATTTACTTAAACAAGTAGAACAGTTACAATCTGAAATTACAGTACTAAAAAATAAATTGAATTCTTACGAGGGTTTTTAATGAATACAGCATGGCTGAAATAGAGCGTATAAAGGACTGGTTAACTACAAACCCGTTAGTATGGAGTATTATTAAGTTTTTGATGATTTTCATTCTCGTTTTGGTAGGTATTCATATTCTCAGAAGGTATCTAAAGAAGAAAATTTCAGATACAGCTGTACGTTATAAAACTCAAAAGGGAATAGAAATAGTTGGTTATGTATTGCTGGTCATCTTCGCCATTTTATACTTTTCCGGAGCTATAAAAGATTTTACCATCATTATAGGTTTATTTACTGCAGGAATTGCCTTTACACTCCAAGAGCTAATTTTAAGTATTGCAGGTTCTCTTTACATTTTTATGGTTAAAGTGTATAAGCCCGGAGACCGCATTGAAATTAATGGTATTAAAGGTGACGTCATAGATGTAGATAGCATTTATACAACGATGATGGAAATAGGTCAGTGGGTAAGTAGCGATAACTACAGTGGTCGCATTGTAAAATTAAGCAATGCCTTTGTATTTAAAGGACCTATTTATAATTACTCTCAGGATTTTCCTTTTATTTGGGATGAATTCAATTTGCCAATTCGCTATGGTTCAGATGTTGATTTGGCAAAATCAATAATTATCGAAATAGCGACAGAATTGCTTTCCGAATATACAGCAAACTCCAAAACGCAATGGAACGATGTTGTCAATAAATATTACATCGAAGATGCTCAGGTAGATCCAACATTAGCTATTTCATTAACTGATAATTGGATTCAATTTAATTTGAGATACATTGTTGATTTCAAAAAGCGTCGTCATACCAAACACCTTTTAAATGATAAGATTCGCCTAGCTATTGAAAACACTAACGGTAAAGTGATATTAGCATCTGCGACAATCGAACTGATTAAAATTCCGGAAATAGATATTAATGTACATAAGACCGATGCCTAATATAAAAATCAATGAATAGCAAAGTTGAAAATGTATATAGTCATCCTCAAATCTTCGGTAAAAAAACAGAACTGTATTTTGCGATTCTCTGTGGTCTCTTTCTAATCACAGGCTTTTTAATAGAAAAATTAACTCATTCATCTAATTGGATGCATTTAGTTAGTTACATCATATCATATGGTTTTGGAGGATTTTTTATAGCTATTGAAGCATCTAAGAAAATTCCAAAACGAGAATTTGATATCGATTTCTTGATGATTGCTGCTGCTTGTGGTGCAGCTTATATTGGAAGTTGGGCTGAAGGTGCATTGTTGCTATTCCTGTTTAGTTTAGGACATGCCTTAGAGCATTATGCCATGAATAAAGCTAAAAAATCAATTGAAGCTTTAGGTAATCTGTCTCCTAAAACAGCACTTCGCAAAACTAACGGAATACTTCAGGAAGTACCCATAGAAGCTTTAAAAATTAATGATGTTATCGTCGTAAAACCGAATACAAAAATTGCTGCAGATGGTGTGATACTTAGTGGAAACACTAGTATAAATCAGGCACCAATTACAGGAGAAAGTATTCCGGTAGATAAGACACCTTTTGCAAGTACTGATAACTTACCATCATTTGAAGATCTGGATAAAAAACATGTGGTATTCGCAGGAACAATTAATGGCGACAGCAGTATTGAAGTGATGGTTTTAAAATTAACCGAGGATTCTACAGTGTCGCGATTAATTAAAATGGTTAATGAGGTCGAGACGCATAAATCACCTACGCAGCGACTCACTAAAAAATTTGAAAGATGGTATGTTCCCATAGTTGTGATTGTCGTTTTTTTATTGTGTTTTGTATACTTAGTTATTGACGAAAGTTTTAATACGAGTCTTTACAGAGCTATAACGGTTTTAGTAGCTGCAAGTCCGTGTGCTCTTGCTATTTCTACACCAAGTGCTGTATTAAGTGGAATCGCCAGAGCTGCTCAAAAAGGAGTCCTCATTAAAGGCGGAAAAGCATTAGAGGATTTAGGCGAAATTACAACCATTGCGTTTGATAAAACAGGAACATTAACTGAAGGCAGACCAAAGCTTACAAACCTTATAACATTAAATGATTTTGACGAACTTGAACTGGCAAAGTTAGTTGTAGAGGTTGAAAGTTTAAGTAATCATCCGCTTGCGAAAGCCATTGCTCAGGATGTCAAAGCTAAATTTAATGTTGAAGTTCAAAATGAAGCTTCAGATGTCAATGCCATTCAGGGAAAAGGAATTCAGGCTACCTACAAAAACAATTCAGTATTCATCGGAAATGTAAAGTTAATGGAATCTTCTGGTATATACATCGATGATACGATCAGTTCTAAAATGGATAACCTGTTACAAAACGGACAAACAGTAATGTTAGTCGCGTATCAAAAAACACTCATTGGGATTATTAGCGTAATGGATGTGCCAAGGAAAACAGCAGCTTCAACATTAAGACATTTAAAAAATATTGGTATTAAACACATGATTATGCTTACAGGTGATCATCAAAATGTTGGAGATGCCATCGCTAAACAAATCGGACTTACAGAAGCTAAAGGGAATTTATTACCCGAAGATAAAGTTGAAGCTGTCAGGACTCTGATTAAAAGAGATACTAAAATAGCTATGGTTGGCGATGGCGTTAATGATGCACCAGCCATGGCATTGAGTACTGTAAGTGTGGCAATGGGAGCAGCTGGTAGTGATGTCGCTCTCGAAACTGCTGATGTAGCTTTGATGTCTGATAAAATTGAAAACTTACCATTTGTTATCGGTTTGAGCAGAGCCTCTAAACGCATTATCAAACAAAACATATGGATCAGTTTGGGTGTTGTAGTTATGTTAGTTCCAGTAACTATATTAGGTTTAACAACAATTGGTTTAGCGGTTGCTTTTCATGAAGGATCAACGATTGTAGTGGTTTTAAACGCTTTACGATTACTTCGATATGAATAGAAATAAGAATCATTTTTTTCAGAATAAAGAAAACAATAACTGATAAAAATCATAGTCATTAAGGAGTTTTATAAGTACTTTTCAAATAGAATCCAAACAGACATTCTGCCAGTTTTCTTCAAATAAACATGGACAATAGTGTTGGTAGAATCAGATGGAATTAACTCAAAACATATGATGAAATATTTATATCTATTACTAATACTTTTGATCTTCACAGCATGTAAAAAAGACAATTCTAAAGATGTGATAAATGGGAATGAAGACAGCTTTAGTGCAGACACCCTTATGGTCGACTCCATTCAAAACATAGATAAGGATATCAAGCCTTTAGATAAAACAATTTCTATTGAATTAAAACAAAAAAAACTGATTGATAAAAAAGACGACCGAGAAGAATTTCAATCATTAATTATCGATAAAAAATATGTGGTGAATAAGAAAGACTACACGATAAATTTCAACTATCCTTTACTCAATACAACTTATAAACCTACACATAGTAATTTCAATGATTTTATTAACGAATACTATGTTAATGTATCAAAAACAGAATCAGATATATTAGAAAGCAAACAGCTTTGTGATAGCATTGCGGCTGAAACTTTTAGAGAAGAACGTTATATTGACTATAAAATCTATATGGTCAATGACCAACTTATAAGCGTGCTTTTTTATAAAGAAAATTTTTATTCGGGAGCGATGCATCCAAGTTATTCGTTTGACGGATTTAATTTTGATTTAAACAGAGGTGTTTTTATGACTTACGAGGATTTCTTTACAGAAGGCTCTGAAGATGAATTACTAGTGATAATGAATGAAATGATTAGTAAAAAAAGAGACACAGGAGACCTCTATTATGACTGCTGGGAACTCTCTTCAGATGATTTATTTAATGGTAAAAACAACTTTGTGCTAAATGATACTTACATCGAATTTTATTTTGATGATTGTGTGATGTGTCCATCTTACACAGGCACTTACTCTATTGAAATTGAATTAGAAGAATTATTACCTATACTGAAAAAATATGATGCCAATCCATTAGTATTTTAAAATTATTTAAAGGCTTAATTCTGATAAAAGCAAGGATATTAAACTAAAAAGCCATGAGATACATATTTGCTGCAATATTGGGTGTTCACGGATTAATTCATCTCATAGGTTTTACTAATGCTTTTTTCACCACCTCGATTGAAAAACAAGTTTTAGGTATTTCCAAACCTGTAGGATCACTTTGGTTAATGGCTTTTTTGTTATTTATCATTTCAGGTTTACAGTTTTTAACTTACAAAAAGTGGTTCTATTTGGCTTTTATAGCCGTTATACTATCTCAAATTTTAATTATCATCGCCTGGAAAGATGCCAGGTATGGAACGATAGCTAACATCATTATTTTATGTGTTAGTATTTCGGCTTATTCAACGTATAGGTTTAAAGCTATGGTTGCATCTGAATCAAGACAATTGTTTCAAAGTTTTAAAGTTGATGAACTTTCTATAATAACTGAAAAAGATATTATATCTCTACCTGAAATTGTTCAAAAATGGATGACAAGTTCTGGAGTTTTAGGAAAAGAAAAAGTTGAAACTGTTAGTTTGAAGCAAATTGGCAATATGAGAATAAAACTTAACGGAACATGGATGCCCTTTACGGCAACGCAGTATTTTAGTGTTAGACAACCTGCTTTTGTTTGGTCTACATCTGTTGAAGCTATGCCAGTTATTTCTATGGTCGGTCGAGATAAGTTGATAGGAGGAGAAGGCGCTATGCTTATAAAATTAGCAGGCTTTGTTCCAATTGTAAATGCATCTAAAAATGACAAGATAAATCAAGGAGCTATGATTCGGTATTTAGCCGAGTTATGTTGGTTTCCTTCAGGTGCAATAAATGATTCTATTATTTGGGAAAGTATTGATAAGCATTCAGTGAAAGCGACATTAATTATTAATGGCAAAAGTGTTTCAGGTGTTTTTAAGTTTACAAATGATGGAAAAATAGAATCTTTTGAAGCTAATCGCTATTATGGAGGTGAGACTTCTAGTGAACTTGAAAAATGGGTAGTTAAAAACAAAGAATATCAAGATTTCAATGGGATTATTATTCCCAGTAAAAGTGAGGTAATTTGGAAATTATCTGAAGGTGATTTTAACTGGTTACAATTAGAGATTACAGATATAGTATATAATTCTAAACAACTATATTGATTTTTAGCAACATCAGTCGTTCTAATTTTTAGAATATCTGATCAAACTATTTGATAGTGTTAAAACTAATAAATTAAAAAAACCTTGTAAATTATTTTTTACAAGGTTTTTGCGGAGAAAGAGGGAACGGGTATAATACAATTTGATAATTGTTATCAAAAGTGATGTTATCGTTTAAAGTCAATAAATAAAACACTTTAGAGCTTTTTGTTAATATCTTCTTGTTGATTAGTATTGCATGATATACTATAATATTTACTTTTACCGTACAATAATCGTACAACTTTTAATTGAATGGCAAGTGTAAATTTTTTATATCGTTCCAAAAAACCAGAAGCTTTATTGCAATTAAGACTGCTTTATAGACATAACAATGTTGATTATGTTCTCGCTGGAAAAACACAACTACTTCTATCCAAAAACTACTGGAATAATTTACATAAGCTAAAAAAACCAAAAGACATTGATGTCGTAAATATGCAACACGATGTGAATACAGAACTCAATACTTTAGAA
>JAAEZL010000047.1:0-13891 GCA_018222875.1 Algicola sp.
TCGATAAAGCTGGTGCTTACGGAATACAGGAATGGATTGGTCATATTGGCATTACTAGTATTGAAGGCTCGTATTTTAATGTGGTTGGTTTGCCTACACATTTAGTTTATAAAACGTTAAACAGCATGGTTTAGTTCGTATTCATTTGTATTTTTAATGAACATTAACGAGTAACTTTATTTATAAAATGCAATATTTTAAATTCATCATTTTAATGCTGGTTTTCGGACTTACATTCTCATGTAAAAATGAGGATTCTAAAGAGATAGAAGGTGAAGAAGTGATTCCAGAAAACCAAGACACTAACACAAAAAATCAGGATGCTTTCATACCTTCAGAAGCATTTAAATCCTATTGGTATTCTGGAAAAGCCGAAATCACGTCTTACAAACTTGAACAAGCACGTTATGGCGAAATGCGTGATGGTACTGCTGTTTTAGTTTATGTAACTGAAGATTTTCTTCCTGATGAGCAAGTAAAAGCCGACACCTATAATAAGGACAATATTCCAGTCTTAAAATTGAATGCGACTAAGAATTTTAACACAGGAATTTATCCGTATTCCATCATGCAATCTACTTTTTACCCTGTGAATAATACAACGCACGCTTTGAAAGTTACCTGCTCTGTACAGGAATGGTGCGGACAAGTTTACACACAACTCAATACTAAAAATCAATTTGAAATAGAATCTCATTCTTATTTTGAAAGTGAAGGTGATCAGGATTTTAATGTAGATAAAACCATTTTAGAAAATGAAGTATGGACGCAATTACGAGTGGATCCAACATCACTTCCAACAGGAGCTATTGAAATGATTCCGTCATTTGAATTTATCAGACTTAAACACATCGAATTAAAAGCTTATAAAGCCTTGGCTGAACTTACTGAAGACACCTATAAAATAAGCTATCCTGAACTCAACCGAACGCTTACAATACATTTCAACTCTAGCTTTCCGTACAACATATTAAGCTGGGAAGACACCTATAAAGATGGTTATGGTGAAGCCTCAAAAGAGTTGACCACCAAAGCGGTAAAACTTGAAACTATTAATTCAGCATACTGGTCAAAAAACAGTAATTCCGATGAAGTTTTAAGAGAAACACTTCAGTTGAACTAATTCTAACGTATCTTTGCTGCACCAATAAAACCTTAATAAATCAACAATGTCTTTTGAAACGTATCAAACTGAATTAATTTCAACAGGAATCGTCCTCATTTTTCTACTTATTGTTAGAGTAATAGCTCATAAAGTCATTAGAAAAATAGGTAAAAAAAGTGGAATTAATGACGCTCGAATCAACTTGATTTGTCGTTATGTTTCAGTAACATTATTATTACTTGCGTTATTGATAGAAGCCTTCGTTTTTGGGGCTCAACTTAGAGAACTTACATTGCTGTTTTCTTCAATATTTGCGGTAATTGGTATCGGTCTTTTTGCGATTTGGTCTATCTTAAGTAATATCACTTCAGGAATTATCATGTTTTTTAATTTCCCATACAAAGTTGGTGATAAAATAGAAATCCATGATAAAGATTTTCCGGTTCAAGCGATCATTGAGGATATTAGAGCTTTTCAATTACATCTAAGATTAGATAATGGTGATTTGGTAACTTATCCTAACAACCTAATGCTTCAAAAAGCTGTAACGCTTGTTGAAAAAGATGCTATTGACGACCTTTTTGATGAAGGAAGCGATTCTGTATAAATAAAAAAATCCCTGAAGTACATGACCTCAAGGATTTTCATATTGTATCTATCGATTATAAAATTGCTTTTGCTCTTTTATTTGGAACTATTGACGTTGTATCATATCCAGAAAACTTTTTCATATAATGCTTAACTGTAGAACCGTAAGCATCTGAAAAATTTTGATGACCAGCACTTCTTAAAAATTTCTTCACACTTCCAGGTCCGGCTAAATGTGCAGCAGCTAAAATACCTGACTCGGTAACTAATACACCATTTATTTTCTTACCATCAAAGCGCTTAATATCTTTTCTAAGAATCCATTTGTTTCGTTCAGCATTTGCAAGAAATGCTTTTTCCTGTAATTCAGGATTGTATAAAAATTGATTCGGATTGTAAATTCCAATTAATTTCAGAGTTTCAGCTCCAAACTGATACTTTCCTAAATACCCTAAGGTGTTTACTGTAAAATAGTTTCCTCTTGATTCCTTAAATCCTAAGGCCTCCTTAAAACCAGTGTACGACTTTCCTAAGTATGGAAAATACGTATGTGTTTTCTGGAATGGATTTGATAAATGTGAACCGTGAGCTTCAGAAGGCGAAGCCAGATCGTGTTGAACTGTAAAATCCAGTTCTAGCCCTTCTGTCGAATACATAGCGACATCTAAAGAAGGACTTGGTTTAAGTGCCATAAACATAACACTACAAATAGCTAGAGGGATAGCAAAATAATTACTTACTTTTTTCATCATAATAGCTAACTTTATGTAAGGTAAAAATTGTCCCCTGAATTACCTTACAATTTCAGCATGCAAATATACGCCTTTTTTTAAATATCTGAAAATTAGCTGTTAAACTGTTGTTAAAAGTAGATATAATGGAACTTAAACCCATTTTTATCGTTGAACTCCAAGGTAGGAAATGGTACTTTAATCGTGTTAAAAACGTCAAACAACGATCGCAACAACCTAGAATTTGTCTTGATTTTTGATAAATCGACGTCTAAACTTAAGTAATATTGACGCTGTCTGTTCTGACTTATTAATAAGTTATTAACCATTTCATTTTTTCCGGTCAACATTCCGTCTGCTCCATAGCCAATTGCCACATTTAACCAATCAGGAAGTTTACTCGATTTGATGAACGAATTCACATTGACACTCAACCAATAGGTTTGTCCGTTATAGTCTTTCAAAACTTCTTCCAGAAAACCGTCTCCTAACTTATCAGGACGTTGAGATGCATACTTGGTTTGATGAAAGGAATATTTCATTAAAATGCGTTGTTCCTGCCAAAGCAACTCCTGACCAACATACAAGCCAGTTCCTGCAGCATTGGCAGCCATATCTGACCATGAAAATCCCCATTCTGCACTGTAACCATCTAGTACTTCAACAGCTGTAAGAAATGTAAAACCTAAAGTTGCTCCATAAATCAACTGGTTTCTCTTACTTACACCACTCCATTTTAATAGATCTGCCCCAACTTTTCCTAGTTGATACGCTGAAAATGTGTGTCCCAATTTATCCATTTGCAGCCATTCATCAGTATCATCAATAGTCTGAAACTTAGATCGAGGGTAATCTGCATACCATAATTGATCTAAACCAACCAAGGTTAATGTTCCTAAAGTAACTTCAGAAATTACAACTGCATTTCTTCGTAAGGTGTTTAAAGTATCACTGGGTTTTAAAAATGAATCGGTTTTTGATTGAGAAAATGAACACATCGATACCAATACAATAAGACAGGTATGTATCCAACGACACTGCACGCTTACCTGTTGATGCCTTGAGATGATAGATAACTCTGGTACTCTCTCGCGTTTACATTATGTTGTGCTAAAGTTTTAGCGAACTTATGAAATCCTGGTTTTTTAGCATTTGCTGCAAAATACAAATACGAATGCTTTTCGAAATTGAGTACAGCATCAATAGCTGAAATATCAGGCATGGCTATTAATCCAGGAGGTAAACCAGCATATTTATAAGTGTTATATGGCGATTCTATGTCTTTATGAATGTTGAGCACTCTCTTGATGATTGTATTTTTATATTTCGGAAGCTGGTACGCAGCAAATTTTAAAGTTGGATCTGCCTGCAACGGCATACCGATTCTAATTCTGTTCATATATACACCAGCAATTCTAGGCTGTTCGCTAGGTTGTTTTGACTCTTCGTAAACTATTGAAGCTAAAGCCATCACTTCATCTCTTGACAATCCTATAGCTTTTGCTTTAGCCTTTCTTTCGCTATTCCAGAAACGATTGTACTCTTTAAGCATTCGGTCTCTGAACTCTTCTCCAGAGGTATTCCAAAACACTTCATAACTATTAGGGATGTACATACCTAAAGCTGTCTTATCTGTAAATCCACTGGATTTTAAAAACTCAGAATCTGTCATTGCCTGTAAAAGAGAAATACTATCGGCTTCAATTTGCTGACTCACGCGTCCTGCGAGTTTTTCGAGTGATTCCTGATTATTAAATGATAATTTAACAGGCTTATTTCCTATGCGAATTGAATTAATAATATCGTTATTACTCATTCCCTTCTTGATGACATACCTTCCTGCTTTCAGATTTGTGGTATATTTTTTCTGGGTTGCTAATGCATCAAATTTATCGATATCAATCAGTAAAGGCTCCAGTTGCTCTCTTACATCTTCATAAGACGCATTAGTTGGCACATAAATATAGGCTTCCTCATTGTTAAAAGCTGTATTCGCTTTAAACATGGCTCCATACACAAAATACGCAAAATATGCAGCTACAACTAAGCCTATAAGTGCGATTGCCCAAAGTATTTTTTTGATATACATATTATTTTAAAATTCGTTGTAAGAGATATTCATTTTTAAAAGAACCATTAATGTAGTTCCAGTCTTTTTTAAGACCTACGATTTCAAAACTATGATTTTGAAACAGTTTCAAACTCCTTTTATTGTCTTCGGAAATATTACAATACAATTGATGTAAGCCTAAATGATGCAAACAGTAATCAATAAGTAACTTTAAAGCTTCTTTACTAAATCCTTTTTGGCGATGTGCTTCTTCCTTTATCAAGACTCCTATTCCCGCGCGTTTATTCTTAAAATCGAAATCAAAAAGATCTATAAGTCCGATAGCTTCATCTTCCATAGTACAAATCACTAAACGTAACTGTTTAACTTCAAAAATGTCCTTGTGAGCATTATCAAGATATTTTTTTATTAAAAATCTAGAATAAGGTGTAATGGTATTACTAATTTCCCAAACCGACTGATCATTTTCAATAGCATAGATAAAGTCGAGGTCTTCAGGTTCTAAAGCACGTAAATAGATATGTTTGCCTTTAATATTAATCATTATATCTCACCTTTAAATACCTTAGTGGCTGGACCTATTAACCAAATGTTGTCGTAACCATTCTCAGCTTTTTCAAAAGATACTTTCAAAACACCTCCCTGTGTTTGTAAGGTGATTGTGTGTTTTTCAGTTTCACCTATGTAATGCATAGCTAATGCAACTGCAGTAACTCCTGTTCCACAGGATAAGGTTTCATCTTCAACTCCACGTTCATAGGTTCGGACTGAAAAATTGTCATTTGAATTTTTATATACAAAATTCACGTTACTACCAGCTTCGTTATACGGACTTCCATATCGTATTTTACTTCCTTTGGTTTTAATATCCAACTGATCCAGATACCTTTCCATTTGTACGTGATGTGGTGATCCTGTATTTAAAAACACATGAGTTTTATGGTTTTCAACAGTTGGAACGTCTTGCATTTTCAGGCTTACAACAGTATTATCTATGGTAGCTTCATGCATACCATCGATGGCTTCAAATGTTGCAGAATCTTTGATCATTCCCAAGTGTTTTGCAAAAGCAGTAATGCAACGACCTCCATTTCCACACATCGAACTTTCATTTCCATCTGCGTTGTAATACACCATTTTAAAATCTGCTGTGCTGTGGTTTTCTAAAAGAATCAATCCGTCTGCTCCAATGCCAAAACGTCGGTCGCAAAGAAAAGCAATTCGTTTGGTATCATTTTTGTCGAATTTAAGCTGACGATTATCTATCATCACAAAATCGTTTCCTGTTCCTTGATATTTATAAAAAGTCAATTGCATATGGATGCAAATATAGGAATAATGAGTCGATAATTACGGTGTTAAATGACCGTTAAAAGTGACGTTAAAAATCGTTAAAGTTGGAATGTCAATTCAATAAATAATTAATTTTAATCGTTACCTAATTAATAAATATGTTAAAAATGAAAAAAATCTTAACCTTAGTATTTGTTTCAATGTTAGGTGGAATTATAACCTTGTCTGCCTATAAGTTTTTTTTAGAAAAAGAAACAACTGTTACTGTTCAAACACCAGCTGAACAACCTTTTTTTGTTCCTACAAACTATAAAACTGCTCATACAAATTTAGTAGATGTAGAACATCCCAGTTTTGTAAATGCCGCTGAAAAAACGGTTGATGCTGTCGTTCACGTCAAAAACACAGCCTTGGTATCTGCACCTATGTCTTTGCAGGATTTATTCTTCGGAAGGCAACAGTCTAAGCGAGCTCAGATAGGAACAGGAAGTGGTGTTATTATTTCTCCCGATGGTTACATCATTACTAATAATCATGTCATTGCAGGATCAGAATCTATTTCAATAACCTTAAATGACAATAAAATATACGATGCTGAACTTATTGGTACTGATGAAAAAACAGACATAGCACTTTTAAAAGTTGAAGCAGAAAACGACTTACCTTTTATCACCTTTGGTGACTCAGATGCTGCTCAAATTGGCGAATGGGTTTTAGCTGTGGGTAATCCGTTTAACTTAACATCAACAGTTACTGCAGGTATTATCAGTGCAAAAGCAAGAGATTTGTCTGGTAGAAATTCGCAATCTTTCATTCAAACAGATGCAGCAGTAAATCCAGGGAATTCTGGTGGTGCTTTAGTCAACTCAAATGGTGAACTTGTTGGAATTAACACCGCTATTACATCTCAAACAGGTTCATATATTGGATATTCTTTTGCTGTACCAAGTAACATTGCCAGGAAAGTTGTTGAAGATATCATTGAATATGGAAATGTTCAAAACGGAATTTTGGGCGTATCGCTACTTAATACCAATTCAAAAGAAGCTATTGAAAAAGGTTTAAATGAAGTTAATGGTGTGTATGTTGCTGAAGTTACTGAGAAATCTGGAGCTGAAAAGGCTGGAATTAAAACTGGAGATATCATTAAAAAAATAGACAATATTGAAATCTCTAAATTTTCAGATTTAAGTGGTTATATTAAAACGAAGCGACCAGATGATGTTGTAAATGTTGAAATCATTAGAGATGGCAAAGTAAAAACTCTTCCTGTGACACTTTCAAAAACAGATATTCTTACCGTTGAGTTTATGAATATGGAGTTGAAAAATCTTTCCGAAGAACGCAAACTAGAAAACGATATCAGCCATGGCGTAGAAGTAGTCAATAATAATAATGAATGGTTATCTGAAAATTTAGGAGTATCGTCTAAATATATTATTACTGATATAAACAATATCAAAATTAACAGTATTGAGGATATTGCTGTTTTAAAACAGAAGTTTGGTGCCAATCCGGAACAGTACATAAAAAAGATTGGTCTTATTAATAAAAATGGAGAACGAGAGCAATTTCTAATCAGATAAATGCCTGAGGTTTTTGTTAAGAAAATCCGTTAAAAATTATATGATTTTAACGGATTTTTTATTTTTAAAAAAAACGCTACGAAAACGTTTGAAATATATTATTTTTGCAAACTGAAACAGAGACGTATTACGGTTTTTTGAGATGAAAAACTGAGACGTTAAAACAAAAACACAACCCATCTGCCGAACAGGTAGATACACTAAATTTAAAACAATGAGTTTGAACGGAACTTATGAAAACGAATTGGCTTTTCAAGCTGAGCGAAGAAGAGCAACAGTAGAATTTATTAAAATCGTGAGCGACCTTTGGTACGACAAATCTATTGAATTGGTATTATTTAGAAATCAACTGATTGATCGTAACGTCAGCGAAATTTTAAACCTTCACGAGTATGCTGGAGAATTTGTCCAAAAACCAATTTCTATTTTTGATTCAGTTGAAATAGCTCAGGCTATTAAAACCTTAGACCTTCCTCCTGCTAAATTAGACATCGGAAAATTAACTTATGAATTTCATTTAGAAGATCAAAAGTACAGCAATGCAACTGCTTTTGTTGCGAACAAGCTGAAAGATGCCAAGAAAAACAAAGACATTAAGCCAAAAGATGTGGTATTGTACGGATTTGGTAGAATTGGTCGTTTGGTCGCCAGAGAGTTAATGACAAAAACCGGAAAAGGAAGTCAGCTGCGATTAAGAGCTATTGTAACTCGTGGTGCAATAGACCAGACTGTTTTAGAAAAAAGAGCCTCTTTATTAAGAAATGATTCGGTTCATGGCGACTTTTCAGGAACTGTAATTGCAGATTTAAAGAACAGTGCATTAATTATTAATGGAACTACTGTTAATATCATTTCAGCTAATGCACCAGAAGACATTGATTACACTAAATATGGTATTAAAGATGCATTGGTTATTGATAATACAGGAGCATTTAGAGATAAAGAAGCACTTAGCAGACATTTAAAATCTAAAGGTGTCAACAAGGTATTACTAACTGCACCTGGAAAAGGAGTTCCAAACATTGTACATGGTGTTAACCATTTAGAAAACAATCCTGATAAAATAGATATTTTCTCTGCAGCTTCCTGTACTACAAATGCCATTACGCCTATTTTAAAAGCTGTTGAAGACACGTATGGTGTTGTAAGCGGTCATTTAGAAACAATTCATGCGTACACTAATGATCAGAATTTAGTGGATAACTTTCACAAAAAATATAGACGTGGACGTGCAGCTGGATTAAATATGGTCATCACTGAAACTGGAGCAGGAAGTGCTGTAACTAAAGCATTACCTTCTTTTGAAGGAAAGTTAACATCGAACGCTATCCGTGTTCCTGTACCAAATGGTTCTTTAGCGATTCTAAATTTAGATCTAGAAAAAGAAACATCTGTAGATGCCATGAATTCTATGATGAAAAAGTATGCATTAGAAGGTGATTTGGTAGAGCAGATAAAATATGAAATGAGTGACGAATTAGTATCCAGTGATATAGTTGGAAGTTCTGCACCTTCAATTTACGATAGCAAAGCTACTATTGTAAGACCAAATGGAAAAAATGCCATACTATATATATGGTATGATAACGAATATGGTTATAGTCATCAGGTGATTAGATTGGCCAAATACATTGCCAAAGTAAGACGCTTTACCTATTATTAGTCGATTAAACATCTAAAAATAATTTTACGTCGTATATACATTAGCCTCACAAATTGTGAGGCTAATTGTTAACCATTATGAAGTAAATCTTTATAAATTTATTATATTGTTCCCTAATAATCACACTATTAATTTTACTAACCAAAATGAAATTATTTAAAACGCTATTACTTTCATTAGTTGCCGTATGTTTTTTTACAGCGCATTCACAAGATACAGATGACACAGATGAATTATCACTTAACAGTGGTACAATCGATAATCAATTTGAATATATTTTTGTTAAATCCGGAAATTTCAAAGGCACTAATGGCCAAAGATATGAAGCTGTAAAACAAGCCTGGTTATTTCAATTAAAGGCAAATGTTTTAGATTCACTAAAAACAACGTATCAGGACTTAGATAATTTAAAGGCGACCGTAAACAATCAGGCAAAAGAAATAGAAGATTTAAAACAAAATCTATCCAATACCAAAACGCAATTATCCAATACCATTTCAGAAAAAGACAGCATGCAATTATTCGGAATGCAAATGACTAAACCAAATTATAGTCTGGTCTTATGGAGTATTGTTGGAATACTTTCAGCGTTGCTGTTATTCTTTATTTATAAATATAGAAACAGTAATTCAGTGACTAAACAAGCCAAACTATCTTTAGCTGAAACTGAAGAAGAGTTTGAAGAACACAGACGAAATGCCTTAGAACGCGAACAGAAAGTCAGACGTCAGTTACAGGATATGATTAATGAACAGAAACACAGTTAATTTTTATATTTAGCCAAAAGACAGCCTTAACTATGAGATTTGGCTAAGTATAAAACTAATCTTTTTCAAATAAACTGTCCATTGTAACCTGATTATTCATCACCTGATTGCTGTAGTTATTAGGCTTTACACCAAATGTTGTCACAAACGTTACGAAGACATTTTTACGTTTACTCATAGCATTTATAAATTCAGTTTTTTTCTTCTGAACATTTTTTGCATAACTCTTATTTATAGTGAATTCATTTTCCGAAAATTTCATTTCACAAATATTTACAGTTCTGTCACTCCTATCAATAAGCAAATCTATTTGAGCATTATCGTTACGCCAACTTGAACTTTGGACCTCAATTCCTGAAATCCCCAAACCTTTCAATAGTTGTTGAATGTGTTTTAAACACAAGGTTTCAAATGCAAATCCGCTCCATGAAGTGTAACTTCGTGATGTGTATAATGTTTTCCAGCTACGTCCTTTATTCGTTTTGATGTACTTGAGATAAAAGATAGAATACTCATCTGTTAATCGGTAAAGTGTTTCCTTCTTTTTATTTGAATACGGCTTATATTCTGAAATAAAACCAGATTCAGATAATTCTGAAAGTGTGGTTGTTAAGGTTCCTCCTGAACTGATATTCGTTTTTTTGACTAACTCTTCACGACTAATTCCGCTTTGAGATGTGGATAAAGCTTCAACAATATTTATGTGATTATCTGAATCATCAAAGAGTGAGACAAACACCTGATTAAATTCATTGACTAAAATTCCGTTAGGTTTAAAACATAAACGATCAATGGCAACTGGAACGCTATCACCAGACTGAATTTTATCTAAATAGTGCGGAATTCCTCCAATTGCCATATAGAGTTGCAAATAGGAATACCGATCTAAATGAACATTCTTAGATTTTAAAAACAGTTCGGTCTCATAAAGATTGAATGGTAATAATCGTATGGGAATGGTTATACGATTGTGTAACCCTTTACGATCATTAATAACTCTATTAACCATAAACGAAGCAGCAGAACCACAAATAACAATGATAAGATCTCGCCTGTTACTGCAGTAACTATTCCAGAAATGCCCGAAAAACTGTACAAATTTTGAACGACGTGTGTACATCCATGGAAATTCGTCAAGAAAAACCACTTTTTTCTGTTCCGATTGGTATCCGTCAAGGAAATCGCTTAACATCGAAAATGCTTCAAGCCAGTTTTCGGGTTTTTCATGAGTACTGAAACTTTTCTTTTTACGACAAAGCGCGTTATAAAAATTACTAAGCTGGTCTTTATAACTCCCATCAGGAATTCCCGAAACTTCAAGCACACAATGCTTTTTATAAGCCTCTCGAATAAGAAACGTTTTACCTACACGACGTCTTCCGTAAACAACAACCAGTTCAGATTTATTAGAGTGCAATGCATCATCTAGCAATTCAAGTTGTTCCTCTCTGCCGATTACTGAATTCATAAATAAATCTATACTTAGCCAAATATACAAATTATAAGCAAGTTTTGGCTGGTTATAAAAACCAAAAAATCAATTATCTTTACGCTCTACAAAAAAAGACTATGCGCATTGACATTATAACTGTTTTACCAGAATTAATCAGGAGTCCGTTTGAAGCTTCCATTTTAAAACGCGCTATTGAAGCCAATCTGGTAAGTGTTCATTTTCATAATTTACGTGATTATGCGACAGGAAATTATAAAGCTATTGACGATACACAGTTTGGAGGTGGAGCCGGAATGGTGATGATGATAGAGCCTATTGACAAATGCATTTCAAAATTGCAATCTGAAAGAACTTACGATGACATCATCTATATGACTCCGGATGGTGAGCGTTTAAATCAGAGTATTGCTAATCAAATCTCAATGAAGGAGAATATTATCATTCTTTGCGGACATTATAAAGGTGTAGATCAGCGCGTACGTGATAAATTTATAACCAGAGAAATTTCAATTGGAGATTATGTTTTGTCTGGAGGCGAATTAGGAGCTGCTGTATTATGTGATGCTGTGATTCGGTTAATTCCTGGTGTTTTAGGGAATGAAACCTCTGCCCTAACCGATTCGTTTCAGGACGGATTATTAGCACCTCCAATTTACACAAAGCCCAGAGAATATGATGGGATGAAAGTCCCTGAAGTATTGTTTAGCGGTAATTTTCCTGAGATTGAAAAATGGCGAGAAGAGCAAGCTTATTTAAGAACGAAGGAAAGGCGTCCGGATTTATTGGAAGATTAAAAAGGATTAGTGACATGTAATAAGGCATAAGAAATAAAAAGTACATGGAATTTATTGCCGAGTTTTTTATTGAAATAATTTTCAGAGGATTAATTGTCCATGTTTTCGGAGTTTATCCTCGATATTACTTCTTCAAATTCGTTGGAAAACAAAAAGATATAAAGTATTTATCTGGTGAAAGTCAATTATATGATAGTACAGATATTATTCAACAACATGTTTTTAATATCGTGATTGGGTTTATCAATTTTGCTATGCTTTGCTTCGTAACTCTTTATATTGTTTACGAAATGTTTTAAAAAATTTTTATTTATGGCTTTGTCTTGATACTAATCGCTAGTGAATCCGTGTTAAGGATTGCAGTATTGTTGAAGCTCCTCGAAGAGAGCGACTGCGAAAAGCCTGCCTGCCGGCAGGCATGCGAAGTGGAGGAACACCCAAAAAAAATTAATAATTAATTGTCCATTATTAATTATTAACTATCTTTGCACCACTTTTGGATTAACCTCTGGCGAAAATCGTGAATGTTGGTTTGAAATAACGTATATAAACATAAAAAGATGAGTTCTTTAGTAAAATTTGTACAAGACGAATTTGTAACAAAAAAAGAGTTTCCTGAATTTAGTGCTGGTGATACAATCACTGTGTACTATGAAATTAGAGAAGGAGAAAAAGTACGTACACAGTTTTTTAGAGGTGTCGTATTACAACGTAAAGGTTCTGGAAGTTCAGAGACATTTACCATTAGAAAAATGTCTGGAACTATTGGTGTAGAGCGTATATTCCCAGTTAACTTACCTGCACTTCAAAAAGTAGAAGTCAATAAAAGAGGTAAAGTTAGAAGAGCAAGAATCTACTACTTTAGAGGCCTTACAGGTAAAAAAGCAAGAATTAAGGAAGTTAGAAGATAATTTTCTAAAGAGATATAGATTTTTAAAAGCCTTGACATTGTCAGGGCTTTTTTGGTTATGAACTTTTGTTAATAACTTCGGTTCATAAAATGTGAATATCTAAATAGTCTAAAATTTGGAATTTTGAAACAAAACTCTACTTTAGCTAAACAATTAACAACAAACCTAGTTTGGTTTTGAATTAAATTTTGAATTTATGTTAAATTGTAATAGAGTAACGTTCTTTATTTATTAGTTGTTTTTTGAGGTTTTGGAGTCGCACGTGTATGCGTGTCAGACAAAAAAATCATGACACTTTGAAAATTGTTGAATGTTTAGGCAGTTGACAAAAGGAAAAGTGGAAAGCTTTGAAAAAGTATCAGTAGCGAAAGCGAATGAGAAAAGGATGAGCAATGTCTTTTGAATATCTTACGTGAAAACGGACAGATGGAAAAAAGAGATCAAGAAAAACAGTTAAAAACCGGAACAAATTAGTAACAGGTCAATACATTTTGAAAGTTATGAAATGTTTCATTGAGATAGTCAAAGCTTGAACCGAAAGGAAATGTGGGAATGAAAATTCAGCGATTTCAACTTTAACAGCAATGTTAATAGGTCATGTGGAAGCTAGATCAAAAAAGCCATGTCAAAGTAGTTTTGCTACAGTGATATGGCTTTTGTTTTTTTATACACTTCCCTTTTAGTATTTTTACAACCCAGCAACTCATACCAATGCATCCTAAATTTATTAGCGATGAGACTTTTACTGGCATTAGCTACACTCTTGAGGCATTACCAAAAGGTGAATACGACCATTGCATTTTTATTAATTGTGATTTCTCAGAATCGTACCTGAGTACCATCAGTTTTTTAGATTGTGAGTTTATCGATTGCAATTTAAGCATGGTCAAAACCAAAGGTGCTACTTTAAAAGATGTTATTTTCAACAA
>JAAEZL010000047.1:13901-22282 GCA_018222875.1 Algicola sp.
GTCTTTTTATTTAGCGTCTCCTTTCATGATTGTCAGCTTAACCTGGCATCCTTTTTTAATTTAAAACTAAAATCGACAGTATTCCACTCCTGCAAACTCGAACAAACCGATTTTACAAATGCTGATTTAAGTGCTTCAAAATTCATAACGTGTAATCTTTATCAAACAATTTTTGATAATTCAAACTTAGAGCATGTCGATTTTAGAACATCTTATAATTTAACCATTAATCCAGATTCAAACCGGATTAAAAATGCCTGCTTTTCAAAAGAGAATGCACTAGGTTTATTGAGTTCATATCATATCAATATTGATTGATTCTGGTCTCAAGTACACAAAGTATTGTTAGTACTGACTTTCACTCCTTTCAATAGTATTTTTCCCTTTACTAGCTCTTAGTTTATTTGTATATTTGCTAGGCTTAAATTTTAAGCGCATTCAGACTAAAATAAATTCTAAACTTTTATGGCAAATACACCTACAATAATTTACACAAAAACAGACGAAGCACCAGCATTAGCAACGCACTCGTTATTACCAATAATAAAATCGTTTACAGCCTCTTCTGGTATACATATTGAACTGAGAGATATTTCTTTAGCAGGAAGGATTCTGGCTACTTTTCCAGATTATTTAACGGAAGACCAACGCGTTCCAGATGCCTTAAAAGAATTAGGAGATTTAGCTAAATTACCAGAAGCTAATATTATAAAGTTACCAAATATAAGTGCTTCAGTTCCTCAATTAAAAGAAGCAATAAAAGAATTACAGAATCAAGGTTATAAATTACCTGATTTTCCTGATGAACCGAAAACAACAGAAGAAAAACAAATCCGTTCACGTTACGATAAAATAAAAGGAAGTGCTGTAAACCCTGTACTTCGTGAAGGAAATTCAGACAGACGTGCACCAAAGGCAGTTAAGAATTTTGCTAAAATGAATCCGCATTCTATGGGAGCATGGTCTTCAGATTCTAAAACACATGTTGCTACTATGTCACATGGTGATTTTGCACATAATGAAAAGTCCGTTACCTTACAGGAAGCGACTTCTGTAAAAATTATTCATACAGATAGCTCGGGAAATACAACTGTTTTAAAAGATGGTTTAGACTTATTAAAAGGGGAAATTATTGATGCTACTGTTATGAGCAAGAAAGCTTTATTGGCGTTCTTGGAAGAACAGGTGGAAGATGCCTTAGATAAAAGTGTGTTGTTTTCTCTGCACATGAAAGCTACTATGATGAAAGTTTCTGATCCAATCATCTTTGGTCATGCTGTTCGTGTGTTCTTTAAAGATGTATTTGAAAAGCATGGAGATACGTTTGAAAAAATTGGCGTAAACGTTAATAACGGTTTTGGAAACCTGTTAGAAAAGTTAGGTGAATTACCTGAAGACAAACGTGATGAGATCAGAGATGACGTCAGATTTGCATTAGATCATGGTCCTGATCTGGCTATGGTAAATAGTGATCGTGGCATCACCAACTTACATGTCCCTAGTGATGTTATTATTGATGCTTCAATGCCAGCAATGATTCGTACGTCTGGTCAAATGTGGAATGCTGATGGTAAACAACAAGATACCAAAGCCGTAATTCCAGATAGTAGTTATGCTGGTTTATATTCAGCAACTATTGATTTTTGTAAAAAACATGGCGCTTTTGATCCAACGACAATGGGAACTGTTCCTAATGTTGGATTGATGGCTCAAAAAGCTGAAGAATACGGTTCTCATGACAAAACGTTTGAAATTCCTTCTAACGGAACTGTTCAGGTTGTAGATGCTTCAGATAATGTGCTAACCTCACATAAGGTTGAAACTGGAGATATCTGGAGAATGTGTCAGGTAAAAGATGCACCTATTCAGGACTGGGTAAAATTAGCTGTTACCAGAGCCAGAGCTTCAAAAACTCCAGCTGTATTCTGGTTAGACTCTAAGAGAGCACACGATGCAGAATTGATTAAAAAGGTAAATCAGTATTTACCAAATCACGATACGTCTGGTTTAGATATCAGAATTTTATCGCCAATTGAAGCAACTAAATTCACATTAACGAGAATTAAAGATGGAAAAGATACAATTTCAGTTACTGGAAATGTATTACGAGATTACTTAACCGATTTATTTCCTATTTTAGAATTAGGAACTAGTGCAAAAATGCTGTCTATCGTCCCTTTAATGAATGGTGGAGGTTTATTTGAAACTGGTGCTGGAGGTTCTGCTCCCAAGCATGTTGAACAGTTTGTAAAAGAGAATCATTTACGTTGGGATTCTTTGGGAGAATTTCTGGCACTGGCAGTGTCTTTAGAACACTTTGGAGACGTTAATAACAACGCTAAGGCCAATGTATTGTCTGAAACCTTAGATGAGGCTACCGAAAAATTACTGGCTAATGGTAAATCCCCTTCAAGAAAAGTGAATGAGCTTGACAACAGAGGTAGTCATTTTTATCTGGCACTTTTCTGGGCTGAGGCTTTAGCAAATCAAACAAAAGATTTAGATTTAAAACATGAGTTTGCTAAAGTATTCAAAGAACTTCAATCTCATGAAGGAAAAATTGTTGATGAATTAAATTCAGTTCAAGGTCAGTCTATGGATATCGGAGGTTATTATCAACCTAATGAAACAGCTACTTTTGCTGCGATGAGACCAAGCGAAACCTTTAATAAAATTTTGAAATAAAATCAGTCAAAAAGAGACCATTTTTTAATGGTCTTTTTTTTTAATTGCATAGAATGACTAAAGAGGAATTATCAAATTGTTATGAAAGAATCAGGCCTTACATTCACAATACGCCAATTCTCACATCTAGTCTTATAAACAACCTTGTTGGTGCAGAGCTATATTTTAAATGCGAGAACTTCCAGAGAGCAGGAGCTTATAAAATTCGAGGTGCAACCAATGCTATTATACAACTCTCAAAATCGCAGCAAGAACATGGTGTTGTTACACATTCATCTGGAAATTTTGCTCAAGCTTTGTCTCTTGCTTCCAGAAATTTAAATATTAAAGCAACTATTGTAATGCCTTCGAATTCGCCTAAAGTGAAGAAAAATGCAGTTCTTGAATATGGTGGTGAGGTTATAGAATGTGACCCAACAATTGAAGCAAGACAAGCAGCAGCCGATATGGTCGTTACAAATACTGGAGCAACATTTATTCACCCTTCTAACAATCCAGATGTTATTGTTGGACAAGGTACTGCTGGATTAGAATTACTTAAAGTACATTCCAATTTAGATTATATGATTTGTCCTGTTGGTGGAGGTGGTTTAATTGCCGGAACAGCATTGGCTACAACTTACTTTTCTGATCGTTGTAAACTTATTGGAGGTGAGCCGAAAGAAGCAGATGATGCCTATCGCTCGCTCATCAGTGGAAAAATTGAAACTAACACAACCACGAATACCATAGCCGACGGACTGCGAACTCAGTTAGGCTCATATAACTTTCCCATAATAAAAAAACATGTAAAGCAGATTATTAGAGTTTCAGAACCCGAAATAATTGAAGCTATGCAACTTATCTGGGAGCGTATGAAAATCATCATCGAGCCTTCAAGTGCTGTAGCATTTGCAGCTATTTTGAGAGACAAACAACACTTTAAAAATCAAAAAATTGGTGTGATTATTTCAGGTGGAAATGTAGACATAAACAACTTACCATTCTGATTGTACAGTTAAAATCTATTTCAGACTTCATTATAATCTAAGGAATCCATAAGTAAAAAACTTCATGTTTAATGTCATTTTAAATTACTATTTAAGAATAGATTAAGGTTTTGTTAAAAGCTTCCCACAACGTATTTTTCTTCTCTATTAGTATTAATTTAGTGTAACATTTATAACAGTAATTCGTTTAAATCTAAATGTGTTTTACCAATCAAAAAATCAATTCCTAATTATGACCTTACTTTTTAGAGTAATTCTACTCTTTTTTTTTATAAGTCCGCTAAGTATTCTAGCTCAGGAAAAATATACGCTTAGTGGTGTTATTTCAGATGCAAGCAGTAATGAAACCTTAATTGGAGTTAACATTTTATTTCCTGACCAGCAAACAGGAACCATTACAAATGAATATGGTTTTTACTCAATAACACTTCCTGAAGGAACCTACAAGCTGTTGATTAGCTATTTAGGATTTCAAAATGTAGTTGAAACCATAGAATTGAATTCTGATATCACTAAAAATTTCAGTTTAAATGAAGCTACCGAAGCTTTAGATGAAATAGTAATTACAGAAGATGTTGAAAAACTTAACATCAGAAAACCTCAAATGAGTGTCAATGCGCTTTCTGCAAATACAATCAAACAAATTCCTGTAGTACTTGGTGAAGTTGATGTCATTAAAGCAATTTCTCTTTTACCTGGAGTAACAACTGCTGGCGAAGGTGCTTCTGGTTTTAACGTCAGAGGTGGTTCAGCTGATCAAAACTTAATTCTTCTCGACGAAGCCATAATCTATAACTCATCCCATTTATTTGGTTTCTTTTCTGTATTTAATCCTGATGCCATTAAAGATTTGCGACTTTACAAAGGCGGAATTCCTGCGCGTTATGGAGGTCGCGTATCATCTGTTCTGGACATTTATCAAAAGGAAGGAAACAGTAACGAATTTCATGCAAATGGTGGTATTGGAGCTGTATCAAGCAGACTATTAGTTGAAGGTCCGATTAAAAAAGAAAAAGGCTCATTCCTATTAGGTGGAAGAGCTTCATACGCACATTTATTCCTGCCGCTTTTTGATATTGATAACATCGCATATTTTTATGATTTGAATACCAAACTAAGCTACAAACTAAACCAAAATAACAATATTTATTTGTCTGGTTATTTTGGTCATGACGTATTTAGCATCAACGATAGTTTTGAAAACACCTACGGTAATACCGTTTTAAATTTTAGATGGAACCATTTGTTTTCAGATAAATTGTTTTCAAACCTTTCTTTAATTTATTCTGACTACTACTATGGTTTAAATCTGGAGTTTGTTGAATTTAACTGGAATTCTGGTATTAGAAACTTCAATCTGAAATACGATTTTAAACACTATTTAACAGATAAAGTTAAACTTCAATACGGTTTAAATAGTATTTATCATAAATTCAATCCTGGAGAAATTGAACCTTCAACGAGTACGTCCGGAATAAATCCTCAAAAACTCATCGATAAATACGCTTTAGAAAACGCCTTATATTTTGATGTTGAACATCAGCTGACCGATAAATTAACAGCTTCTTACGGATTGAGATATAGTAATTTTTTAAGACTAGGACAGGATGAACTTAATCTATATGAAAATGACCAGGCTGTTATTTTCAATGACCAATTACAAATTTATCAAAAAGCCGAACCAATCGGAACAGAAGAATTTAAACGCAGTGATATTATAGAATCGTTCAATAATTTAGAACCTAGACTGGCTCTTGCTTACCAGCTAAACAATAAATCTTCTGTAAAAGCAAGTTATAACAGAATGACGCAGTATCTGCACTTGCTCTCTAATACAAATTCGCCAACACCGTTGGACGTATGGACTCCAAGTGGCAAATATGCCAAGCCTCAAATTTTAGATCAATATGCTATTGGCTACTTCAGAAATTTTTCAAATAATACATATTCTCTTGAGTTAGAAAGCTTCTATAAAACAGTAAGAAATAGAATCGATTACATAGATGGTGCCAATTTAATAGCGAATGATGCACTTGAGCAGGTAATTTTAAACGGAAGAGCAAGAGCTTATGGTCTAGAATTACTACTAAGAAAAAATGAGGGACGATTTACAGGTTGGTTAGCTTATACACTATCTAAATCTGAGCAGCAAACCGAAGGTAGAACAGCAAACGAAACTGGCATAAATAATGGTGAGTGGTACAATACACCTTATGATAAAACGCACGATATTTCGTTTACGGGAAGTTATGAGCTAACAAAAAAATGGTCCTTTAATGCCAACTTTTTATTTCAAACAGGTCAGCCAGTTACCTATCCCAATGGCCAATATGAATATAATGGTATCCGAATTCCAAGTTATACAAACAGAAATGAATTTAGACTTCCAACATATCATCGTCTAGATTTATCTGCAAGTTACACTCCAAGACCAGACAAACTTAAAGGCTTTAGAGGCGAATGGGTTTTTGGAATATATAATGTGTATGACAGAAAAAATGCAGCCTCGATAAGCTTTAGTCAAAATAGAGATACATCAAGAAATGAAGCCACGAGGTTAGCTATATTCGGTGTTGTACCATCAGTATCTTATAATTTTAAATTTTAAAAATGAAAAAGATTGTTTACATAATTATTCTGGTTTTCGCCTACTCATGCGAAGATGTAATAGATTTAGATTTACCAACTTCAGAACCAAAATTAGTAATTGATGCTTCAATTGACTGGCTTAAAGGAACTTCTGGAAATGAACAACAAATTAAACTTAGTTTAACAGCGCCTTTCTTTGATCTTGAGATTCCTCCTGCTAACAATGCTACTGTATTTATTACAGACAGCAATTCCAATAGTTTTGAATTTATCGAAGATGGAGATACTGGTATCTATCTTAACAACACGTTTATCCCTGAAATTAATGGTGAATATACTCTGACTGTAATTTATGATGGAGAAACTTATATTGCCACAGAAACACTAAAATCAGTTAGTGAAATAACACGTGTAGAACAAAATTTAGAAGGTGGTTTTACTGGAGAGGAAACAGAAATTAAAGCATTTTTTAATGATCCGGCAGATGAAGAAAATTATTACTTTTTTGAGTTTACACCAACCCTGCCTGTGACGCCTACACTTGACACTTTTAATGACGAATTTGTGAACGGTAATGAAATTTTTGGATTTTATGTTGAAGAGGATTTAGATCCTAGTCAAAGTGTTACTATTCAAATTCATGGCGTTTCTGAGCAATTTTATGAGTACATGTTTATTCTACTTCAGCAAATTGAGAATGGAGGTGGCGGACCTTTCGAGACGCAACCTGCAACAGTTCGAGGGAATTGTATCAATCAAACCAATCCTGATAATTTCCCACTTGGCTATTTTAGACTGTCTGAAGTTGATGAATTAACTTATACTGTCGAATAAATCTTTTTGGGCGTTACAACACGTCGCACTTTTCATTCTAGTGCGAAGTGTTGTCGTGCTATTCGCTATATCTTTTTGAGTGAAATCTCAAAAAGGATGCCGCTACTATCACTAACGCAGAAGAAAATAACTATTTTTACAACATGACATTTATAAAAACAACAGAAGAAGATTCTAATTATAATCATTTAGAAAAAATGACAATAATTGAATTATTGACTAATATAAATAACGAAGATAAATCTGTTCCCTTAGCTGTAGAAAAAGCGCTACCACAAATTGAAAAATTAACTGAACAAATCGTTATAAAACTCAAAAATGGAGGTCGGCTTTTTTATATTGGAGCTGGAACTAGTGGACGATTAGGCATTTTAGATGCCTCAGAGTGCCCACCAACTTTTGGTGTTTCTCACGACTTAGTTATTGGATTAATTGCTGGTGGAGATTCAGCAATAAGAAAAGCTGTAGAATTTGCTGAAGATTCAACCACTCAAGGCTGGAAGGATTTAAAAGCGTATAATATTACTTCAAAAGATGTTGTCATTGGTATTGCTGCTTCTGGAACAACTCCTTATGTAGTTTCTGCTTTAGAAAAATGCAATTTAAATAACATAATTACGGGTTGCATAACTTGTAATCATAATAGTCCGTTATCAACCACTTCTAACTACCCAATAGAAGTTATTGTAGGTCCTGAATTTCTAACTGGTAGTTCACGAATGAAAGCAGGTACTGCACAAAAATTAGTCCTTAATATGATTTCCACTGCAGTAATGATTAAGTTAGATAGAGTCAAAGGAAATAAAATGATTGATATGCAATTGAGTAATGATAAGTTAGTAAATAGAGGTACTCAAATGATCATGAATGAATTGAATATCAATTTCACTGAAGCAGAATATTTATTAAAAAAATATAAAAGCGTAAGAATAGCAATTAAAAATTATACTGATGGAAACTAAAAGAACTAATAAAGAAGAGTTAGTAAAAGGTATTAAGACCATGGGAATCACTCTAGTTTTAATGTTTTTAGGCCCAAGTCTCGTTTATGTTGCTCAAAGTAATACAGAAAAGCCATTATACATTCCAATTTTAATTGCAGCATTTATCATTTGCTTTTTAGCTATTTATTTCGCCTTCAAAGGATTAAGAATCATTATGGATAGTATGTTTAAGTAAATTAATAAAAGACATATTTATTAAAAACGAAAAAACCCTTTTCATTATTTATGAAAAGGGTTTCAAAAAAGGCAGCGACCTACTCTCCCACAAATGCAGTACCAT
>JAAEZL010000048.1:0-14899 GCA_018222875.1 Algicola sp.
CTTCAAAAGGATACAACACCTTAAAGTGTTTAGCAACGTTATTATCAACAAATTCTTTTTTAGCTAAAACAGGAATAACTTCGCTTAAAATCGTTTCTGCTCGTTTTCCTTCTTCTGAATTTGGATAGGTAAGTGCAATATAATTAACTCCTTCTTTATAAGCTTCAAAGCCATATAATCGTCCTTTGGCGGATGCTTTTAATATTTCAAATTTAGGAACCATAGGATCGCCTTCAAAATCAATGATATGTTGTTCTGCAGCTTCAATAACCTCAGCGTACTCCTGATTGTTGAATTTTTCATAGAGCGCTTCGTAAATTCTTACAGGACTGTTTTCATCGTTTGAAAATTCTGAAGAAGGGTTCAACAAAATCTGAGCATATCTTGAATCTGGATGATTAGTGATGATCTCATTTTTCATGTTATCAGCTTTAGCATCTAAACCCAATTCAACATAAATTTTATACAGGTTATATTTTGAAGGTAATATTAACCTATCCTCAGGGTTATTGAGTAATAATTTTTCCAGTTTGTCCTGAGCCAGTTCAAACTCTTTAAACTTTTCTTTATAGATAGATCCTAATTGGTAATAGGCAAAATTTCGGTCTTTGCTGATGCTATCGATAACTTTCTGGTCTGAAGGAATTTTCGAGATATAATACTCTGGATCAAACAGTTCGTCGTTAGCAGTTAAGGCATCTGTTGTATTTCCTGATTGATCTTTTGCTTTGTTAATCGCTTTGCTTGAAAGTCTCCAGTTGTCCTTGAGTTCACGATCTCCCCAAACTCTTATAAATTCATTTTTACCAAAAGACAAGGTGGTTTCATTATAGAAATAGAATTCCTGTTTTCCACCAGGATCTGCTCTTTGCGATTTATTTCCAACTTTATTTGTGGTTTGAGCCATTCCAGAATTGACACGTTCGGCAGCTTCAGCTTTTTCTTTGGCTTCTTCTGCTTTTGTTCTGAGCTCATTGGTGTATTCAGTAAAAATTGCTAACCTGTCCGCTTCAGATAAACTCACTAAATTTAAAATACTGTCATTAACCTGAGCTATATCTTCGTAATAGATAACATCATCTAAATTATCTCGTTTCTTTTTAATGGTTCTGTATGGCTTAGAGTTCAGTTTTTGATTGGTCATTGTACTGTCGTAATATGCTCCTGCGACTCTGTAATTCGCCTCATCAAAATTCATGTCACCAAGCGTAGAATAATCAAAGGCTTTCAATTGCTTATCACCTGTATTCGTTCGTAACGATTTATTGTAATACGCTTTAGCAAGTGAATCGGAATTGTTCGATCTGTGGTATTCGGCAATCCGATAATAGATTTTATCCAGAAACGGACGATTTTCACGGTTCTCTTCCAGATTAGTCAGATACTCCTCAAACTCAAGTATATTTCCACTTTCCTTATCAAAGTTTACCACTTTGGCAAGATGTGCATTCACGTAATAAGGTCTCGGAATTTTACGGTGCATATCTATTATTTTATCGAAGGCTAAGTTGGCACTATCTTTTTGTCCAAATTCATTGTATAGTTGTCCGATGATAAAATTATAGCGTGCTTTTTCTCTGTTTTTTTTGGTGTATTCTGCCGCTACTTTTAATTGCGTCAATGCGCTATCTTTTGCCTTGATATTAATATAAGCCTGAGCCATCATTGCTGTGGCATCTGCTAAATCCTGATCTTCAAGTTCTTCCTGATCTAAAAGGCGTTTTAAATTTTTAAGGGCAAGCTCGTTATTTTCTAAACGAATATTAGTTTTTTCTCTCCAAACTTTTGCCGTGTTGATTTTATCACTAGCAGGATATTTATACAAAATATAGTTAAAGGCTTCTAATGCAGGAATAAAACGCTGGTCAAAATAGCGTGCTTCTCCCAAGAGCAAATAGGCTTCATCAATCTGCGGATTATACTCTTTCCCTTTAATATTCATACCATGCTTTTGAACCGCTTTAATAGCTTTTTCTTCAGCACGTTCAAAATCCTGATTTCTCGATTGACCAGGTAAAAAGACATCTTCTTCTAATTGCATGCGTTCTACTGGAAGTAATTCCCAGAAGTTATCAGTAGCAGCATTATCAACAGTTTCACGTCCTTGCTCAAGCGCAATGTAACCATTGTAAAGAATGTTATATTTTGTACCTAAGGCATGGAAGTTTCTATTGATGAATGTATTGTTTTTTCGAGAACAACCTGTAACAAAAAGGGTCACGAAAAGTATAGAAATTATAATTTTAAACGATGTATTCAACGTGGTTGTATTTGGTTAAGTATAACTAAAAACGACTACAAATATTATGTAATGCTGTAAAAATAAGCATCTTTTTGAATTATCGGTATGTTGTAGTAGTGTTTTTTGTGGAGTTGTATAGTTACTCACTTTTATAGGAAAATAATAAAACGCTCTTTTGAATATCAATTTTACACCTCAACAAAAAACAACATAACAGAAAACACATTACACCAGCTCAGAACCTGCGAAATGTGCTTCCAGCTCTTTTAATGTTGCTGCACTTGTTGCTAAATCCTTAACAACTTCGCCTTTTTCTAAAACGACAATACGTTCGCAAACATCAGTCACATGAAGTAAGTCGTGACTGGAAATCAAAACCGTTACACCTTGCTTTTCGGCCAGGTCTTTAATAATTGCTTTTAGTCTGATTTGTGTGGTTGGATCTAAATTAGCAAAGGGTTCATCAAGAATGATAACTTCAGGATTACCAATAAGTGCTGCAACAATTCCAGCCTTTTTCTGATTTCCTTTACTTAGGTCACGAAGGTATTTTTTCTGATTTAAAATTTCACCATGGAAAAAATCAGAAAACTGAGCCACCAAAGCATCGACATCAGCTTTATTTTGTCCGCGAAGTTCACCAATAAAATAGAAATATTCTTCAGCAGTGAGGTAACCAATTAGGAAACTCTCATCAATGAAAGATGATGTAAATGGTTTCCATGCTTCACTTTCATGAACGAGAACACCATTATTTTCAATATGACCAGTTGTAGGCTGAATTAAGTCTAACAACAAACTAAAGTAGGTTGTTTTTCCTGCGCCATTGTTTCCTACTAATCCGAAACTTTGACCTTTTGGAATCTCCAGGTTTTCGATATGTAATACGGTTGCGTCGTTATATTTTTTTGATAGGTTTGATGTCGTAATCATAATTTGTTGAAATTAAATTTTTAATTAGCTCTTTTCAGCAAAAGCAGCAATGGTTTTATACTTTCCTTTTTGATAAACTTCTTCAATTTTATTTAAGAAATAGTTTTTAAACACAATACCTATTACACCAGAAAAGGCTAATGCTATAAGTCCTGCGTTGAAATTTATAAAATGATATGGTATGAAAAATATTATGATAGGCAAAACCATTTTAGGCAATGCGATTAGTAATTGAGTTGGATTAAAACCATTGGTATTACTAAATGCTTTTGCTTTTACATTTAATTCTATTGGAACTCTATTTAAAGCGCCTCCAAATAATGTGATAAACGTATTTAAGCCAATATTAAATAATGCTCCAGCAGCTATTATTCCGAAGATTTTCCACCCAAAATATAAATATGGAATACTTAAAATAAATGATATTGAAACCGCAAATACCATCAGGTACCATTTAGATTCGAGATATTGCCTGTACGGAATGTTTTGACTCATTAAAAGCTTATAATATTCACTGTCCCAAGAAGGTACTAATTGACCGAAACTTAAAAGAAAACCACCAGTAATAAATATAGAAGCAAAGCCTAATAAATAAGGCATTTTTTCGATATAAATTTGCTGAGTAAAGAAGAAAAGTCCATAAAATAAAAAGAAAAATGACATTAAAACAACTTGTTTTGGTCTTGCATTTCGTGTTATCATTTTGATATCATTCTTCAAAAAAGGAGCTACGGCTCCAAAACGATCCATCCATGATAAATCGGTTGCATTCACTTCTTTTACTTTTTTAGAAACAGCATCATCTAAGTAAAATCCTTTTCTGATATACGTAAAATTTGCGTAGTACAATCCAATAACCAAGAGTAAAGGTACAATCATCAAATAAGGCTGATTATAAAGCACATTAAATGCAACACCTATGGGTTCCGAAATTGCAAAAACCCCATAAAATTCGAGTCCGATGAGTGAAATAAGAGTAATTGCGATGATATAAAAAATGGTATTGTTCTTATTGATTAAAAAATTGAGATAGTTCACTGATAAGGTCAGGAACACAATCGATAAAAACCAACACAACACATTTACAACAGCATAACCTTCAACTAAGAGTACCACACAAAATGGTAGAAAAAGAAAAATAGCGAGAAAATTGAAAAATGAAACACTGGTTTTTCCTAATAAGTAATGAATAACTGTGTTTCGTTTGATGGGAATCGTCATTAAAGGCTTCACATTCATTACTGGAAGCTGTTGCATAAAAAATCTAAAGACCATTTCAAACAAAAACCAGTAAATGATAAAGTTGTTTACAGTCACGATTGGGTCTACATCCGGAAGTGCTTTTCTGGCAATAAAAAATAGTCCTACACCAAGCATTAAAGCTGCTCCTCCAAAATAAATAGCAGCAAGAACAAGTAAAATTTTTATGGCTATACCTTTCTGAAAATAGGACGCTCTAAAAAACTGTTTCCACTCTAAGCGTATGAAATGTTTAATCATGGTAATGGTCGATTTTTATAGATTAGTAATATTAATACACTTTTTGTTACAAACAAAACCAAATTCAGTATTCGATTTCTTATTTTTGAAAGCCTTTACTTAAGGTTTATAAATAATGCTTAAAAAATAATACCATGTCACAATTTCATTCATTATCCATAAAACACATTGAACGTATCACAGATGAATCTGTCGCTATAAGTTTTGAAATTCCTGAACATTTAAAATCTGATTTTACCTTTAAAGCCGGACAATACATAACCTTAAAAACCACACTCAACGGAAATGAAGTCAGAAGAGATTACTCTTTATGTTCTTCACCAAAAAGTGGTGAATTAAAGGTCGCTGTAAAAGAAGTTGAAGATGGTACATTTTCTTCTTATGCCAACAATGAGCTTAAGGTTGGAGATGTTTTAGGCGTGGCGACTCCTAAAGGTCATTTTGTTTTTGAACCTAACGATTCTAAGACGAAGCATCTGGCTGCTTTTGCTGCAGGAAGCGGAATTACACCTGTATTGAGCATTATCAAATGTGCTTTAGAAGAAGAAGTGCAAAGTAATATCGTTCTTGTTTATGGTAATAAAACGACTAAAGACACGATGTTTTTAGATGAATTATTGCAATTACAGCATGAATACAGCAATCGGTTTTCAATTCAATTTGTATTTAGTCAAACTCAGGAAGACGATTCTATATTTGGCAGAATTGAAAAAAGTACCGTCAACCTGATTCTAAAAAACAAATACAAACATCTTGATATTGATGCTTTTTATCTTTGTGGTCCTGAAGGTATGATTAATACTGTTAAAGGCGTTTTAGAAGAACATAATGTTGAAAAAGACACTATTTTTTGCGAACTCTTTAAAGCGTCTAAGGCTGCACCTATAACTGATGAAAAAATTGCCAGCGGACAAACCAAGGTTACTGTAATTTTAGATGATGAAACCACAAGTTTTGAAATGCCTCAAAAGCAAACCATTCTCGAATCTGCTTTAGATAAAGATATTGATGCGCCTTATTCTTGTCAAGGTGGGATTTGCAGTAGTTGCATCGCAAGGATTACTGAAGGTAAAGCTGTCATGAGACAAAACAATATTCTTACAGATGGTGAATTAGCTGAAGGTTTAGTGTTAACATGTCAGGCACAACCAATAACAGAAACTATAACTGTCGATTATGATGATGTCTAATGCCAGAAAATTGAACTTCGTCTGATAAATTTACCTTTAATCCTTGATATAGTGTTTTTCGTCGAATATTTAAAAGTTATTCCTACAATCGTTTGATGCTAAAATTTAAACCAAATACATTAGCGCAAGATTAGGACGCTATTTTCATTTGGGATTATCTAATCGTTCTTAATCAGAGCCTTACTCTTAGGAGTGAGGCTTTTTTTGTTTCAATTATGATTTAGGAAAAAAATTGATTTTAAAGTAATTCTGGTTTTTGTCTCCTTGAGCGCACTTGTTGACCGAAGCAAAAGCGTAGGTGAAGTCGAAAGGTTTTGAAAATCGAAGATAATAGGTTTCGACTGCGCTCAACCAGACACTTGGTGCTAAATTAGACGCTTAGTAATATCTAACTCAAATTATTTAAGAATCGTTTTTGCTTTTTCAAGAATCATTTCTGGAGAAATTGTACTGAACACCTTTTCATAGCCTTCAGGAAATGTGTGTCCATAAACAGACGTTGGTATCTTTGGAAATTGTGTGCGATCTGCTAAAACCGCATTAGTTTCAGCCTGGTGAAACGGATAAAATCCGGCAAAAGGATGTGTAACTCCCCAAATTGTCAGTACTTTCACACCTTGCATAGCTGCTAAATGCGCATTTCCAGAATCCATAGAAATCATGAGCTTTAAATTGGAAATCACATCTAATTCATCGTTAAGACTTAGCTTTCCGGCTAAGTTGATGACGCTGTCATTTTTATCTGCAATGGTTTGAAGTTTTTGTGCTTCATCACCTTTAGCTCCAAACAGAAGTATTTTGTATGCTTTTGAAAGTGATTCAATAACCGTTTCCATTTGAGCTAACGGATAGGCTTTCCCCTTAAACGCAGCAAAAGGCGCAATACCAATCAATGGTTTTGAATCGTCTCCAATGAGCTGAATGCTATTTGGTTTCAGTTTTGATTGCTTAGAAAACATTGGATTTGATAAATCTATGGGATATCCTAAGGCTTCAAAAACATCAGCATAACGTTGGTGTGTGGTTTTTAATTGCTTAACTGTTTTTCCTGAAGTTAATGCCTTTTTTTCAGCTCTTCCTTTATCTATTTGAACGACGTTCTTTCCAAAGAAAAAGAACTTCAACATATTGCTTCGGAGCACATTATGCAAATCGGCAACAGCGTCGAAATTTGTTTTCTTTAAAGACTTTGAAAGGTTATACAAGCCAAAAATACCCTTGTGTTTGCCTTTAATGTCTGCTTCAAAAACAGACACGTTGGCAACATCTCTAAACAACGGTTTAAAAAATGCTTTGGTTAAAACTGTAAGTTTTAGGTTTGGATATTGCTGAGTCAATGCTCGTAACACAGGAACAGTCATGGCAACGTCACCCATTGCAGAGAGACGAATAACAAGAATGTGTTTCGGTTTTGACATGTTATAACGCTTGTCACACTGAGCGCAGACGATGTGCTTTGGAACGTCTTTACCATTAAAGCTCTTCAACTGCGCTCAGACTGACGGATAATTTACTTTTGTGAGCGCAGTACAGGATTTAGCTCGTCGTCGTTGTACATTTTCATCTGCTTATAGACTTTCATGTACTTATCACCTTTACTAATATCATCTAAAAGTGTATCAATTGCAGTTGATAAATCGACACGTTGTTCAAGTAGTACGTCTAGTTTTTTCTGACAGGCAGCTTTATGAGCATCTGAAGCATCTTCACGAGTTGCTTCCTCTTCCATATGATATACTTTGAGTGCTAAAATGGACAATCTATCAATTCCCCAGGCTGGACTTTCAGTATTAATTGTGGCATCAGGTTTTGCCGTTACATCTTTATATTTTTCAAGAAAATAGCTGTCAATAAATTCAACCATATCTGTTCTGTCCTGATTTGAAGCATCAATCTGACGTTTCAGTTTTAAAGCAGCAACAGGGTCAATTTGAGGGTCACGAATAATATCTTCATAATGCCATTGTACAGTATCTATCCAGCATTTTCTGTATAATAAATGCTCTAACAATTGAGAATCTTTGTCATACACATTTGTAAATGGCTGATCAACAGTATTGACGATATGGTACTTTTTAATAACCTCTTGGAATATTTTATTTGCTTTTTCTGAAAACATAATCTTTGAATTTAAAGTGCAAATATAGAAGTAATTATTAACTTTAGCTTCCAAAAAAGTCACAACACATTATGCACATTCATAATCTTTCTGAAGAACATTCCATTTTAAATTCTTTTATTGCTGAAATCAGAGATGTCTCGATTCAGCAAGACCGAATGCGTTTCAGGCGAAACATAGAACGCATAGGTGAAGTTTTAGGTTATGAAATGAGTAAAACTCTCGATTTCAAGTCCAAAACCATTCAAACTCCTTTAGGAAAAAAACCTACTGAAATTTATCAAAATGACATTGTTTTGTGTTCTATTTTAAGAGCAGGTGTTCCGCTTCATAACGGATTGCTCAACTATTTTGATGATGCAGAAAACGCATTTATTTCAGCATACAGACATCATAAACACAATCCTGAAACTTTTGAGATTATTGTTGAATATTTGGCGTGTCCGGATTTAAACGGTAAAACCTTAGTCTTAGCAGATCCAATGCTGGCAACTGGTCAGTCTATGGTTGCAACATTTGAAGCTTTAAAACCTTTTGGAACTCCTAAGGACATTCATCTGGTAAGTGTTATTGGAGCACAAGCTGGTGTAGATTTTGTGAATGCTCATTTCAATAAAAATTCACATTTATGGATCGCAACAGTTGATGAGCAACTCAACGATAAAGGCTATATCATTCCTGGACTTGGAGATGCTGGAGATTTAGCTTTTGGTGAAAAATTACAACACTAATGTAATAACAGGTGTTAAAATCAATACCCAAAGCAAGCTTTCTTTAAACCACTTTTCTGAAATTACTTCCAGATAGTTCGTCATAATGATAGCTAATGGAGCAAAAAGAAAAATAAACTCACTTCCGTTTTTCACTGGAGATACGATTACAATCGCAATTGCAATGATTGCCGCAATAACAATTAATGAAAATGAAGGTCTCGAGCTTTTGGTTTTAGACTTTAAATTTTTGATGTAATAAAAGAGTGACCAGACTCCAAATGATAATAAAATTGTGGCTCCAATAATAATTCGCTTAGAGTTTAATGGACTAAAATCGAAGCTTATATCAATAAGTTCATTAAAGAAATCATAAACATCTGCCTCTATTATAATCATTACAGAAGCTCCAATGACAGCAACGGTTAAAATTCCCAATATCGGAATTAGCCAGTTTTTAACATCTGTAATAACATACACAACTAATGCAGCAATGATTAAAATAAAAAACAATACAGACCAGAAGTATAATAATGAGGCTATTGTAATCCAGAACGCAGCATCAAAAAGTTTCTTTTTTACATTCTTTTTTGATCTTAAACTAATAATTCGTCTAAAAGCAAAAAGTATAAATAGATTCGCTATGAGTGTTTTTGAGTTGAGTAGAGTTTCTGGTAAAATAGCAATAAACAATACAAATAATAAGATTTTATAACTGTTGTTTTTAGTGAGATTATTTTTATTTACTAAAAAATCAAACACAAAAACCGAAAATAAACACACTCCAAAAAACAGTATTTGTTTGGTAATAGAATACGTGTTTAGTTCCGTATCGAGTGTCATATATTTTGTAACACCAAATATAATGAGAAGCATAACGCTTACCACTACAAAGTTTATGGGTTTTGACTGGCTAAAAAAATTAGATATCATTAATTCAGTTAAAAAGTAAAAAGACAACACTAATATTTACGGTTTTTTTCAGTTTTAATTTGAAAAAACGTAATTTTGTACTGTAAAGATATAATTTATACCTACAACAGAATTAATTTTAGACTAATGAAAGACTTTTTTTACGCTATAGAGGATTTATTTGTAAACGTTTTATTCGCTCCATTTGATGCTCTAAGAGCACTTGAACTGGAAGATTGGTGGTCTGCAAATTTTATTTCCTGGATATTTATTGTGATTGGTTTAGTTGCCTTTACTTACTGGATGCTTGAATTGAAAAAGTACAATGCAAACGGTGAAGAAGATAAGAGTATTACATCGCACTCTTACTTATAAATCAAATCCAATATCCTTACGATAATACATCTTATCAAAATGTAATTGATTTATATTTTGATAGGATTTTTTTATGGCCTCTTCATAGGTATTTCCATAAGAGGTAATTGCCATAACGCGTCCTCCCGAAGTAACAACCTTGTTTTCTTTTATAGTAGCTCCAGCATGAAACACCAGAGAATCACTTATATTTTCTAATCCGGAGATTACTTTACCTTTTTCGTAAGTTTCAGGATAACCTCCAGAAACCAGCATAACAGTTGTTGCGGCTCTATTGTCAATATCTAAGTTAATTTCATCAAGACGTTCTTCGGAAATAGCTTTGAAAATTTGAACCAAATCTGTTTTTAATCGTGGTAACACAACTTCGGTTTCAGGATCTCCCATTCTTACATTGTACTCGATTACTTTTGGGTCATCTCCTACTTTTATCAATCCGATAAAGACAAACCCTTTGTAAGGTAATTTGTCTTTTTGAAGCCCTTGAATGGTTGGTTTAACAATGCGTTCTTCAATTTTATTCAAAAAACTATCAGTGGCAAAAGGCACTGGAGAAACGGCTCCCATTCCACCTGTATTTAGGCCTGTATCACCTTCACCAATGCGTTTATAATCTTTAGCAGTAGGCAAAATTTTGTAATGTTTACCATCTGTAAGCACAAAGCAACTCAGTTCAATTCCGTCGAGAAATTCTTCAATCACAACCTTTGAGCTCGCATCACCAAACTTAGCATCTAAAAGCATATTTTTAAGTTCAGCTTTAGCTTCGTTTAAATCATTCAGAATTAAAACACCCTTACCAGCTGCTAATCCATCAGCTTTTAAAACATAAGGTGGTTTTAAGGTGTCTAAAAAGGCATAGCCTTCTTCAACATTTGAAGCATTAAAACTTTGATATGCAGCAGTGGGAATGTTATGTCTGTATAGAAATTCTTTAGCAAATTCTTTACTTCCTTCTAATTCTGCAGCAGCTTTTTGTGGGCCAATGACGGCAACCTGCCTAAGTTGATTGTCGTTTAAAAAGAAATCGTGAATGCCTTGAACCAATGGATCTTCAGGCCCAACAACTACCATGTCAATTTTGTACTCTAAAACAGCCTTTTTAATGGCATCAAAATCGGTAACCTTAATGTCGAGGTTTTTTGCAACTTTTGTTGTTCCAGAATTACCAGGAGCAACATAAAGCGAGTTACACAAAGGACTTTGAGCTATTTTCCATGCGAATGTATGTTCTCTTCCGCCTGAACCAAGAATTAAAATGTTCATGTAATTAGTTGTTTGCACAAAAATAATTGGTTTTAAGTTGAAAAAACAATTATTTTACACAAACCTTAACTGTAGTCCACAATCTTGCGATTATTCGATTTTTCTTTAAAAATGAATGGCTTTCCGATAGATAAAGCTAGGCTTGCTCTGTCTAAAATTCAAAATACCGATGACATTGCTTTTGAGCAGTATGTTAAAGAGCGAAAAACTGCTATTCTTTCACATCACTTAAAACACACAGCCTTTTATAAAACTCTTGGCAGATCGATACAATTAGACGACTGGAGTTCGGTACCTATCATGACCAAATCAGACTTACAACAACCACTTGAACAGCGTTTATCTGAAGGGTATTCAAAAAAAGACATCTATATTAATAAAACGTCTGGTTCGTCTGGTGATCCTTTTATTTTCGCTAAAGATAAATTCTGTCACGCTTTAACCTGGTCTGTAATACAAGACCGGTTTAGCTGGTTCGATTTAGATTTTAATCATTCTAAGCAAGCTCGTTTTTATGGAATTCCATTAGATAAAAAAGGCTATTACAAAGAACGTTTTAAAGATATTTTGAGTAATCGCTTGCGGTTTTCGGTATTTGATTTGAGTGATGCTGCGTTCGAGAAGCTGTTAACAAAATTTGAAACTATTCCTTTTGAATACATTAATGGTTATACGAGTGCTATTGTTCAGTTTGCAAAATTTTTAAACAGAAAAGACCTTGTTTTGAGCGGTATTTGTCCTAGTTTGAAAGCTTGCATTGTAACTTCGGAAATGCTATTTGATAACGATAAAAAGCTGCTTGAAAAACAGATAGGTGTTTCGGTTGTAAACGAATATGGTGCTTCAGAATTGGATCTAATTGCTTTTCAGAATAAAAACGATGAATGGCAGATAAATAGTGAAACGCTGTTTGTTGAAATTTTAGATGAAAACAATAAGCCTTTGCCTTATGGCGAAGAAGGTCGCATAGTTATCACATCTTTGTATAATAAAGCACATCCATTTATTCGCTATGATATTGGTGATGTAGGCATATTATCAAAAGCCAGTACTTTTAAAACACCTATTCTTGATAAATTAGTTGGAAGAACTAATGACATTGCCATTTTACCCAGTGGAAAAAAAGCTGCAGGATTAACTTTTTATTACATCACCAAAACACTCATTGAAGATGACGGAAATGTAAAGGAGTTTGTTATTGAGCAATTGAAACCGGACACTTTCAAAATAATATATTCCAGTGATGAGGAATTATCTGATGAAAAAATGAGCATTATTAAAAAAGAAATGAAACGTTATCTCGAACCCGAAATTAACATTGTATTTACCAGAGAAACGCAATTAAAACGTTCCAAAAGCGGAAAATTAAGACAATTCACTTCGCATGTAAAACAAGATTCTTAATGAAAAATGTGCTTGTCATAACCAGCTATTTTCCACCTGAAACTGGTGCAGCTTCAAACCGGATTTTTCATTTGGCTGAAGGACTTAATGAACAGGGTTTTAATGTTTCGGTAGTAACACCATTGCCAAATTATCCAACTGGTGAAATCTTTAAAGATTATAAAGGAAAATTTAAGCATACCTCATCTGAAAATGGGATTGCTGTTAATAGGCTTTGGATTTATGCGAGCAATTCCAAAAACAAGTTGCTACGATTGATTGCCATGCTGTCTTACAGTTTTAGTTTGGTTTGGTTTTTTGTATGGAATAACATTCCGAAAACCGTTATTGTGCAATCGCCTCCACTATTGGTTGCTTTCACGTGCATGTTTTGTTTAAAATCCAGAAAACGTCAGCTAATTTTAAATGTGAGTGATCTCTGGCCAATAGCTGGTTTAGAATTAGGTGCTTTTAAGAAAAATTTCAGCTATAGACTCCTTGAACGTATTGAACGTTTTAATTACAGAAAAGCCGATTTAGTTTTGGGTCAAAGTGAAGAAATACTGACGCATGTTAACTCTATAGTTTCTGGACAGAACACGTTTTTATACCGTAATTTTCCTGAGTTTGAGAGTCCGGAATTAACCTACAATCCAACAGACAAAACATTAAAAATTGTGTATGCAGGATTACTGGGTATTGCACAAGGCATCTATAAATTATGTCAGGAATTAGATTATGATCAAATTGAATTTCACATTTATGGTTCAGGAGCAGAACAGCTAAAAATTGAAACCTATATTTCAAATCATCCTGAATTACCAATTACCTATCATGGTCAGGTGTCAAGAAGTGAATTACACAACGTTCTTTTACAATATGATGTCACAATTATTCCTTTATTAAAACGGATTTACGGTTCGGTACCTTCTAAAATTTTTGAATACGCTAAATTGGGATTACCAATGCTGTATTTTGGAGGAGGAGAAGGAGAAACGATTATAAAAACCCATGACTTGGGCTGGGTTGCTGAAGCTGGGAATTATGAGCATTTAAATGCTGTGATTGCTTCCATTAACAAAGATAAGCTTACAAAAAATGTACGTGAAAAAATTATTGAAAAAGGGAAAAAAGAATTCGACTTTAAGGCGCAACTGCTTCGGTTAAAAGACAGACTTTAATAGGCTTTATCTTCACCTTTAATGGCATTAATGAAGGTTCTGATGATAATTTTAAGGTCTAAAAGCAGCGACCAGTTTTCGATGTAAAAAATATCATATTTAACACGACCAATGATATCTTTATCAGACTCGACTTCACCTCTAAATCCGCTAATTTGAGCTAATCCAGTTATACCAGGTTTCACAAAATGACGCACCATAAATTTGTCTATTTTTTTAGCGTACATATTTGTATGACTTACCATATGTGGACGAGGACCAACGACAGACATGTCGCCAAAAAGCACATTAAAGAACTGTGGTAATTCGTCAATGCTGGTTTTTCTGATAAACTTCCCTATTTTAGTAATTCTGTGATCACCTCTGGTTGCCTGAAATAAATGTGCATCTTTATTTGGTGTCATGGATCTAAACTTATAACAATCAAATTCTTTATAATTAAAGCCATTTCTGGATTGTTTAAAAAACACAGGTCCTCTTGATTCTATTTTTATCAAGATTGCGATTAACGGTGTTAACCACGACAATAAAAATATGATTACCAAACTTGAAAACACAATATCAAACGTTCTTTTAAGAACCATATTAATGGGTTCTTCAAGAGGAATATCTCTTAAGGTTAAAATTGGGATATAATCGTAATACTCGTATTTTAATTTTTTTGAATAAATCTCTTTATTATCAGGTAAGAATTTTAAAATTTTCAGATTGTTATCGGCAAAGTCAGCGACTTCATTAATTTGGCTGTTTGTAAGTTCAGAAATTGAGCAGTAGATCTCATCAATAGCTTCATCTTTTATATATTGAAAACAGCTGTCAAGGTGTGATTCTTTTTTATCTTTAAAATTAAATGTCTTCTTATGAATGTATCCATATTCAGGATTTTTATTGAAAAAATTTTCCAGAGCCAAGGTTTTTTTGTTGGCGCCAAAAATCACTGTTTTTCGATAATTACCACCAAAAGAAACACGATACTTTTGAAGCAGGTAATACAATGCAAATTTGAAAAATATAATTCCTAAAAAACTAACCAGAACATAATAAAAAACTGTTACGGGATAAATGTTCAGGTCGTGATAAAATCCGGA
>JAAEZL010000048.1:14909-21953 GCA_018222875.1 Algicola sp.
CACCATAAAAGCCTGAGTAAATTGAAAGAATAATCCAGGAAACAGACACGAAGAGAATAAACATTTTTGGATCTATATCCTTAAAAAAATAAAGAATTGCCAACCCATTAATAATACTTAAATCTATTAAGTATGAAATTGGCCTTAAATAACCTGAATACCTTCCTTGTTTAAATAAGCTCAATTTATGTTTTTATATGTTTTGAGAAATCTCTGTGTTCACTTTTATATAACTCTTCATGAGATAGTCCTTTGAAGTAATCGAATGTTATCTTCATTCCTTCTGCTCTTTCCACTTTAGGTTCCCATTGCAATAATTTTCTTGCCAGTGTAATATCTGGTTGCCTTTGCATTGGGTCGTTAACCGGTAGGTCTTTATAAATTACTTTTTGAGTTGTATTGGTTAACTTAATAATTTCTTCTGCAAAATCTGATATCGAAATTTCATTAGGATTACCAATATTAACTGGATATACATAATCACTAAACAGTAATTTAAAAATGCCCTCAACCTGATCTTCGACGTAACAAAAAGAGCGTGTTTGAGAACCATCTCCAAATACGGTAAGATCTTCACCTCGTAATGCTTGTCCCATGAATGCAGGAATAACCCTTCCGTCGTTTAATCGCATACGTGGACCATATGTATTAAAGATACGAACTATTCTTGTTTCAACACCATGAAATCTATGATATGCCATAGTAATAGATTCCTGAAAACGTTTTGCTTCGTCATAAACACCTCTTGGCCCAATGGTATTTACATTACCAAAGTAGTCTTCGGTTTGGGGATGCACTAATGGATCTCCATACACTTCAGAAGTTGAAGCGATTAACAACCTTGCATTCTTTGCCTTAGCTAAACCCAGAAGGTTATGAGTTCCCAAGGAACCAACTTTAAGCGTCTGGATTGGTATTTTAAGATAATCAATTGGACTTGCGGGAGATGCAAAATGAAGGATATAATCTAAACTGCCTTCGATAGTGATGTGCTCTGTGACATCATGTTTAATAAATTCGAAATCAAGGTTGTCTTCTAGGTGCTTGATGTTTTTAGTATCTCCTGTGATGAAATTATCCATGCCAATAACATGAAAACCCTCGCTCAAAAATCTATCACACAAATGCGAACCTAAAAAACCTGCTGCTCCAGTTATGAGTACCTTTTTCTTCATTTTATATGGTTTTTCTTCCTATTGAAACATAATTAAAGCCTTCGTTTTCAAGATCCTTTATATCGTAAAGGTTGCGACCATCAAAAATCATAGGCGACTTCATAATAGCTTTTAATTTGGAGAAATTTGGTGTTCTAAATATACTCCATTCTGTACAAATAATTAACGCATCAACATCAGTAATGGCATCATACATGTTGTTTGCAAAGTGTAACTGATTTCCATATTTCCGTTTTACATTAGGCATAGCCTCTGGATCAAAAACATTCAATTTTGCGCCTCGCTTTAATAATTCGTCAATCATATACAATGCAGGAGCTTCTCTTATGTCGTCAGTTTCAGGTTTAAATGCCAGTCCCCAAATTGCGAAAGTTTTTCCTTCTAAATCATTGTTATATTGCGATAGTATTTTAGGAATTAGAATTGTTTTTTGTTTGCTATTTACCTTTATGACAGAGCTTAAAATTTCGAAATCGTGATTGTGTTCTTTTCCCGATTTATGTAACGCTTTTACATCCTTTGGAAAGCAAGAACCTCCATAGCCAATACCTGGAAACAAGAATCGTTTTCCTATTCTTGAATCTGTACCCATTCCAATTCTGACCATATCAACGTCTGCACCAACTTTTTCACAAAAATTAGCTATTTCATTCATAAACGTAATCTTTGCTGCTAAAAAGGAGTTCGCTGCATATTTGGTTAATTCTGCTGAGCGCTCATCCATTATTAGAATTGGATTTCCTGATCTTACAAAAGGTTTATAGAGTTTGTTCATGAGTTTTGTTGCACGTTCAGAACTTGATCCAATTACGATACGTTCTGGTTTTAGAAAGTCATCTACAGCAAATCCTTCACGTAAAAACTCTGGATTAGAAACAACATCAAAGGCTATATCAGTTTCGTTCGCTATTGTTGCTTTTACTTTATCTGAAGTACCAACCGGAACAGTACTTTTATCAACAATAACTTTGTATTCTTTTATTTGTTTTCCTATTTCTTTTGCAACTCCTAAAACATAAGACAAGTCTGCAGAGCCATCATCATCTTCAGGTGTTGGTAAGGCTAAAAAAATGATTTCGCCATGGTTCAGACCTTCTTCTAAAGATGTTGAAAACTTTAGTCTGTCAGCTTTAATATTTCTTTCAAACAAGACATCAAGGTGAGGTTCATAGATGGGAACGTTTCCGTCTTGCATTTGCTTAACCTTGTTAGCGTCTATGTCAATACATAAAACTTCGTTCCCTGTTTCTGCCAAACAGGTTCCTGTTACTAATCCAACGTATCCTGTTCCTATTACTGATATTTTCATTTTTATCTAAATTGTTGAGCAAAAGTATAAAATTATACTAGTTAATTATGTTTGGTTTATTTAAAACAGTGTAATCGATTCTACTAAAGATACAATGCAATATTATAAATAGAAACAATCCTCTTTGTACCCATAGGAACGATTCGCTTAAAAATGTCATTGTCATTAGCAGATAAAATGCAAAATACATGAAAAATTTAGTTTTAATAGCCTTTATAATTCCGAGAATTAAAATTAATAGCATAATTAACAAGCCAAATATTCCTATTTCAGATAATATTTGACCATACATATTATGATAATTGTAACCATGATATCCATAATAGGTGTTAAATGCTATATGTCTTTCCCTTAGGTTTTCTCTAGATGCAAACAAACCAAAACCTTTCCAGAAAATATCATCTTCTTCGAGCTGTCCTTTTAAATTTCTTAATTGTAATATTCTTATAGATGTTCCTGTCCATGGATACACTTTATTAAATTTTTCTTTATTAAATACTTCCTCAAAACTAGTGGTTGTTTCTACTAAAAACCTTTCTATCACTTGTTTTGATGCAATGGTAGCGATACCAATCGACAACACAATTATAACAATAGTCTTAGGATTTTTTAAGCTCTGAATTCCTTTATAAAATAGAATATAAATCACGTTGCATAAGATAAAAGAGATAATTATCATCTTAGATGAGAGTAAAAAAATTAGTATCCCTAAAAAAGCCAGGCTCAAAAAGTCACCCTGTTTTTTCTTTTTTTTAGATAATAGAAAGAGAAAGCTCAGGGAAAAAAACACAGACACATATATGGCGTTTAGGTCTAAAATTTCGACTAGGTTATGATAGGTAAAAACAGATAGCTGACCTTTTTTTATGTACTTTACAAGAGCAACAACAATAAAAAAACCACCCAATAAGACATTAGATATAGAAAACCAATTAAAAATTAAACGAACTGATCTAGTAGAAAATTTTGGAATGCAACTAAATGCTAAAGGAACTACTAAAAGTGCAACTAACCTACCCATCCCTTTTAATGTAATTTGCTGATCTACAGACCAAAAATAGGACATACAGCATAAGAGATAAAATACAACAGGTAGCACTATCATTAATTCAAACCTTAGTTTCACTTTATTAATAATAGCATGTCGGAAGGCAAAAAACACAAAAATTCCTAATGATATACTACTTGGAGCATAACCGATTAATAGCGTAGATAATACTAAAGCAATTGTGTATGATAAAAAATCTCTATGATTAATAATATGTGTTATTTTATCTCTGACACTCATAAAAGAAGTCTAAATACTTTTTGTTGATACTATTCCAACTGAAATTTTTCTCAATCTGATTAAAACAATTTTCAATTTTAATGGTGTGTTCTTTTTTACTGGTATGTTCTAAATGAAATTTTATGTCTTCAGGACTTTCAAAATAAAACGCATTGTCTTGTAATATTGATTTATTAAAATCATTATTATTGGCGACTATTAAGGCTTTAGAAGACATTGCTTCTAAAAGAGAGGGATTTGTTCCTCCTACTGAATGACCGTGAAAATACAAATTAGAAAAATACCTTAAGTTATTAAGGTGCTCTAAGTTATAAATACCACCAATGAATTTAATATTTTCACTCGTTTGGAATTTATCCTTCAAGTATGCTCCAAAAGAATTAACATCGTGTTTTCCAACAACTAAAAATGTCATCTTTTTATCAGATAACGCGACACCATCTAAAATAGTTTCTATGTTGTTTTCTGGCTCTAAACGAGCAATTAACATGTTGTAGTTATAAGGTTCAACCTGATACTCCTTAATTACATCAATATTTGGAGTATCGAATAGTTCTGCACCATAAGCTATATATTTTGAATCTACATTATACTCTTTCTTCAGGTATTTTTGAATTCCTATTGAGTCTGAAATCAAATAGTCACTTGATTTAACACCTAATTTTTCGGCGTATTTTAAAAATCGCTGTACGTTGTTAGAGTATTTTGATCGCTTCCATTCTAAACCATCCATATTAGTGATAATAGTAGCTTTTTTTGGCAATAGTTTATACCAAACTGTGCTACTCGTATATCCTAATTGTAATAAAATATCAAACCTCTGTTTTCTGGCGTCTAAAATGCAGTTAAGATCATAGATGAATTGTCCGGCTGTTCCTATTTTGTCTTCAGGATCTTTACAGTGGATGATATTAACTCCTTTAAATACTTTATCCTGATAAGGATGCTTGCTTGAATTATATACATATACCTCATGATTGTTTTGCGCGAGATAAACTGAAAAAAATTCAGCAAATTGCTCAAAACCTCCATGATAATTAGGTATGCCTCTAGTTCCTAATATGCCTATCTTCATTAGCTTGATACTGTTTGGTATAAAAGAATTGTAAGGAGAATAAACCACCAAGTATAAACACTATGATATCTCCTGAGTTGTATATTCCTGTAATAATTAATGATGTTAATAAAAAGAACAATGCAATCCCTGAAATAAAATTATTAATGATGTTTCCATAATGATTTCCTTTTTTATAAGACTGCATGTAAATAAATAATAAAAATGCCAAATAGATTATTAGCCCAATCATTCCTGATTTGAATAGTACATAAACATAGCCATTGTGAATGATGGGTATGTACTGAAATTTTTTTCCATCTAATGGCGCTTCAAAACCAAGATCTACCTGAGCACCTAAGCCTTTTCCAAAAACCCAACCTAATTTGTATTCTGTACTGCTTATTCCTTCTATGGCTTTTAGTGCTTCGTAAGCCCTCCAGTGATCCCAGAGGCTTCTATGGTTTTTTGTGTTAATATTAATATCTGGCGAAAAAATCTCAGATGGTGCCATTTTAATTTTATAGAAAAACCCTTCTATTCCTTTGCTTTCTCTTTTTAAGTCAGCAAACTGTAATGACGAAAATAAGGTAATTAAACGTAAGTTCAATACCGTTATATAAATTACTCGACGAGTAGAAATTTTTGCGTATCACTTAAGAGCAATGATGATTATAAAAAATGATATAAACATGGTTCTTGAAAAGTAAAAAACAAAAGATATAATAAGAATGAATTTAAATAGTTTCATTCGTTTTATTATCGCTTCAGAATAGAATATTCTTGTTGATTTTACAAAAAGAATAACTAATGCAAAAAGCTCAATAAAATTATCCCTTCCAAGAGCACCTCTAATTCTATTTACTGAAAAGGGATTATTAATAGTGAACACGAGCAGTTCTAATAGGTGAATCGTTGCAGATATTACTGCAGTATAAATTAAGGCTTTAAAGATAAAATTCTTGTCAGTAATTCTACTAACCAATAAAAAACCCAGAACAATAAATAAAATTGGTTTAAGAAAAAAACTAAAATCTTTGATGACATCGTATAGTATTGCGTCGTAAAAGAGACCAGAGGTAAAAGAAACCAAAAGGATTAAGAGAAGCGGAGTAATTAAATTAATTAATGTAGTTGAATATTTATTTGAGGTAAATGATGAAACAAAGAAAAATATTAAAAATGCTACAAGCATATTTAACTCAATAGATTTGATAAATAAACTAAGAAAAAGCAAAATATAAAATGAAGCCTTAAATATTTTTTGGGTTTTAATTTTCATCAGTTAGAATCTATTGTTTTCAAATACCTGAATATAATTTAGTGAATTCTTCCATATAGCCATGAAGAGAAAACGTTTCCTTGGCTCTTTTTTCTCCTTCTTGACCAAATTCAATGCGCTTTTCTTTATCGGTAATCAACACTTCTAAAAACGTTATTAACGCATTCATGTTGGTTGGTTCAAAAAGAAAACCTGTTTCATTATGTCTCACAATTTCTCTAATTCCACCATGATTAGAAGCTATAACTGCTTTGCTTGACAGCATTGCTTCAAGTGCAACCAGTCCAAAAGACTCAGGTTCTGTAGAGGGAACTACAATAATATCTATACTGTCATAAATTCTCCAAATATTCGTTTGAAAAGGTAATATTATACATTTACTTTTTAGCCTTTTTTCAGCAATTAAATTTTGTAAATCATCAACAATGAAATCTTGACCAGGAGGAGCAGAGCCCACAAAAACTAACTTGATATTATCATACCTAGTTGTCAGGTTCTCAAAAGCGCTGAGTAATAAATTGTGACCTTTTCGCTTATTTATTCTTCCAACTAATCCAATAATGATATCATTCTCATTGGCCTCAAAAAGTTCTTTTTTAATTCTGCTCTGGACATGTGGAGGTGTGATTTGCTGATCTCTATCTAGTCCGTTTAAAATTGTGCTTGATTTTTTTATGAGTTTTTTATTCTCATTATTATAAAAACTCTTTGTGGCTTCAGAATTATAAACAACCATGTTTGAAAAAGAATGCATCAATACTGGGTAAGCCAACTTCACTGGCTTTGGTTTTTCAATAATTTCATGAATATGCCAAATATGTTTAATACTATAAATTTTAGAGTAAAAAGCTCCAACCAGTACTGCAACGGTATTTGAATGAATAATATCTACTTTAACGCCTTTAAGAGATTGTCTTAATTTGCGAACAGATGATA
>JAAEZL010000256.1 GCA_018222875.1 Algicola sp.
CGTAAGTGTGTTTATTCTTTCCGTATTTAAACACAACTATTTGGTCAATTCTTTTCGATTCATTAAAATTTTCAGTAGGATAATTGTAGGTGTAAAATATTGAGTCTTTGATTTTTGGTTCAAAGTAGTAATCAGTTCCAATACTTACACTTGTAGTAGTATAATTTCTTTTTTTTGAATTTTTGAATTTTTGTAAGTCAATTGGTTTTTCAAGAAATTCGGTCATTTTTTTTGACTTTAAATACTTTTCCTGTTCATCGCTGTCTGGATAAGGAAGCAATTCAAATCTGTCCGAATTCGATTCATTGGGTTTTCTTTCAGTTACATCTTTGCAACTTAAAAAAGCAAGAAATAATATCGTTAAAGTTCCAATTTTCATTGTTCGGGTCAATGTTGTACAACGTGATTGTGTATGATTAGTGGCGTGTTTAAACACCTAATTTAGCAAATAATTACCGAATAGAAAATCCGCGAGGATTTTCGTAAGTAGGCAAGAACCAGCCATTAATTATACACGGTGTTGCCATTAGTACTTTATTTTTCGGGCCATATTTTTTTAAATCTCACAGCTACAATCAGCATTTCTTCGGTCGGTTTTTCTCCACTTTCTTTTAAAAAGTTTTCAAAAAATTCCCAATGTGCTTTTTTCCATTTTTCAAGAGGTTCAATATTCGTACCCATATCCATTTCCGCGTATTCTTTGGAAATTTTATTGAATGGAATTGTATCCACACTTACATTTTCTATAATGGCTTTTGCCTTTCCATTAAAGTCCGTTACAATTTGTTTTGTACCGACTGTTGGTAAATCCGCATTGTATTGTTCGTACAAGCTATAAAGTCCAGATGAAGCTCTCTTTTTTCCAGTCAGAGTCAATTCCGCCAATCGATTTGCGTCTTTCTCATTATTGTGAAAAAAGTCCGATTCAGGTATTCCGTCGTTTTTAAATTCAGGATTTGATTCGATAAATTCACTCCACATTTCAGATACTGATTTTTCAATACCATCCTTGGTTTCAGTCGTCATTTCAAACTGATTTTCAGTTCCGATTTCACTTTTGTTTTTGGTTTCGTTTTTACAACCAATTAAAATCAAAAACAGAAAGATTGAAATGTGTTTCATAGATTCTTCAGTATTAATGGCAACGTGTTTGTGTATGATTTCGTTGCGTGTTTCAGCAACTAAATTAACAAATACAAACCGAATAGAAAATCCGCGAGGATTTTCGTAAGTAAGCCGGTACTAGCAATGAATTATACACGTTGTTGCTAATAGTTATTTTATATTATTAATCCAATTCACTATGTACTCTTTAAAACCTAAATCGACATTATAAATTTCGTTCGTTTTCCAGTCAATTCCACTTTTAGTCATAAAGTGATTTAGTTCACTAATTAATTTGAATTCGATATTCGGATTTTCAATATTATCTAATTCAGTTTTGCTTTGTTTTGGGTCAACTAAAATATCTTTTTCGCCTATAATAACTAAAGTTGGGAATACAATTTCTTTGTAGTTTTTTGTATTGTCCATTCTCGCCTCCGCAACTTTGTGTGGTTGAAGATAATTCGCATATGCCTTTTTATTAATTCCAAAGTTTTTAGATTCTTTACGTGCTATTTTCCACAATTCCCAAGCACTCAATTCGGGATTTTGGTCAATTAATTCAAATATGTAATCCAAAGTTTTGATTTGGTCTTTATCTGTCTTTCCAATAATTAGATTATCGTAGTTTTTAATTCCATTATTAATCTGATATTTCAACAATTCACGTGGTTTGCCAATTGGTGTAGACCATTGAATTAAAAAGTCTGGTTTTATATCTTGCTCAAATGCTTGAATTGAAACAATTCCACCAAGGCTATGTCCAAGAAATCCAATCTTTTTATTTTGAACTGACTTGAGTGTTTTTAATTGATTGAAAATTCTAACAAAATCGTTTGTGTAGGTTTCTGCTCGGTCATCATATGTTCCTGTGGACTTTCCGACTCCTCTTTTGTCAAATCTAAAAACTGCAATATTATTTTCGAGAAGATATTCAGTCAGATAGTTGTGAGCATTTTGAGAAATTTGTCCAGTTCCAGAAATAATTATAAGAATTTTATCAAATTCATTTTTTGGTTTTAAAAGAGTTCCAAAAAGTTTAATTTCGTTATCAATTTCGGCTGAAATTTCTTCTTTGTTATATTTCTCAACGTTCTCAATCTGTTTTTCATTTCCATAATATCCGTTTTGGCTAAAAATATGATTTGAAAGCAGTAAAAATGTTATTATCAGTAGGTTTCTCATAATTATTGGCAACGTAATTGTGTATGATATCGTGCGATTGGAAACGCTCGTTATTTTCCGTCGTTACGATTCTAAAGTTTAAATATAAGAATTAAAACTGAAGCTAGAGTAGAGCATGGATTATACACGTTGTTAGCTACTTTAGTGCAACACGAACCACAGGCAAACCACAAA
>JAAEZL010000257.1 GCA_018222875.1 Algicola sp.
AGTAGTTTCAGTAAAAGACGCAACTCCTAACGGAAACATTAAAAAAGGAGCAGTTTCAACAGCAGTTGTTGTTCGTACTAAAAAGGAAGTAAGACGTCCAGATGGATCTTACATTCGTTTTGATGACAATGCTTGTGTACTTTTAAATCCAACAGGAGAAATGAGAGGTACACGTGTGTTCGGACCAGTAGCTAGAGAACTTCGTGACAAACAGTTCATGAAAATTGTATCATTAGCACCAGAAGTGCTTTAATGACTAAAAAAATGACAAAGCTTAAAATTAAATCAGGAGATACAGTTCAAGTAATTGCCGGAGACCACAAAGGTACAGAAGGTAAAGTACTTAAAGTATTTATAGATAAGAACAAAGCCATCGTAGAAGGTGTGAACATGGTTAAGAAACATACAAAACCAAGTGCACAAAACCCTCAAGGTGGAATTGTAGAGAAAGAAGCACCTATGCATATGTCTAACTTGTCGTTGTTAACTTCTAAAGGAGAAACAACAAGAGTTGGTTTTAAAATGGAAGGTGATAAAAAAGTTAGATTTTCCAAAAAATCAAATGAAGTAATATAGTTATGGCTTATATTCCAAGATTAAAACAAGAGTACAAGGACAAAGTAGTTTCTGCTCTTACAGAAGAATTCGGATATAAAAATGTAATGCAAGTTCCTAAACTTAAAAAGATAGTAATATCTAAAGGTGTTGGAGCAGCAGTTGCAGATAAGAAATTAATTGATCACGCTGTTGATGAATTGACAAAAATTTCTGGTCAGAAAGCTGTAGCAACGTTATCTAAAAAAGATGTTGCATCATTCAAATTACGTAAAGGAATGCCAATTGGTACTCGTGTAACGTTAAGAGGTGAGCAAATGTATGAGTTTTTAGACCGTTTAGTAACTTCAGCATTACCTCGAGTAAGAGATTTTTCAGGAATCAAAGCAACAGGTTTTGATGGACGTGGAAACTATAACTTAGGTATCGTTGAGCAAATCATCTTTCCAGAAATTGATATTGATAAAATCAATAAAATATCTGGTATGGATATTACATTTGTAACATCAGCTGATACAGATAAAGAAGCAAAATCGTTATTAACTGAATTGGGATTACCTTTTCAAAAGAACTAAGATATGGCTAAAGAATCAATGAAAGCCCGTGAGGTAAAAAGAGCAAAAACAGTAGCTAAATATGCTGAAAAACGTAAAGCTTTAAAAGAAGCTGGAGATTACGAAGCATTACAAAAGTTACCAAAAAATGCTTCTCCTGTTCGTCAACATAACCGTTGTAAATTAACAGGAAGACCTAAAGGGTACATGAGAACTTTTGGTATTTCACGTGTAACATTCCGTGAGATGGCTAACCAAGGTTTGATTCCAGGTGTTAAAAAAGCATCTTGGTAAAATTTTGTCGCATTGCGATAAACAATGAATTATAAATTGGTCTCAGGTTCGAGAAATTTCGAAAACCGTTACCGCAAATTAATATAAATGAATACAGATCCAATTGCTGATTTTTTAACAAGAATCAGAAATGCAGTGAAAGCTAATCACAGAGTGGTTGAGATTCCTGCATCAAACCTTAAAAAAGAAATGACTAAAATATTATTCGATCAAGGATATATTTTAAGTTATAAGTTCGACGATTCAACTGTACAGGGAACAATTAAAATTGCCCTTAAGTACAACAAGGAAACTAAAGAATCGGTAATTAAGAAAATACAAAGAATAAGTACACCAGGTTTACGTAAGTATGCTGGCGCTAACGAAATGCCAAGAATCCTTAACGGTTTAGGTATTGCTATTGTTTCTACATCTAAAGGTGTAATCACTGGAAAGCAGGCGCAAAAAGAAAACGTAGGTGGCGAATTATTGTGTTACGTTTACTAATTTAAAGAAGAAAGAATATGTCAAGAATAGGAAATAATCCAGTTGCAATTCCAGAAGGAGTTACTGTTGACGTTAAAGATAACGTCGTTACAGTAAAAGGTAAATTAGGTGAGCTAACACAGCCATATGATACTGTTGAAATTAAAGTTGAAGACGGAAACGTACTTGTAACAAGATCATCAGATTCAAAAGAACAAAAAGCTAAACACGGTTTATACAGATCTTTAATGGACAATATGATTGAAGGTGTATCTAAAGGATGGACTAAACAATTAGAACTTGTTGGTGTAGGTTACAGAGCTTCAAACCAAGGTCAGAAATTAGATTTAGCTTTAGGGTTTTCTCATAATATCATTTTAGATATTGCACCAGAAGTTAAAATTGAAACAATTTCAGAAAAAAGTAAAAACCCAATAGTAAAACTAACATCTCACGATAAACAATTAGTTGGTCAAGTTGCTGCAAAAATCCGTAGCTTCAGAAAGCCAGAACCTTACAAAGGAAAAGGTATCAAGTTTGTTGGTGAAGAATTAAGAAGAAAAGCAGGTAAATCAGCTTAAAAAATTA
>JAAEZL010000258.1 GCA_018222875.1 Algicola sp.
TGATTTTTGACCTTAATAAATCTGTTCCATTTCCAGCACCTAAAAAACCAAAATTTAAGTTTATCGACCTTTTTGCAGGAATTGGTGGATTTCGTTTAGCTCTTCAAAATCTTGAAGGAAAGTGTGTTTTTACAAGCGAATGGGACAAATATTCAAAGCAAACATACAAAGCCAACTTTGGCGAAATCCCCTTTGGAGATATTACAAAAACCGAAACTAAAAATTACATTCCTGACAATTTTGACGTGCTTTGTGCAGGTTTTCCGTGTCAAGCATTTTCAATTGCTGGAAGACGTGGCGGATTTGAAGACACACGAGGAACATTATTTTTTGATGTGGCTGAAATCATAAAAAAGAAACAACCAAAAGCTATTTTCCTTGAAAATGTAAAAGGCTTGAGAAACCACGATAAAGGTAAAACGTTGGCGACAATATTAAACGTACTTCGAGAGGATTTAAACTATTATGTTCCAGAACCACAAATACTAAATGCAAAAGAATTTGGAGTTCCCCAAAATCGAGAGCGGATTTTTATCATAGGTTTTCGTAAAGATTTGGGAATTACCGATTTTCAATATCCAGAACCAACAAATGAAGACGCAGTTTTAGATGACATTTTAGAGCAAGAAGAGGTTTCAGTAAAATATTACCTTTCAACAACTTACCTTCAAACTTTAAAAAACCACAGAGCAAGACACGAAAGTAAAGGAAATGGATTTGGTTATGAAATCATACCAAATGACGGAACTGCAAACGCAGTTGTTTGTGGAGGAATGGGCAGAGAAAGAAATTTAGTTTACGATGATAGGCTAACAAATTTCAAACCAATTACGAATATTACAGGAAAAGTAAACAGAGAAGGAATTAGAAAAATGACACCGCGAGAATGGGCAAGACTTCAAGGCTTTCCAGATAACTTCAAAATTGTGGTTTCAGACGCACAAGCATATAAACAATTCGGAAATTCAGTTGCAGTTCCCGCAATTCAAGCGACAGCGGAAAAAATTATAGAAAAACTTAACTGCAAATGATTACAGGTAACAAAGGCGAATGGAGCGAAATTTATGCTTTATTCAAACTATTAGGCGATAAGCAATTATTTCTTGGAGATAAGGACATTCAAAAATTAGAAGGTTTAGTTTATCCAATAATCAAAATATTACGTTCAGAAAACAATGGAGATTTTGAGTACTCAATTCAAGACGAGATAATTTTAATTTCCGGCAACGAACAAATATTAAAAATTCCAATTGACGAATTCAAAACAAAAGCACTATTTCTTTTAAAAGCAATTAAAGAAAACCGAGAAAGAACATTTTCCGTTCCAGAAATTGAGGAATTTATGCAAGCAATAAACTGCATTTCTCTAAAAGCAAGTTCGTCAGCCAAAACAGATATTACAATCGTAGTTCACGACCAAAGAACAAACCAACAACCAACGCTTGGTTTCAGCATAAAATCTCAACTCGGAAGTCCTTCCACTCTACTTAATGCAGGAAAAACGACTAATTTCATTTACGAAATTAATTATACGCACCTTACGAGAAATGAAATTGACCAAATAAATTCCATTGATACAAGAAGTAAGATAATGGACAGAATTGCTCAAATTCAAAGTAAAGATGGAATTTTTGAATTTGTAAAAACCGAAAGACAAATATTTTCAAATAATCTTGTTTTAATAGACAGTTTACTTCCGCAAATTTTATCGCAAATCGTTTTTGATTTCTACTCAAGTGAGTTTTCACATTTAACGGATTTGGTCAACTTAACAGCAAAGAAAAATCCTTTGGAATTTGACATCGAGAACGAGCATAAATTTTACGAATACAAAATAAAACGTTTTTTAACAGATGTTGCGCTTGGAATGATGCCATCGCAAGTTTGGACAGGAAAATATGATGCGACAGGTGGATATTTAATCGTCAAGGAAAATGGCGATGTTCTTTGCTATCATATTTACAACCGAAACGAGTTTGAGGACTATTTGTTAAATAATACCAAACTTGATACGGCAAGTTCTTCTCGACACGGATTTGGAGAAGTTTATGAAGAAAATGGAAGATTATACTTTAAACTAAATTTACAAATTCGGTTTACAAAATAGCCAATGCTAAAAGCCATACACATTTGCAATTCGCTTCAGCCAAAACACGAGCCCAAAATTGCAAAAGAGTATGTCTTGCCAACGCTCAATCCGAACTGAAAAGAAATTATCGGAATTAAAAGCAGAACGGAATAAAGCCAGTGGCTAACAACGTATATAAAAAATTGCTGGTAAATGCTTAATTCATTGGCTTTTTTATATATTTAAGGTCAGTATTAAACCGAAAAAATTGCACTTTTTTACACGCAACTTTTCATATACAAGACCGTTACCTGCAAGCTTGACCCGTCCTGAATAAAGGCTACATAATTTTAAACATTATGTACAAAAATGACA
>JAAEZL010000259.1:0-1140 GCA_018222875.1 Algicola sp.
CGGCATGACACCGGAGCAATATAAGAATCGCTTGTTATAACTGACATCGTTGATGATATGTGCATAATAAGTTAGCAAAAATTGCAAAATAACTTAGCAAATTTGCATAATATGTCAGCATAGCCTATTTTTTGTTGTAGGTTTACAACAAAAGTGAGTCTGTTATGTATGATCAGACCCAAAAAGCTTCCTATGTGCATAACATTCGAAAATTTATGAGTTTGAAGAATGACGCTGTTGTAAGAACAATGTCGGTTCTCGAATTCGATTTCTGTTTTCACCTTGAATACAATCCTAATGTAAAATCATTCATATCTCAGCCTGACAGTTTGTATTACTTATTCCATGGTCGACGCTGTCGTTATACTTCTGATTTTTCAGTTAAAGGGCTAAATGGTCAATCTTCATTAATAGAAGTTAAGCATTCTTCAAAAATAAATAATCTTGATTTTCGAGCTAGATTCGCAGAAAAGAAAAAAACTGCGGTTGAATGTTATGGTTTGGATTTGAGACTTGTCACGGACAAGCAAATTCGAATTAATCCAATTCTCAACAATTTAAAACTATTACATCGTTATTCAGGGTTTCACACGGTAACTGAAGTGGAAAAATTTGTTTTAAAATATATTCAACGTAATAAAAAGGTTCAGTTGAGAGATATGTCAGAAGTCCTTGGATTATCAGAACAAGAGACTATTATTAGTTCTTTATGCTGGCTATCAAGCGGAAAGATACAGACTGATTTGAAGGGTTCGGAATTCGGGTTGGACAACTATGTCTGGGGTTGAACACGAGAATAGTATTGATGAGGATTTTTTAGGGTATTTTGATGAATTTATAGAAGAAAACCTTAAAATTTCTGATAGTGGATATGATGAAATATTCAACCAAATTGATAATAGTTTTGAATCAACTTTTGATAATTTGCCCAAAAGAATACAGCAAGAGACTTTAGAGCGACTTAATCTAATAAAGTTTATAGAGCAGCGTCTAAGAGGTGGGTGGACTGAAAAAAATCTAAATCCTTTATTAAATAAGTATAAAACTGAAACTGGAAAATATGTACCTAGTTGTAGGGTACTAGCCGGTTGGAAATCAAAATATTATAAATCAGATAAAACACTTTTAGCTCTTGCCCCA
>JAAEZL010000259.1:1150-2423 GCA_018222875.1 Algicola sp.
CGAGAAATTCTGATTCTGAAAAATTGATACGTGAAGCTATTCAAGTAAAATACTTAAATAATAAACGTGAGTCGGTGGCAGAAACGTATAAATACTATAAGAGTCGATTGATCGAAGAAAATAGAAAAATCATTGAAATTGAAGATAAGATAGAGGGAATAAGTCAAAGAACTTTTTATAATAGGATCAATGAACTTCCTCCTTACGACGTTACAGTAGCAAGGTATGGAAAAAGGTATGCAGATCGTGAATTCCGCCTAGTTGGTCAGATTGAACCTGCTAGCTATCCGATGGAATATGTTGAAATAGACCATACCCCAGCGCCAGTTATTTTGGTTGATGACAAACTTTATCTTCCTTTGGGACGACCATACTTAACCATATTGTATGATCGCTTCAGTGATTGCATTGTCGGGCTATATGTTAGTTTTCGAGACCCTAGCTATGATTCTGTACGTACTGCGTTTTTAAATGCTGTTTTACAAAAAACTTGGATAAATGAACGCTATCCCAGTGTTAAAAGTGAGTGGCCTTGTTTTGGGAAAATTACCAATTTAGTCGTTGATAATGCAGCAGAGTTTTGGTCGGATAGTTTGGAACAAGCGTTAAAACCGCTCGTTTCTGATATACACTACGCTAAAGCAGGGAGACCTTGGGAAAAACCACATGTTGAAAAGGCGTTTGATACATTTTACAAGCTATTGTTTAGTCAAATGCCAGGGAAAACGTTCAGTAATATAACCCAGTTAAAAGATTACAATCCCAAAAAAGATGCGGTGGTTCGTGTATCGGTGTTCCTTGAGCTGCTCTATAAATGGGTTATTGATTATTTTAATCACAATCCAGATTCACAGCTAAGACGAATCCCTTATCGACGGTGGTGCGAGTCAAGTTATCGCCCAAATTTCTATGAAGGTATCGAAGCCGAACAATTGAAAATTGAATTAGGCATCATATTAGACTACATCGTCTTAGATATCAATCCGAAGCTCTTGTGGATTATAAAAAGAGATCAGCAAAAGCGCACAAAGTAGGAGCAAGACTTAAGATAAAAACAGACCCTGACGATATCAGTCACATCTACGTTTATCTTGACGAAGATAAAGTTTATTTGAAGGTCCCTGTCATGGGAGAATCGAAACATTTGAGGGGGGTATCATTATATCAGCATAAAAGAGTATGCGCAGTGAATCGGCTGAATACGATGCTGAACAAAAATGAAGAATTACTCGCTGAAACATATCTTTTCATACATAGGAAACTTGTTGAAGAA
>JAAEZL010000049.1:0-4789 GCA_018222875.1 Algicola sp.
TCCTGCATCAACTGATGGTAAGGCATTAACAGTAACCGTTACATCATCTATATCTGAAGCTGTTCCTAAGGTATTAAATGCTGTCACTGAATAGGTTATTGTTGCATTCGGACTTACCTCAATACTAGAGGTTGTCTCTCCTGTATTCCACTGATAGGTTGATCCTCCTGAAGCTGTTAAGGTTACACTTTCGCCTTCACAAATACTAACATCTGATCCTGCGTTAACAACTACTGTTTCTATTTCTACAGTAACCGTAAGCTCATCTGAAGCTTCACAGCCATTTGAAAACCCTGTTACAGAATACGTGGTTGTACTAGCTGGAGATACGTCGATACTCTGAGTTGTTTCTCCTGTATTCCATAGATACGTATCTGCTCCGTTTGCTGTTAATGTTGTGCTTTCACCTTCAGTAATTGTAACATCTGCTCCTGCATCAACTGATGGTAAGGCATTGACAGTAACTACAACATCATCAGAATCTGAAATCGTTCCTGTAACATCATAAGCTGTGACAGTATAGGTAGTTGTATTTTCCGGACTAACATTAATACTCGCAGTGGTCTCTCCAGTGTTCCAAACATAGGCAACTCCTCCTGTAGCGGTTAATGTAATTTCTGATCCATTGCAAATCGTTTGATCCTCTCCTGCATTGGCAACGACTTCGTTGCCTGTAAGAAAAACCGTTACCGAATCTGTATTTTCACAGGTGCCAGTTGTTCCTGTAACGGTGTACGTGGTTTCAATTATTGGACTAACCGTAATACTTTGGGTAGTTTCTCCTGTACTCCATTCATAAGCATCAGCTCCAGTTGCAGTTAATGTTGTAGATTCTCCCAGATTTATGGTTAGATCTAAACCAGCATCCACATTTGGCAGAGGATTTACTGTTACTGTAATTTCATCTGTTTCACTTTCACATCCATTTTGAAAAGCCTGTACACTATAAGTAAAAGTTGAATTTGGACTAACAGTAATACTTTCAGATGTTTCAGAAGTGCTCCATAAATAACTTGTTCCACCTGAAGCTGTTAATATGACTGAAGCTCCTTGACAGATTTCAACATCATTTCCAGCATCAGCTACAGGAATAGCATTGATTGTAACGACAAGTGTGTCTGTTGTAGTACTTCCATCAGAATGTGTTCCTGTTACTGTGTAGGTAGTCGTGTTTGTTGGGTTTACATCTACAGATGCACCAGTCATATTTCCTGGAGTCCATGTATAGGTTTCAGCTTCAGAAGCAGTTAAAGTTGCTGTTTCGCCTTCACAGATAGTAATATCATCTCCAGCTTCTACTTGAAATACGATATTAGAACCGGTATCCGAGCCATTTAAAAATTCTTCAATATTTGTGTAACCATCGTTGTCTTCATCACCATTTGCAGTTCTTGTTAAATCTCCGAATGTGTTATTTTCCCAAACATCTGCCATTCCATCGTTATCTGTATCATAATTAGAAGGTCTGGAATTATTTGGTAAAGTTGGTAATGTCCAGTTTGTGTTTTCTGGATTTGTACTTATACTGTTTAACGTATTATTAATTTTTGTAGTATCGTAAGTATCTATATAAGTACCAAACGAACCATCTTCATTAATATATTTGTTTGCTCCTACGTCATTTAAAACATTAGTGTATGCAACTTGTGCCGAAACAGGAGAATATCCTCCCATAATTGGATGCATTGTTGTTGTAAATCTGTTATTTGGAACGCTTCCGCTATTCACAAACAATTGCCATAAGTTTCTGTCATCTAATTGTGGTGAAGTGTAGTATGTATTATGGTAGTTATTAGCTGTATAAATTGTAGGTGTTGTTCCTGTACCAGTTTGAACCTGATTTGTTGCACCAGAATCGGTGTAACTACCTTCTCTGAGGTAATTTCCTATATAATTGACCTCTGGGCTTCCACCATTAATATTACATAATCTGCTTTTCCAATTGAAAAAGACATTATTAATTATGTCATATTGTAAATTTCCACCCATATTTGGAGTTCTATGAGTTTGATCGACAAAAAGGTTATTTATAAAACTTGCTCTTCCCTCCTGATACGAACCACTTAGACCTGCAATAATGCCTGTAGCATTTTCAGAAAAAATACAGTGTTGTACAGAAATGTCTGTTAAATCACCATAGACTCCACCAATTGCGATAGCCTGATCATCATTAAAACTAAATGAACAATGATCAAAAATTAAACCTACAGTACCTTTTGAAACGACAGCATTATGCCTGGCATTATCTGAAGAACCATCATATCGTGCATTTCTAAATCTTATATATCTGAATATACCATTATTACAAGCACTGTTTGGATCACTCCAACCACCACCTAATCGAATAAAATCATTAGTTATAGTAATCCCTCCTTCTGGAGCAGATTGACCAGCTACTGTAAAGTTTGAGTGTTGCATAGTAAGTTCTATCTCATCATTTAAAACGATGTTACCACTAACTTCAAAAACTATGATTCTTGGTCCTGGAGTTTCCATAGCTGCTTTAAAACTGCCTGGTCCGCTTGGGTTTAGATTTGTAACACGAAGCACTTGTCCGCCTCTACCACCAGTGGCAATTTTTCCAGCTCCTAAAGCTTGAGGAAAAGCAGGTACTTGAGAGAATGCATTAACACTTAAGAATACTAAGAAAAGCGTATAGATTACTTTTAAAACATAGTGCTTAGGGCCAATAAATTGGCGTAGGGAATTTGGGGTTTTCATTTGCTATTAATATTTGGGGCTATTAATTAATTGAGGGCAATCTATATAATTTTTTATTATTTATACGTTTAAAGTACTAATTATTCGATGAAATACATTTTTTTGAAATATTTTTCGTACAAATGTAATTGAACTACCAATAATGGTAGTTCATCGATAATTTATATACGGCATAAATAAGAATAAGAGATAAAATAAATCAACAACTTTCATTTTTGCATCATACTATAAAAATAAATCATAACTTTTGGCCATAAAACCGACCATATGCTTAGACCTTTATTTGATTGTCATATAGAATTCTGTCCTTCGCCTCACCTAAGTCAGATTTATGACGGCTTTTGGAAATTAAAAGCGAAAGGACTAATCACTTTAAAAACGAAACGTGTTACCTTAGAGCATAGCAAACCCATTATTAAGGTTATCGTAAATAATACACATACTTTAATTTATGACACCTTAGATGGATTTAACTGGATAGATGGCAGTTTAGACGAAAATATGGAGTATGTTAGATCCCATATTGATTGTGATTTTTATTTCAAGCGCAGTTTTAAACCTGAACTAAAAGACTATTTAAATAAAGGTAAATTATATCCTTTAGGCTTAAATTATCCTTTTGATCATGACGGTAATTATCCGTTTACCATATCGGAGCGATTAAAATCTTTTTTGAAACAGAATATAAAAAAGGATGTTTTCAAATTAAACACTTATGAATATCCTCCTGTAAGACATCCCAACAACAAAATTTTATTCTTATGTGGTTTGTGGAATCCAGATCAGGTAGATTCTATCGAACTAAAAGAGCATCGAAACCAAATTAATAATGACAGAATGACTTTTGTACGTGCTTGCAAAGCCGAGTTTGGAGATCAATTTACTGGTGGAATTCAAATCGATGACTATTCTAAACGGATTGCTAAAGATATTTTAGTTCCCTTTAAAATCACAAAAAAGCAAAATTTCTTAAATGCCATCAAAGACCATAATATATGTATAGCAACTACAGGATTACATAACTCAACGGGATGGAAATTTGCTGAATATACAGCCGCTTCAAGAGCTATAATTTCAGAACCTCTTCATTATGAATTACCTGGAGGTTTTAAAAAGGATACAAACTATTTAAGCTTTACCAATACGACTGAGCTGATTTCTAATATTCAAAGCTTATTATCTGACACCAACAAGATGCAAGACATGATGGTAGAAAACTACAGATATTATAATAATTATGTGAATTCTGAAAAAATGGTCATGAATACCCTATTGAAAACTTTATATGTGTAACCGGTTGAAATCAATCATCAATAGCTGTAGTTCATACTATATATAAAACACTTTATCTAAACAATTGTATTTGATTAAATGTGATTTAAAAAAAAAGCTAATTTAGCTTCGTCCTAAATTTAATATAAACCAAAGCATTCGAAGTTGTTTCAAAAACCTAATTTATATAATTCTATAAGAAAAAAGCTTAGCAATGCTACTTTTGTCAATATAATTCTTGTAGGTGCATTAACTGTCCTGGTTAAAGGTTTTGGATTTTTCAAAGAAATAGTAATTGCAGATAATTTTGGACTCTCACAATTATTAGACACGTTTTACATTGCCATATTAATCCCTGGGTTCATGAGCAATGTTTTCTTAGATGGATTTAAAAGTGTTTTTGTTCCAAATTACGTTAAAGAATTACAAAGCAATAAAAGTATTGGAGCGTTTCAAAGCAGTTGTTTTTTAGTGACTTTAGGGGTTGCATTGTTATTTGGCTTAATTGCAGTACTATTTACTGATGTTTATCTTGAAACATTTTTTGAAGGTCATACAACTGAATATTATGCGTTAATAAAATCACAATTTTACTTTGTAATTCCTTGCTTGGCGTTTTGGGGATTATCATCAATGATAAATGGTATTTTAACTATAGATGACGAATTTACATTTTCTTCAATAAGTGTTATTTTCACGCCAATATCTATTATTACTTGCATTTACTTTTTTAAAGAGGAATTAGGAAATTTAGTATTAGCCATAGGAACATTAATTGGAAGTATTTTAAACTTTA
>JAAEZL010000049.1:4799-16115 GCA_018222875.1 Algicola sp.
CTTTATATTTCTTCTGATAATAGCTTTAAAAAGAAAAATTATTCACCTAAAAAAACCTGACTTTTTATCGGCAAATATCATAGAGGTTTTTAAGCAGATGCCAGCTAAATTATCCGCGAACATTTTAACTGGAGCAAACTCTATTGTAGATCAGTATTTTGGAGCTCAATTAGTCATTGGTTCTATTGCTGCTCTTAATTATGGTGTTAAAATTCCAATGTTTGCAATTGGAGTTATAACTTTAGCTTTAGGTAACGTTTTGCTACCCTATTTTTCAAAAAAAGTTACGGAAAACCGAGATCGAGCTTTTAAAGAATTACAACGCATTTTAAAATATTTAGTGATTTTTAGTAGTGCTATAGCTTTTGTTCTGGTTCTGTTTTCGTCACCACTTATCACCATAATTTTTGAAAGAAATGCTTTTACAGCTGATGATACTGTAATCGTATCAAAAATTCAACAATTATATTTATTACAAATACCAGCTTATATTGTCACTATTATAATGGTTAGGTTTTTAGAGTCTGTAAATAAAAATAGTTATATGGCTTATGCTGCTGTTTTTTGTTTAATATTAAACATTACTCTAAATTTTGCATTTATAGATCGCCTTGGTGTTTACGGACTCGCTTTAGCGACATCTATTGTTGCCGTAGTAAATAGTTTTATATTGTATACCTATATAAGACATTTAAACAAGAATCAAACTAAGTTTTTCACAACTTAAAGAATAAATCAATGCAAGTATTTAAATACATCATTATCATACTTATCATGTGCAATATTCCTGGTATTGTATTATTTAGTTTTGGTGATGCTATGGGTAGCTTATTAAGTCACTTGACCATTGCTCTCTTGTTATTATATTACTTGATTAATAAAAAACATGAAATTGCCTGGCCATTTGTAATTTTTGCTGTTTCTTATTTTTTAATTTCGGGAATTGTTGAAGCTCCAGATGAAAAGTACTTTTTTATTGACTTTTTTAAGTTTGTTGTTTTAGTCGTTTGTGGTGGTGAGTTAGCGCGTCGGACCAATGTTATCGAGCTATACATCATATTACTCATTGGTGCTTTAAGCATTCTTATCAACGCCTTAGTATTTCCTTTGGACTATGGTCGCTACAGCGGCTTTTACCTAGATCCTAATTCTGCAGGATTTACTTGTCTTATGGGAGTTGCCTTGTCGTTTGCTATAAAAAACAATACTTTAAAGTATGTTGGTTTGTCAATTTTAACGTTCTGTGGTGCATTAACCTTTTCAAGAACTTTTTTCTTATTGTGGTTGATTATGCTTTTAATTTCAGTGTTTCAAAATAGGAATAATATAAAAATCTTCATTGGAGGATTTGCCGCTATCCTACTTCTACTTACAGTAGCAACAAGTCTAAAATTGAATACAGAACGACTTTCTATTTTAGACAGCTTAGTTGATGACGGTAAAGTAAGTCAATCCATAGACGAAGATTCCAGAACTGAAACTTGGGCATTATACTATGATAAAATATATGAATCTCCGTTTGTAGGAAATGGCTATAAATCATTTATGAGTGATTACATTTATGATGTTGGTGTTCACAATAATTATTTAAGAGTCTTAGGTGATGCAGGTGTTTTTCCATTCCTTGTCTTTTTAGGAACCTATGTATTCATGTTTTTCAAAAGCATTCAAACTTTTAAAACTAAGCCTCACCTATTTTTGCTGGCATTAACACTATTGGCATTGGGTCTAACAAATCATAACTTTGATACCCTTTACCACGTTATGATTGTTTCCTTATGGTTGTACTTCAAGGTTTTAAATAAGGAACTAGAGACTTTAGAAACTGATGAAAAACTAGTTATAGAAAGCTCTGATTAAAATTTATGAAAAGTGATTTAAACGAAGATTTTTACTCAAATTTTAAATAAAGGAAGAAATTAAACACTTAATCGAATATATTTAATAAACATTTATTTTCCAGATAATTAGCCTACTTTTAAATTCTTAACCAACGTATCAGTCATGAATTTTAATTTTTTTAAGCAATATTTTAACACTAAAAGAACTAATAGAATTCTTGCCATATTATTAAGCATAGATATTCTATTTGTATTATTACATGCACTTCTAATTTATATCGTTTTTATAAGAATAGATCTAGACTGGTCTATAGTTCCTTTTATGGTAAGTAATGATGATGGCTATCCAGAAATCTTTCAGTATATAAAATTTGTTGTTATTATTGGAATCATTTTATTTTTAATTATCAAGCGTAAACGAAAAGGATACATCGCATGGCTGTTATTGTTTACATTAATGTTATTAGATGACTCCCTTACGTTTCACGAACGTTTTGGCGCATGGGTTTCTGAGAAGTTTAATTTTTCTCCTATGTTAGGTTTAAGAGCACAAGATATTGGAGAGTTGACCTATGTGGCTATATTTGGTGCGTTATTATTAATTTTACTGGTTCTAGGATATTATAAAGGTGATGAAAAATATAGAAAAACAAATATTAGTCTTGGAGTCTTATTTACTGCCTTTTTGTTTTTTGGTGTTGGTGTAGATATGCTTCACTCATTTTTTGGAACTAATAGATATTCAGATTTATTTTTAACTCTTCTAGAAGACGGAGGAGAGATGATCGTCTTAAGTCTATTTGTTTGGCTTTTTGTATTCATTGTTGTTCGACCGAAAACTCAAAATGTGTATCTATATCAGTATTTTATAAAACGTAAAAACGATTAAATGTCCTTTCTTATTTACAATTCTTAACGAATACATTATTTTTATCAAGAAGCTATTTTAACTTTGTTAAGATCTGTTCAAAATCAATATTGAAAATTTTAACTATTGAATAACAGACATGAGTTACTAAACACAATTATGACCAATCAAAAATTAAGAATAGGGTTACTTACAGAGTCTTATCATATACCATTCTGGGCGTATAGAATGGTAGAAATTATTGAAGCCTCAAGCCATTCTGAAATCGTCCTGATTGTTAAAAAGGATTGTACTCCTCCTAAAAAAAACAATTTTATTTCTAAACTTTGGCTTAAAAAAAGTGAGCTGTTTTTTTCACTCTACACAAAATTTGAAAAACGATTTTATTCACCTAATCCAGATGCCTTAGCGATTAAAAATTTAAAAGAGTGTATCAATTCACCTGAGATACTAATAGCACCTGAAGCTAATGCCAATAATAAAATTAAAATTGATACTGAAACCATTACTGCTTTTCACATTGATGTGTTTATCGACCTTGGTTATAGCAACTTAAATATTGATCTTTTAAAAGCTTCAAAGTATGGCATTTGGTCATATCAATTTGGTAATCCTAAAGCAAAACGTTTCGGACCTCCTGGTGTTTTGGAGATGCTAAAAAAAGAAAAAGAAGTACATGTGTCTTTATTACAGTTTAAAGACCATCCCAGTAACTGTTTAAAATTATACGAGGCTTTTTATGAAACTGACAATCTATATATTTCCAGAAATAACAATGAGTTGTACTGGAAATCTTTATTTATGGTTCCGAAGAAACTGGAAGAATTACATCGATTAGGAGAGTCCCAATTCTATAGAAAACTAAGAAGGCTAAACTTGAAACCTGTATTTTGTGAAAACCGAATTTATAAAGCACCAACAAACTGGGAAACATTTAAAGGCATTACAAAAACATATTGGTCGGCATTTAATGCGGTTATAAAAAGGCGTTTTTATTTTGAACAATGGATCCTACTTTATAAAATTGAAACCAATGACACACTTTCAAAATCATTTGAATCGTTCATCAGACTTCTTCCTCCAAAAGATAGATTTTGGGCTGATCCATTTATTATTTATAGAAATGAACATTATTACATTTTTATTGAAGAATTACTTTATTCAGAAGATAAAGGCAAAATATCTGTAATTGAAATGGACCAAAAGGGAAATTACTCACAGCCAAAAGTAGTTTTAGAAAAACCATATCATCTCTCCTACCCATTTCTAATAGAAGATCAAGACGAATTATATATGTTGCCCGAAACTAACGAAAACAATACTATTGAACTCTATAAATGCATCGAATTTCCAAACAAATGGGAGTTAGAAAAAGTACTTATTAACAATATTAAAGCTGTAGATAGTACCATTTACAGAAAAGACGGAAAATTTTGGATGTTTACTAATGTTGAAGAATACTTAGGTTTGGCTTCCACTCATGAATTACATATTTTTTATTCCGATAGTCTGTTAGATGGCAACTGGATACCACATCCTGAAAATCCGGTAGAATATAATCACAATAATGCCAGACCAGCAGGAAACATCTTTAGTCTTGGCGACAAAGTGTTCAGACCTGCACAAGATTGTTCTGTGCACTATGGTTATGGCATGAATATTAACGAAATAAAAACCCTGAATGAAGATGCATATGAAGAAGAAATCATCGAATCTATTCATCCAAACTGGAACAGCGATATGATATCAACTCATACAATTAACCATTGTGGAAATTTGACATGTATTGATGCCAAAATAAGTAGAAGAAAATGAATATACTCAAATTAAATACGCTCATTAAATGGTTATAATTCACTTAACAAGTACTTTAGGTGGTGGTGGTGCAGAACAAATGGTGCTTCAGTTAGCTAAACAAAGTAATGCTGTTCACAAAACCATTGTTGTGTCGTTATCAAACACCCTAATTGCCTTAGAAAAGCGATTTAAAGATCATAATATTGAGTATCATCTGCTAGGTGTAAATTCATTTAAAAATAAATCTTTACTCAACGGACTTAGACAGTTTAAATCCCTTATTAAAGATTATGAAGATGTTGTGATTCATTGCCATATGTATCATGCTGCGCTCTTCGGAATGCTCTACAAACTAAGACATCCTAAGTCCAAACTAGTTTTTACGCTTCACTCTAATATGCTTGAATTTGCAAGTAGAAGACTTCTCTTATTTTTAACAAAATCATTGAGATTTAAGGACATAATTTTCAGTCCTAAAGGGCAAAAATGGTATCTGAAATCAAATGCCGAAATCATTTCAAATGGTGTTAATTTTGAAGATTTTGATTTTGGAGAAAGACGACACTCAACCTCAGTATTTAACTTTTTGTTTATCGGACGAATAAGCCATGAAAAGAGTCCGCATCGACTCATCGAATGTGCGCAACAGCTTATTGAACAAAACATTTCAAATTTTAAAATCCATTTTGTTGGTGATGGTATTTTGAAAGATGCCATACGCGAAGATGTAAAGAATAGAAACTTAGAAAATCATGTCACATTGCATGGCTTCCAACACGATATAAAACCGTTCTTAGCTGAAGCGCATTGTTTAGTGCTTCCTTCGCTTTGGGAAGGTATGCCAGTAGTAATTATAGAAGCTGCCGCATCAAAATTACCTGTAATTGCAACACCTGTTGGAAGTATTCCTGATTTTTTAAACGATGCTAATGCTTATATATCTGAATTGAATAACTTTCACCAGGCTATGTTTAATGTCTACGAAAATTACGATCTTGCTTTACAAAAATCGGCTAAATTGTACAGTGAAATTGAATCACAATTTGAAATTAAAAATGTATTCGCTAAACATTTAAGTGTCTATGAAAAAAGCTTAAAAAACTAGTTAAATATATGTGCGGAATATACGGTACAACCATAACATACTCTGAAAACCAAGTCAAAGACAAACTCAAACGAACTGCGTTTAGAGGTCCTGACAAAATGGGATGGCAATCGTACACTAAAAACGATAACACCATCACTTTTGGGCATAACAGGTTATCTATTATCGATTTAGATCCGAGATCAGATCAACCGTTTACGTATTACGAGCATATCCATATTGTTTTCAATGGAGAGGTTTATAATTTCAGAAAATTAAAAGGCACATTAATTGAAAAAGGCTACACTTTCCGAACATCTAGCGATACCGAAGTGCTGTGTGCTGCCTATTTAGAATATGGTGAACAATGTGTCAATCATTTTAATGGCATGTTCGCCTTTGTAATTTATGATGAAAAAAAACAAGTGCTTTTTGGAGCTCGCGATAGATTAGGACAAAAACCATTTTACTACTATCACAACGGAACAGATTTTGAATTTTCTAGTCAGTTATCATCCATTCAGCTGTATAATGATAACTTATCTATTTCAAAAAAAGCCATTGGTTATTACCTAACTTGGGGACATATTCCTGATCCGTATTCAATTTTAAACGAAGTTCAAAAATTAAAGGCTGGACATACATTTACATATACAATTTCAAATGGTAAACTCTCAACAAATTGCTATTGGGACATAGATTATAAAGGAAAAACTACATATAATGGCAGCTACGATGAGGCAAAAGAAACTTTAGATGGTTTACTTCATAGTGCTGTGTCAATGCGTTTGTTTGCTGATGTTCCTGTTGGTGTGTTTTTATCTGGAGGAATTGATTCATCTGCTGTTGCAGCAGTTGCAACCAAAAGTTCTAATGCTAAAATTAAAACGTTTTCTGTCAAATTTAATGATGCTGAATACGATGAAAGTCAGTATGCACAAGCAGTTGCCACTCACCTTGAAACCGATCATAATGTCATTCATTGCGATTATAATGAAGGCTTAAATCTTATTGAAAACTTTTCGCATTATTACGATGAACCGTTTGCTGACTCTTCAGCTATTCCGTCCATGCTCCTTGCAAAACACACAAAAGAACAAGTAACTGTTGCGCTTTCTGGTGATGGTGGAGACGAAAGCTTTTTAGGTTACAGTCGGTATAATTGGGCTAGAACTAAAAGTAAATTGTATGATATTCCGTATCCAATCCGAAAGGCAACTTCAAACGTTTTAAAACATGTTCCTAATTATAAATTAAAAATTGTTGCTGAAGGTCTAAAAGCCAAGAATAGAAACCTTGCTTATTTAAGCGTAATGACTGGTATTAATTTATCTTATGTTAATGATGCGAAACAATTCAGAGATATTGATGATAAATTCTATTTAGATCATTCACATAAAAATTTGCTGGAACGTATTTCAGATTTTGATCTAAAAACCTATCTGAATTATGACATAAATACCAAAGTAGATCGCGCTACTATGGCGTATTCTTTGGAAGCAAGGTCACCTTTAATGGATTATAATATTGTTGAATTTGCCAGATCTTTACCAACAGAATACAAACTTCAGGGCAACAATCAAAAGCGAATTTTAAAAGATGTGCTTTATAAATATGCACCTAAAGAGTTCTTTGACAGACCAAAAGCAGGTTTTGCGATTCCTTTTGCAACGTGGTTTCGAGAGGATTTAAAAGATTATGTGTTAAGTGAACTTGATGATGAGAGTCTTAAAAATATTCCGAATATTAATATAGAAAATGTGAAATTCATGATACAACAACACATGGATGGTTCATGGAACAGGTATCCTTTAATCTGGAAATTAATCGTACTAAAACAATGGTTGAATATTCAGGGAAAAGGTTTAACTATTAAATAAAACTACTATGTGCGGAATAAACGGCATATTATATAAATCATCACAAGATGATCAAACCATAAGACAGTCACTGACTAAAATGAATAACTTAATCATTCATAGAGGTCCTGATGAAGATGGCACATTTAGCTTTTCAGGTGACAATTTCTCATTAGGAATGGCTATGAGACGCTTGTCTATTATTGATTTAAGTTCTGGTCAACAACCCATTTACTCAAAAGATAAATCTATCGTTATTGTGTTTAACGGTGAAATATATAACTACCAATTACTGCGAGAACAATTGATAATAGATGGTGTTGAATTAACTACAAGTAGTGATACCGAAGTCATTTTAAAATTATATGAACAAAAAGGTGTTGATGCATTCAAACTCTTAGATGGTATGTTTGCATTCAGCATATACGATGCTAACATTAATAAACTATTTATAGCGCGTGACTATTTTGGTGAAAAGCCGTTATACTATACCGATAACAACGATAAATTGTGTTGGGCATCCGAATTAAAATCCATTACCAATCAATTAAATTACAAACCTGAAATATCTAAAAAAGGTTTAAATCTATATTTCAAACTCACTTATATACCTGCGCCTTACACCATTTATGAAGGTGTGAAAAAGCTTGAAGCAAACAAGTACATTGTTTATGATACTAATACTTTCGAGTATAACATTGAAACCATTCATCAGGAACAACCAAAAAAGACATCTAAGTTATCATTTAATGACGCTAAAAAGGAAGTAAGACAACGTGTTTTTGATAGTGTAGCATCACGATCAATTGCTGATGTACCTTTAGGCACATTTTTATCTGGAGGTGTCGATTCTTCGGTGGTTTCCTTTTGTTTATCAGAAATTAAAGAATCTAAAATTGAAACCTTTTCAATCGGATTTGAAAAAGCATCTTATGATGAATCAGACAAATCAAGAGTTGTAGCAAAACAAATTGGAAGTAATCACCATGAATTTATAATCAATGAAGATGATTTAAAACATAATATCAACGATATTCTTCTCAATTTTGATGAACCGTTTGCAGATTCGTCTTCACTCCCAACCTATCTGGTTTCTAATAAAACACGCTCTAATGTTACAGTAGCACTAACTGGAGATGGTGGTGACGAAGTTTTTGGTGGTTACAACAAATACTACGTCGGAAAGTTAAACCAGAAATACACGAATGTTGTTCCAAAAATACTTCACAATCAAATTGATAAATTTTCAGATTCGTTCCTAAAACGAAAAGACGATAACAGAGGATTTAAATACAAACTCAATAAGTTGATCAAAACCATTAGCTATGATGATGACTATTATTGGGGAATTATTTCTCTGGGATTTCAAAATGATGAAATCAACAACTATTTAAATTCAAATTATCAAAGCACTTCTGTTTTTGACTATTACAAAACTGAAACGAAAATTAATGCTCCTAAATCGCTTTCAGATTTTAGAACTATTGACAGGCATATCAGTTTAGAAGGTGATATGTTAGTAAAAGTAGATAGAACAAGTATGTTGAATTCTTTAGAATGCAGAGCGCCTTTTTTAAATCGAGAACTGTTTGAATTCACGATGACTTTACCTGAAGAGTATTTAATCAAAAAATGGAGTAAAAAACACATTTTAAAGGAAGCTTTTAAAAACGATTTCCCAGAAGGGTTTTTAGAAAAATCGAAACGCGGCTTCGGAGTTCCGGTTGGAGACTGGCTTCGTGGAGGTTTAAAACAGGAACTGGAGCGCTACATAGATCTCAGTTTTTTAAAACAACAAGGCATTTTTAATTCTGATACAATAATAAATCTGGTTCAAAATCATTTATCAGGTAAGCAAGATAACACGTTTAAAGTTTGGACCTATTTCTGTTTTCAAAAATGGTACACGAACACGTATAATACACAATGATGCTTTATTTAATTGTTATTTTTTATTTACTTTTGGCAACGTGTTTTGTCACAATTCCCTCGCTTAAACATCAAAGTATAGTTGACTTAAATTATAGTGATTTATCGGTTATTGATGTTCCTCAAAGTATCAAAATAGAAAACGCTATTCATGACTATGAATGAAAAAAAAATAAAGATATGCTTTGTTTTACCAGCTTTAAATGCTGGAGGAGCACAACGAATTATGTCCTTTTTGTCTCAGAACATGAACAAAGATAAGTTTGATTGTACGCTTTTAGTTATTGCTAAAGCCGAATCAACAGATTTTGATGTATCGCATGCCAAAGTTCATTATTTTGATAAAGATCGCTTATTACTAGTTGCAAGGCCTCTGTTTTTATACTTTCTAAAACATAAGCCAAATATTGTGATGGGATCAATAGGTCATGTGAATAAACTTCATGCACTCTACTCCTTCTTTTTAAGAAAAACAATATTCATTGCCAGAGAAGCAAGTATCAATAGTATCATGTCACAATACAACCGAAGCACACATGTTACTGGTTTTGTTTGGCTATTCAAAAACTATAGAAAATTTTTAAAACGAATTGTTTGCCAGTCAGAACAAATGGCTAAGTATATGCATGAAGATCATGGTATTCCTATGGAAAGAATTCATATTATTAACAATCCGCTAACGGTTGAAGCCAAAGTAAAAACACCACTAAACAACGAGGTAAAACAATTAATAACAGTAGGTAGACTCAGTCCGGAAAAAGGTCATGAACGTGTATTAAACATTTTGTCTAATCTCAAGACGAACTGGCATTACACGATTATTGGCGAAGGTAATCAATACGAGAAATTAATGGAGCAAATTAAAACGCTTCATTTTGAAGATAAAGTCACCTACATTAAATACACGAGTCATGTTTCACAGTATTTAAGTAAAAGTGATGTATTTATTCAAGGTTCTTATGTTGAAGGATTTCCAAACGCAGTCATGGAAAGTTGTGCCGTAGGAACTCCAGTAGTTGCCTTTACTGCGCCTGGAGGAACGAAAGATATTATTCAAAATGGTATTAACGGATTCATTGCTAAAGATGAAAACGAATACCTGAATTATCTCAACGAAGCTTTATATGATAAAGAATGGGATCCTGTTGTTGTTAGTAAATCCATTACAGATAAATTTGAGAAAAAGATAATTCTGAGTAAATATGAACGTATGTTTTCTGAAATTGCAGAATCTAACTAGCTACACATGACAATAGTACACTTAAATATTGGCTTAGGAGGTGGAGGTGCCGAACACATGATTCTTGAAATGGCTAAGAAAAGTCATGAAGATGGCATTGATACTGTTGTTTTAGCTATGACCAACAACGACCAGATTGAATATAAGTTTGCTGAACATAACATTACATACCATTACTTGGGAATCACTTCACCAAAACGTTTTTTTAAAGGCATCAAACAAATGAAACACGTGTTATCGTCGTTTGATGATATTGTTTTACATTGCCACATGTTTCATGCACTGGTCATTGGCATTTACTTTAGATTATTTGTTAGTAAAGTGCCTATTGTATTTACACTTCATAATATTTTAGTCGAAGAAATTTACAGACGATGGTTTCTGTTCTTCACTAAAGCATTCCGAAAAATCGATATTAATTTCAGTGAGGATGCTTCCAAATGGTATCTAAAAAAAATACAAGTGATTGCTAATGGTGTCGATTTTGAAAAATTCAAACTAGAGACAAAACGAACATTCAATAATTCAGACCCCTTTAAATTTCTCTATTTAGGTCGTATTGAAGAACAAAAAAATCCGTTAGTCTTACCTGATTTAGCCAGGAAGCTATTAGATAGAGGCATTTCAAACTTCAAAATTCTTGTCGCTGGAAATGGAGATATGAAAGACGAATTAGAAGCCTTAATTAAAAGTGATAG
>JAAEZL010000049.1:16125-17965 GCA_018222875.1 Algicola sp.
CTTGAAAATCACATCAAGCTTTTAGGGTTCCAAAAAGACGTCAAGCAGCAGCTATTTAATGCACACTGCATGATTATGCCTTCACTTTGGGAAGGGTTGCCAATATCTCTAATTGAAGCTTCAGCAACGAAACTTCCAATCATTACAACTCCTGTGGGTAGTATTCCAAAGTTTTTTAAACCATCCAATTGCTATGTTCCTGAAATTGAAAACTTTCATGAAGCTATGATTTCAGTCATTGAAGACTATGATAAGGCGACAAAAAAAGCAAATCAGCTTTACGAAGACAACAAAAGTGTATTTGACATCAATTCAGTATATAAAAAACATTTAAAACTTTATAAATCGGTTGTACATTACTAATGCAAAAACTCATTCGCATAACGACAGTTCCATCCTCCTTAAGAACACTCTTGAGAGGACAGTCACGTTTTATGAGTAAGTACTACGACGTTATTGGTGTTTCTGGAGATGGAGACGCGTTAGCCGAAGTAAGACAAAATGAAGGTATCAGAACTCATGTCGTGGAAATGACAAGAACTATAACGCCTTTAAAAGATTTGAAAGCTGTATATCAACTGTATAAATTCTTTAAAAAAGAAAATCCTTTTATCGTTCATACACATACACCAAAAGCAGGAACAGTTGGTATGCTGGCTGCAAAATTAGCTGGTGTGCCTCATCGCTTACATACCATTGCTGGTTTGCCGTTACTGGAAGCTACAGGCAACAAGCGTAAATTACTGAATGCTGTAGAAAAATTCACTTACAGTTGTGCGACGCTTATTCTTCCGAATTCTTTCGGACTTGAACAAATCATTTTAGATCATAACTTCACCAAACCCGGTAAATTAAAAGTTATAGGCAACGGAAGTTCAAACGGAATTAACACTGAACATTATGACACAGCTCATGTTTCAAAAGAAGCTCAAAACAATCTGAGGACTGAATTAAATATTTCTAAAGAAGACCTTGTTTTTATATTTATCGGACGCATAGTCAGAGATAAAGGGATTAACGAATTGGTCGCTGCTTTTAATTCCTTATCAAAGAAAAACAAAAATTGTAAGCTGCTATTAGTTGGCCCAAGAGAAAATCATTTAGATCCTTTATTGCCGGAAACCGAGACTGTCATTAAGTCGAATAAAAACATTCTGGCTGTAGGTGTTCAAAAAGATATCAGACCTTATGTGGCTATTTCTCATGTGCTCACGTTTCCGAGTTATCGTGAAGGGTTCCCGAACGTTGTATTACAAGGAAGTTGTATGGAATTGCCATGCATCGTAGGAAATATAAATGGTTGTAATGAAATTATTGAACACAATGTGAATGGTTTAATCATTCCTGTAAAAGATGCTAAAGCCGTTGAAAATGCCATGCAGTTCATGATAGATTTTCCCGAAAAACGACAAGCCATGATTGCACATTCCCGTTCAAGAATCTTAGAGCGTTTCAAACAGGAATTTGTCTGGAATGAAATCTTAAAAACTTATCAAACACTAAACTAATGAAACTCTACAGAAACGTCATTAAGCGTCTATTAGACTTTATTGCTGCCAGTATCGGTTTCATCCTTCTGTTTCCTGTTTTTGCCATAACATGGTTCGTTTTAATGGTAAAAAACAACGGAAGTGCATTCTTTTTTCAAGAGCGACCTGGAAAGAATGAACGCATCTTTAAAATCATTAAGTTTAAAACAATGAATGATAAAAAGGATGCTAACGGAGAACTTCTTCCGCCTGGAGAACGACTGACCAAAGCTGGCATTTTTGTTAGAAAATATTCTTTGGATGAAATTCCACAATTATTAAATGTCATTAAAGGTGACATGAGTCTCATT
>JAAEZL010000049.1:17975-21252 GCA_018222875.1 Algicola sp.
GTCCAAGACCTTTACTCGTCAGATATTTACCAAGATATAATACATTTCAAAAACAACGTCATAATATAAAACCTGGTATTACAGGTTGGGCTCAGGTTAACGGAAGAAATGCCATTAGCTGGGAACAAAAATTTGAATATGATGTTTGGTATGTGAACAACCTGACTTTTGCATTAGATTTAAAAATTCTATTTTTAACCCTATATAAAGTCTTTAAAAAGGATGGAATTTACACTGTAGATAATGATATTGTACCTGATTTTACTGGTACAGAACCTAACCAAAATACATAAATGAGTATCAATTTACTTTTTACTTGTGCAGGACGACGCAATTATTTAATTAATTACTTTAAAGAAGCTGTAAAAAATCAGGGCAAAATATTTGCAGCAGATATGAGCACCTCTGCTCCTGCTATGGTTGATGCTGATGTTGCTATTGTTGTTCCAAGCATCTATGATGCCGATTATATTTCAATTTTAAAAACTATTGTAAAAACACATCAGATTGATGCTATCATTTCTTTGAACGATCTGGAGTTGCCTATTTTGTCAAAACACAAAGAAGCCATTGAAACCACAGGAACAAAAGTGATTATCTCAAATGAAGATGTCATTGATATTGCCTTTGATAAAATGAAAACTTTTGAGTTTTTATCAAAAATTGGTTTAAAAACACCTAAAACATTCACCTCTCTTAAAGACGCAAAAGAAGCCATTTACGACGGAATGCTTCAATTTCCATTAGTGGTTAAGCCTCGTTGGGGAAGTGCGTCAATTGGTATTGATTTTCCTGAAAGTGAAGAGGAATTAGATTTGGCATTTAGACTTCAGCATATAAAATTAACAAAGTCCATTTTAAACACAGCCAGTAAAAATGATTTGAATCATGCCATTCTTATTCAGGAAAAAATGAATGGCCATGAATTTGGGATGGATATCGTGAATGATTTTGAAGGTAATTATATCGGAACATTTGTGAGAAAAAAACTAAACATGCGTTCTGGTGAAACTGATAAAGCCATTTCTGTAATTGACTCTAAATTTGAAGAATTAGGCAAAGTTATATCTCAGAATTTAAAACACGTAGGAAATTTAGACTGCGATGTTTTTGTTTCAGATGATAAACTTTATACATTGGAGCTAAACCCAAGATTTGGAGGAGGTTATCCATTTTCACATGAAGCTGGAGTTGATACCACAGCAATGTATATTGAATGGCTGAAAGGTAATACTGATGTTGCCAAACACAACCAATATGTCGCAGGAAAATTATTTTCTAAATGCGACAGAATACTAGAAATCAGGTCAGATATTAAAAGGTAATTCGCTGCGCTTTTTCCGATCCTGAAATCACATATTCATTCGTTTTTTCCGAATTCTTATAGACATTTATGTTCTGAATAGGCTCCGGATTTGCAAACGCAAACGTATAGACATACTGCTGCAAAAAGCTATGTGGTTCTGAGTTATAATCTATAGACTTGTAACCACTTGAGTCTGCCTTAAAACTATCGAGTTTTTCAAAATTAGTAGGTATATTTTCAAAAGACGATTCTGATTTTCCTTGCATTAGAAATTTGACCCTTCTATACAGTTCGTTTACCTTTTTACGTCGTAAGTACAGTTTGGTTTTGTAAAACGCTTCAACTAAACTGGCTGTAATTATTGATGTAACTGACTTTGAATCGTACAGAATATGATAATTAAAATCATAGATTAAGTTACTCCATTTATGTTTATAATCGAAATCTCCTTTAGAGAAATCTGATATTTTATAATTATTCTTAAAACACCATTCCAATAATTTAATGATAGACGTTTTTCCTACACTAAACTTGTAATAATCGGGATCGAAAACGGTTATGGTTTCAAATAAAATATCTTCCGAATGAAAGTTAAGGGTCACTCCAATAGGCGTTTTATCTCTGTATATAATTAATAATGATGCTTTTTTTTCCTGTAACATCACAAATACAAGTTCTCTATAGTAATTCCATTTTTCAGAACTTAAATGGTGATAACTTACTTGTTTGCCTGCAAAACGCTTATTTAAAAGATTATAAAAACTATCGAAAACGTCAGTGAATTCAGATTCATTTATGGCACCATGTAAAAAAGAGTATTCAATATTAAAACATTCTTCTAATCGTCTTTGATTAGATCTAAATTCTCTTCTGTTTTTGGAACTAAATTGAGCATTAATATATTCATCTTGATTTTTATAAGATGATATATCCATCAAAAAACCTTGGTACTGGAATACTTTTTTAAGACGAAGTGTTGAAGAACTATCGTTTATAATTTCATTGACATTGAAATACTCTGGAACATCATAAATCAGAAACGTTTTTCCTTTAAAATCTGTAAATGAGTTGTTTACACGATAAAAAACACCTTTGGTTAAATTTTTTCCTATGTTTATGTACAACGGAAGAAATGGATGTTTTAAAAATTGCACACTTGATACAAAATCAAAAGATTTTGGTGATTTAGATCCATTAAAATGTTTAGACCATACACTAACAAAACTGGTTGATGTAAATGGATTTTGTTTCATTAATTAAATGTGACTTTCATTCTTAATACAGAACAAATGTAACATAATGTATATATTTTTACTCATGGAATAAAAACAAATTTGAAAAATTTAAAAAGAACAAGAAGACACCTTACTTCAAATTCATAGAATAAGAGTGATATTGATATATATATCGTATAATCTTGCTATTTATCGTGATAATTTGAATGCCAAGAACTAAATAACAATATTTACTTCGAAATGTTCAGTTTAATTTATGCTTCTCGGTTTTGTAACATTAGTTTTAACCGTTTTGCTGAAATACATAGTTGAATTTTCTGTCCCAAGTCCCTCACTAGACATGAAAATTGAATAGTAATAAACTTACTTAACAATTTTGATTATGGAATCTAAAATTTGGTTGTCATCTCCACACATGAGTGGAAAGGAACAATCTTATGTCAATAATGCCTTTGAAACTAATTGGATTGCTCCTTTAGGACCTCACGTCAATGGTTTTGAAAACGATTTACAAAACTATCTCAAAGAAGATACGCATGTTGCTGTTTTAAGTTCTGGAACTGCAGCGCTTCATTTGGCGCTTATTTTATTAAATGTGAAAGAAGGCGACGAAGTGATTTGCCAGAGCAAAACATTTTCGGCTTCTGCTAATCCCATAGTGTATCAAGGTGCTACTCCAATATTTGTTGATAGCGAAACAGACACATGGAACATGTGTCCGGAAACGCTTGAAATT
>JAAEZL010000260.1:0-283 GCA_018222875.1 Algicola sp.
ATATTATAATTCGCTGAGTAAATTACATCAAAATGTAATTGATGAGCTGAAAGAAAAAGAAGATTGGAAAAAAACTTTTTTAATTTATTATTTAAATTCAATGTTGGTCAACTATGCTGATATGGATTTACCAACTGATGATAATGACCACATAGAGTTAGGAAAATCACTTTCAGAAATAGAAAGGGAACAAATAAAATATATTAGAGAACATTGGTTTTCTAAACAAATAGATGCAACTCGTCAGTTTGACCAGCAAAACTCAAATCGTTCAGTTGAGAAC
>JAAEZL010000260.1:293-1104 GCA_018222875.1 Algicola sp.
CTCTAAGACAAATTGTGAAGTTCGATATTGATTTATTCACAACAATGTTTCCTATAATTTTGACAACACCAGATGTTTGCAGTAATCTTTTTAAAGGCAAAAACCAATATTTTGACATTGTAATGTTTGATGAAGCAAGTCAGTTAAAATTAGAGGATAATCTACCTGCTCTTCTTAAAGGTAAACAAATCGTTATAGCAGGCGATGAACACCAAATGCCACCTTCCAACTATTTCAGCAAAATATTTGATGGAGATATTGAGGATGAAGATGATTTTGAAGATGAAGACGAAATAAGAGTTGATAGAGATAACATACTTTTATCCTGTGAATCACTTCTTGATTTTGCTTCTGAACTTAGCTTCGAGAAAAAACATTTAGATTTTCATTACAGGTCAAGACATCCGTATTTAATTGACTTTTCTAATTATGCTTTTTACAATCAAAGGCTTAAACCTCTTCCAAATGAATTTGATTATGTACCTATAAAGTATATACCAACAAACGGAACGTATTCAGACCATACAAACGACACAGAAGCAGAAACAATACTTTCTATCATTGATAAAAATATAAGTGGTTTACCAAATGGAGAATATCCTACTGTTGGTATTGCTACGTTTAATATTGCTCAACGTAATTTAATAAAGAGTAAGATAATTGAACGTAGAAAATTTGATAGATATTCTGACTTCAACGAAAAAATACTTGAACTCGAAGAAAATGGATTATTTGTCAAAAATTTAGAAAATATTCAAGGAGATGAAAGAGACGTAATAATTCTATCAACAACTTATGGTTACACAAAAGA
>JAAEZL010000260.1:1188-2419 GCA_018222875.1 Algicola sp.
ATGGCAAATTTGCTCAAAGATTTGGACCAATAAATCATAAAAAAGGCTATAAACTTTTAAATGTTATAGTGACAAGAGCAAAATACAAGCTTTATGTATGTTCGTCAATTCCTGAGGAAGTATTTTTGAACTATCGAGAACATTTGCGAATTGAAGGCTCAAACAATCGTAGAGCTGCTTTCTTTTCATATTTAGCATACTGCAAAGCTGTAAGTGAACAAGATGATGAATCTCGTTTAGCTGTTTTAAACGCTCTTGCCGAAAATTCAATTAAATCTGAAACAATCGATATTTTAAATGAGGATTTAGAATCGCCATTTGAGGAAGAGGTTTATCAAGCATTAGCAGAACATTTCAGCGAAGATAAAATTATACCACAATTACAATTTGCTGGTTTTAGAATTGATATGGTTTATGACACTAAACACATTGGACTTCCTAAAATTGCAATAGAATGTGATGGAGCAGCTTATCATTCAAGTAGAGAAGCTTATTTACACGATAGACATCGACAAAAAATATTAGAAGGACACGGTTTTGTGTTTCATCGTATTTGGAGTACAAATTGGTGGAGAAATCCAAAAAAGGAAACTGAAAGTCTTGTTAACTTCATAAAAAGTATAGAGAACAGCAACCCATCAATTTTTGAGGACAAATCCAACACAGGAAAAGCGTTTACTGATAATATTATAGTCGTTAAGAATGAAATTGTTAGAGAATCGCCAATTACAGAAACTGCATTGGAGGAAACAATTAAAGCTATAAGTAAACCAAAAAATGACCAAACGGAACTTTTTAAAGATGAAATCAAACTTAACAGTAAGGTCAAAGTCAAGTATCTGAATAACGGAAAAGATATAAAAGTTCACTTAATTGACAGTCAAGTTTCAGTAAACCAAAAAACAAATGGAGTACAGAAAATCAATATAAAATCACCTTTAGGAGTTTCATTATTAGGTAAAGTAAAAGGAGAAACAGTAAAAATTGGAAATTTAGATAATTATGTAGAGATACTTGAGATATTGAATTAAGCCAACGCTACAAGCCATACACATTCGCAATTCGCTACAGCCAAAGCTAAGCCAAAAATTGCAAAAGAGTATGTCTCGCCAAAGCTCACATTTGAACTAAATAACAAACATTGGAAAACCCAGCTGAACGTGAAAAGCACTATGCACAACAACGTGTATAAAACATAGCTATTATAAGCTTTCCGAGAGGTTTTTGTATA
>JAAEZL010000261.1 GCA_018222875.1 Algicola sp.
ACTTCAAATCTGACTTACAATTGGATTAATGAAACAGAATTCGAATTAGTCTTTTTGGAAAGTAATAATGAAACACGGTCTAATTTTAGTGTAAAAGGTGATAAATATATTTATCAGGTTTTATCAAAAGAAGATGGATATTATCAAATGACAGTAAATATTCCAGGACAAGAGACTTTTGAGAAATTTAAAATGTATTACGAATAAAAAACTATGCCCAACAATGGCTATAAGTAATTGCTTGTTCTCGCCTACTTCTGAAAATCCTCGAGGATTTTCAGTTTGGTGTGTACTTGTAAAGTTGAGTGCTAAATCACGCAACTACTCATAGCCGAGACCGTTACCTACAATTGCTCCGAATGAATCTCTTTCTGAAAATAATCTCATCGGAAAATATAAAATTCGGATTTTGCCACTCTTAATCTGAATTTTCCTAACTCAACTCTGAATCGGAATCGGATTCTCACTCTCACGGAATTTTACTCGAACGGATTTTTTTAATTACTCAAACTCTGAATTTTACTCTTGCGGATTTAAAATCTGAACGGAATTATTGCAGTTTCTGTTTACTCTTGTGTGTCGCAAAAATAGGTAACAACGTGTATAATTCATGCTTGCTTGTTTTATACTCAAAGTTTTCGCATCTTTAGTCAACTGATTTTCCTGCGGAAAATCAGCATGATTCGTCAACGCACGAAATCATACACAAATACGTTGTGCGTAATTATGACAAAACTCACGAACTACATACTAATTATGACTTTTCTAATTACAAATTCTGTGAGTGGACAAAATATGGAATCTAAAATTCAAGAATTCATTGACATAAAACTTGTCAACTCTGAACAAGCCAAAGAAATGACTGAATCACTTTCTCGAGTCGAAGAACAGTTGACAAACGGACAATACATTTATGCACTATTTCAAGCGGAATTTAAAAAACAAACAGGCTATCAGTATTCGAGTTTTGGAACCGTAATGGACTTTGGAGACGAGAAACTGAAAGAAGCCGAACAAAATCAAATAAATGATTTACTTCTTGGGTATCTCACAAAATTAAAAAAGGTTGAGCTTATAAACGACAAACAATTTAGTGAACAATCAAACAGAATAAACAACAACGAATACGTCCATCTTTTTCAATTTTTACCTGACTTAACCAGTCAAGTCAACTTTGAGGAATGGATGAGTATTGAAAGACTTGATTCTTACAGAAAAGGACTTTTTGAAAATGGAATTATTGACAAAAAAGAAAATGACAGATTAAAATCAGACATTAAAGACAATAAGTTAAAGTCGCCCTTTCAACTTATTGATTATTGCGAGAAAGCGAGATTTTTCGATTTATCCAAATACTCTAACGACCCAAAGATTTATTTGGAGCAAATTCATAAACTGACTTCCGAGATTTTACCTGAATTAGACTTTACTGATTTCAAATTTGAGATTAAAGTAGATTCTACAGAGTCCTTTAGCGACTATATTTCTCACGACTTAATTACTTCCATAAAATCAAACGGAAAAACATACAAACAAAAGAGTTTTATTTCACCTGACGACATTGGAAAAGACAACAATTATTTAGGTAAAATCGATGAACAAGAGTATTATCAAATCTTCAATAAAATCCTGAAAGATTCTCAATCACCTTACAGATTACATTTAATCAAATCAAGTCATAATCACAAACAAGGAAGTGCCCACCAATATTTTGGAATTTTAGCATTAAAAAAGAATCAACTCAAAATGTTTCGATATGCAGACAGTTATTGGGACTTGAGCTATGAAAGCTTTAAAAATCCTTTGACAACAACAAAGATTGATAATGCAATTAAAGAATATCAAAAGTTAGGTTTATTGACTCATTTAGATAAAGACCAATTGGCAAAAAGCATTGAGGCAGTCAAAGAAAAAGAGAATAGAAACCTTAATGATGTTCTGATTTCATTCCCAGAAGTAATATTGTCTTTTGATGTGGAGTTAGGAAACCTGGAAAATCCATACGAGGAAATCGTATCTGAATACTCGAAAATCTCGCATCAAGAATTTAATCCTACAAATATCAACGATGGCTTTGATTTACAAAAAGAGACCGTTTCATTGTCTTTTGATTTCAACAACAAAACTTATGAAACGGAATTCAAAGTTGACGGAGATTGGATTGATACGAGATTTTTTGAATATATGAATGAAGTAATAGTAGAGAACAAATTAAATGGGAAATTTTACAGTTTGTATGGAGATGGTGCAGAATTAATCTATTTGACAACTGAACAATACAAACATATTAGAGAAAACAAACTTTTGGTTTTTGCAGATGAATGGGAAAGCCAAATGGACGAATAAAAATAACTACGCACAACAATGGCTATAAGTAATTGCTTGTTCTCGCCTACTTCTGAAAATCCTTGC
>JAAEZL010000262.1 GCA_018222875.1 Algicola sp.
AGATTAATTTAACATTAATACGGAAATTTTAAAAAAATCCCCGTTAAGTTATTTTTAATTGTGGTAAGCTAAAGGCAATATGTTCTTTGAATGTATTGGCATTTTTTTTTGAAATGACTAATTATTATCTATAAACTCGAGTGATAAAATAGTAGCTATCGAGTCACAATTTTTGATGCGTAACTCCAGATCTTTTTCGTAATAAGAGTTTTCAATAAGGTATGTTTTACAACCTACAGCTTTGGTATCACTTTCTGAAAAGTTAACGTCGCCAGTTTTTATGAGGTCGTTTACAATCATAGTGTCTAGACTGTGCTTATTAATAGAAGCCATAGCAGCATCCGTGTAGTTTTTCTTTTTAATAGAAATGTTTTTGATGGTTCTGGCATTCGGACTATAATCGCATGAGGTTTTTTTTCCGCTTAAAAAAAAGGCAAGGACTATAAGTCCGATAGAAAAGCCTCCTAAGTAGTAGCCAATTCGGTGTATTAATTTCATAATAAAGCTTAAATATTCTGTGTGTTTTAGAAAATCAACAAATTAACATCGCTGCAATCCAGATCAAACCAATCTGCAACTGATTTATTAGTTAAAATTCCGTGGTAAAAATACAACCCATTTTTTAAACCACGATCAAAACGGATAGCATTTTCTATACCACCATCTTCAGCTATTTTAAGCAAATAAGGCGTAAAAATATTGCTAATAGATACCGACGCTGAACGTGAGTAACGTGCAGGAATATTAGGAACACAATAATGTGTTTTTCCATTGTAATCAAACGTTGGGTTGTCATGATTTGTAACTTCACTGGTTTCAAAACAGCCACCCATGTCAATACTTACATCTATAATTACAGCTCCTGTTTTCATGCTGTCAACCATTGACTCCGTCACAATCACAGGAGATCTGTTTTTTCCTCTAACAGCTCCAATAGCCACGTCACAACGCTTTAAAGCTTTAATTAAATTTTTAGGTTGTAAGGTTGAGGTATAAATAGTTCGACCTAAATTAGATTGAATACAGCGTAATTTGGTGATTGAATTATCAAATACTTTAACGTTCGCACCCAGACCTAATGCAGAACGCGCAGCAAATTCACCAACGGTTCCTGCTCCGATAATAACGACTTCCACAGGTGGCACACCACTGATGTTACCAAACATTAATCCGTTACCACCATTCACATTTGAGAGCAATTCGGAAGCAATTAAAATAGAAGCAGTTCCTGCGATTTCACTTAACGAACGAACAGCAGGATAAGCACCATCATCATCTTTAATAAATTCGAAAGCTAAAGCAGTAATACGTTTAGAAGCAAGCGCTTCAAAATATTTTTTATGTTGTGTTTTTAATTGTAGCGCAGAAATAAGTAAGGTCTGCGGATTGATAAGTTTAACTTCGTCAATTGAAGGTGGTTCTACTTTCAAAATGATAGGGCAAGAATAGACTTTAGCAGTATCTTTGGTGACTTCTGCGCCAGCTTCACTATAAGTTTTATCTTTAAAATTAGCACCTTCACCAGCACCAGATTCAATCATCACACGATGACCATTTGTTACCAATGCTGAAACAGCGTCAGGAGTGAGGCAAACACGTTTTTCCTGAAAGTAAGTCTCTTTAGGAATCCCGATAAACAGACTTCCTTTTTGTTTTAAGATTTCAAGGGTTTCTTCCTGAGGAAGTAATTGTGCTGGTAAAAGGAGATCTTGATTTACTCATGTAGCTAAAAATTGAAATTTCAAATTACAAATAAAAATTTGAATTGTTAAAATAAAAATTTATATATTAGTTGTAGATAATTTTCTATACTTTGTAATTATGAAGGGTTTTAAATTAAAAGATTATTTGATTTCAATTTTAATTGTTTCAGTAACATTGCTTTATTTTGGTGATAAATATTTGAATTTAAAAAGTGTAAAAGCTATTACAATTTTTGGATTTGAAATAGGCAGCTTTGGTTTTTTAGATATTGCAGCTGTAATTTATTTCTCTAAGATGAAACTTTTAATTTTATTTTTTTCTATTACCTGGTATTTAACTTGCAAAAATTGGTGGAGACCAGCAATATTGGTTATTATAACTTTAGAATTATTTAAACTTACTAGCATTTTTAATTCCAATGCACATCAAATCGATGAAATAGAATATTTGTCAAGCTTACCAATTATATTACCAGTAATTGGATTGCTTATCTTATTATCTTTTAAATTAAATAAATATAGGCTATCCAATGAATTTCGCAGTGATTTAGATGCTGAGATTGACGAAGTATTTTTTAATCTTAATCAAGATAAACTGAAAAAATTAATGCTATTAAAGGAAAAAATTGATTTAGCAAAAAAAGATTCTAAAACTATAAATAAAAAGGACTATATGGAGAAATTAATTAC
>JAAEZL010000050.1:0-10314 GCA_018222875.1 Algicola sp.
AAGGCGTATCTTTTAAAGAACAATTCATTGATAAAACCTTCGCTAAGGACAATGCACCAACAAGAAAGCCCAATACAGGATTGCTGACTAACTATTTTTCTTCAGAGTATGATTTAGCCAACTCATTCGTTATTGGTGATCGGTTAACAGATATCGAACTCGCAAAAAACCTGGGTGCAAAAGGCATATTTATAAACGACAACACAAATTTAGGAACGAATGAAATTACGGTTAAACGTGAAACTCTAGACGACTACATCGCTTTAGAAAGTAGCAATTGGGAAGTCATTTATAAGTTTTTAAAAGCTGAAATCAGAACAGGTTATATCGAAAGAAACACCAATGAAACTAAAATTAAAATTGATTTAAATTTAGACGGAACAGGTCAGAGTACTATTGATACTGGTATTGCATTTTTTGATCACATGTTAGATCAAATCGCACGTCATGGTCAGTTAGATTTAGACATTAAAGTGCAAGGCGATCTGGAGGTTGATGAACATCACACCATAGAAGACACAGCTATTGCCTTAGGTGAAGTCTTTGCAACGACATTAGGAAATAAACTGGGAATTGAGCGTTACGGATTTACATTGCCAATGGATGATTGTTTAGCGCAAGTTGCTATTGATTTTGGAGGTCGTAACTGGCTGGTTTGGGATGCTGATTTTAAAAGGGAACTTATAGGAAAAATGCCAACTGAAATGTTTTTCCACTTTTTTAAATCCTTTACAGATGGTGCCAAATGTAATCTTAACATCAAAGCCGAAGGTACTAATGAACACCATAAAATAGAAGCCGTTTTTAAGGCCTTTGCAAAAGCTATAAAAATGGCTGTAAAACGCGATGTTGAAAAATTAATTTTACCATCAACTAAAGGCATGTTATAATGAAATTAGTCATCATAAATTATGGCGCAGGAAACATTAAAAGTTTACAGTTCGCTTTTAAACGATTAGGTGTTGAAGCTTTACTTTCTAATAATCCTGATGTCATTCGTGCTGCAGATAAAGTGATTTTTCCAGGTGTAGGTGAAGCTAGCTCTGCTATGAACATGTTGAAGATAAGTCAGCTGGATAAAATCATACCTGATTTAAAACAGCCTGTGTTAGGGATTTGCCTTGGTATGCAGCTGTTGTGTAATCACACTGAGGAAGGTGATACCAACGGACTAGGAATCTTTAATGTCAATGTCAAACGCTTTACAGCTAATGTCAAAGTACCACAAATTGGATGGAATACTATAAAAAATTTAAAATCAGATGTATTTAGAGGCATAAATGAAAGTGAATACATGTATCTTGTACATAGTTATTACGCCGAAAATTGCTCTGAAGCTATAGCCATTACAGATTATGGATTAGACTATGCATCAGCTTTAAAACATAACAACTTTTATGGTGTACAATTTCATCCTGAAAAAAGCAGTACTGCAGGAGAACAGCTATTAAAAAACTTTTTAGAATTATGAGAATTATTCCAGCAATAGATATTATAGACGGAAAATGTGTGCGTTTGAGTAAAGGGGATTACAGCACAAAAAAAATATACAACGAAAATCCCATTGAAGTCGCTAAAGAATTTGAAGGTGCAGGGATGCAATATTTGCATTTGGTAGACTTAGATGGAGCGAAGGCAAACCATATTGTTAACTATAAAGTTTTAGAGCAAATTACCTCAAAAACAAGTTTGAAAATTGATTTTGGAGGTGGATTAAAATCTGATGAGGATCTGCACATCGCTTTTAATTCTGGAGCCAAACAAATTACAGGAGGCAGTGTAGCTGTTAAAAATCCAAAACTATTTGAAGGATGGCTTACAAAATACGGGAGTACAAAAATAATACTTGGAGCAGATTCTAACAGCGGAAAAATTGCTGTTAGTGGCTGGCAGGAAGACAGCAATAAAGATGTCATTCCGTTTATTAAGTCTTATGAAAATATAGGCATCAAATATGTCATTTGTACTGATATAGCCAAAGATGGAATGCTCGAAGGACCTTCATTTGATTTATACAAACGTATTTTAACTGAATCTAGAGACATTAAACTCATCGCATCTGGTGGTGTGACTTCATTAAGTGATTTGAATGCATTGGAAGATTTAGGATGTGAAGCTGCCATTATTGGCAAAGCGCTCTACGAAGGTCGTATCAAATTAAGAGATTTAGAAACCTATTCATAACTATGCTCACAAAACGTATTATTCCTTGTCTGGATATTAAAAACGGAAGAACTGTTAAAGGCATCAATTTTGTTGATCTGCGTGATGCTGGTGATCCTGTTGAATTAGCTAAGCAGTATGCTAAACTTGGCGCTGACGAATTAGTGTTTCTCGATATTTCAGCAACCTTAGAGCGTCGTAAAACAATGCATGATATGGTGTTAAAAGTTGCTGAACAGGTCAATATTCCGTTTACAGTTGGCGGAGGAATATCTTCTATTGAAGATGTAGATGACCTCTTACATTGTGGAGCTGATAAGGTATCTGTTAATTCCAGCGCTGTAAAGCAACCAGAACTTATCAATGAATTATCCGAAAAATTTGGAAGTCAGTGTATTGTAGTTGCTATAGACGCCAAGCAAATTAATGGTGAATGGTTCGTCCATTTGGCTGGAGGAAGTATTCCAACAGATTTAAAACTATTTGACTGGGCAAAAGACGTTGAGCAAAGAGGTGCTGGCGAAATCTTATTTACATCTATGAATAATGATGGTACCAGAGAAGGCTTCGCCAATGAAGCTTTAGCTCAACTTTCAGAACTGATTAATATTCCTGTAATTGCCTCAGGAGGAGCAGGAACCATTCAACATTTTATTGACGCCTTTAAAAATGGAAAAGCTGATGCTGCTCTGGCTGCAAGTGTATTTCATTTTGGAGACATTGACATTCTAGAATTAAAAAGAGAATTAAAAAAACAGAATATAGAAGTACGACTTTAAATGTCGTCATGCTGAAGCTGATTCAGTAACTCATAACTTAGGATATATGAACATAGATTTTAATAAAAATAACGGACTCGTACCTGCAATCATTCAGGATGCAACAACACATAATGTATTGATGCTAGGCTATATGAATGAGGAGGCAGTGAATGAAACATTATCAACTAAATTGGTGACTTTTTTCAGTAGAACGAAACAACGCTTATGGACCAAAGGTGAAGAAAGTGGTAATACTCTTGAATTGGTCGCAATGAAATTAGATTGTGATAACGATACACTTCTTATTAAGGTAAATCCAAAAGGACCAACATGCCATAAAGGTTCTGATACCTGCTGGAATGAGAAGAATACAGGCAATTTCGGATTTATATCAGAATTGGAACAGATTATTGAAAACAGAAAAAATAAAGCTTCTGAAGATAATTCTTATGTAGCTTCTTTATTTTCTGAAGGCATTAATAAAATAGCACAAAAAGTAGGAGAAGAAGCAGTAGAAGTTGTGATTGAAGCAAAAGACTCTAATGATGACTTGTTTTTAAATGAAAGTGCTGATTTGCTTTTTCACTACCTCATTTTACTTCAGGCTAAAGGCTGTAAATTGAATAATGTAGTAAAAGTATTACAAAAAAGAAGCAGATAATCTATATTTTTAGTAGTTAATGCGATAAAAATAGTGAGATTTAATTTGTTACTAATTATTTTCATTTATATTTGACCATTAACCAACTTATAAATGTTATGTCCCCTAAATCCCTATTCACTATTGTATTAGTTTCAATTAGCTTTTTTACCTCATTTTCACAAGAGTGTGGATTTGATATAGAACAAAAAAGGCTTCGTCAAAATCCAGACTATGTAAGACAACTTCAACAGTCTGAAGAAAAAATCTTAAACTACTCACCTTCAGGAAATATGCTCAATAGAGCGTCAGAAGTACTCACCATTCCTATTGTTGTACATGTACTTCATTTAGGGGAAAGTGTAGGCAGTGGGACCAATATTTCAGATGCACAAATTCAAAGTAGTATTGATAATCTGAATGATTTCTACAGAGGACAGACAGCTGCGAGTCCGTTAGATTTTGAAATTGAGTTTACCTTAGCACACAGAGATCCAGATTGTAATGCAACATCTGGGATTAATAGAATAGATGCTTCTGGCATTCCTAATTATTCATCTGATGGTGTTTCATTTTCAGGACCTGGAGCAGATGAAACCACTTTAAAAGACTTAAGTCGCTGGCCTGAAACCGATTATTTCAATGTATGGATTGTCACTGAAATCGATGGGAACAATGGAGGTAGTGGCTTTCAGGGCTATGCTAACTTTTTCAATGGAAATCCCTATGAAGGTTCTGTGATGATGCATAGTGTTTTTGGATATGATCCATCAAATAACAATCCGTCTTGGCCATTAAATTTTGCAAGAGATAACAGTACAGTGGTTCACGAGGTTGGTCATTATTTTCATCTTTACCATACATTTCAAGGTGATGATACTAATAATGATGGTGTTTCTGATACTTGTCCATCAGATCTAGTTGATATTAATAATCCTGTTGGTAAAAACAGTGATGGTTGTGCAGATACCGTTCCTCATCAGAGAGAAACAAGTACGTGTCCTGTAAATAATACATGTACCGGAAGTCCATGGGTTGATAATAACACCATCAACAATATTATGAGTTACTATTGGTGTGCTGACTTGATGACCAACGATCAAAAAACTAGAGTTCGGGCTGCAATGGAAGGAACAACTTTAGTAAACTCTAATGCATCTTTACCACTAGACCCAACTTATGATGCTCCTGTTGCTTCCTGTAATCCAAACGATGCGACAACACTTACTGGTCATTACGCCGGAATTGTTAATGTTGAATTAAATGGAAAATCTTTTAGTACATTTTCTTCATTCGCAGATGGTGGTAATATTGATAATTCTGCCAATTGTTCAAATTACTTTGAAATTGACGCCACAGAGTCCAACACTATCAATGTTTCTATGTTTCCTAGTAACGATCAACAATTAGGTGTTTGGATAGATTGGAACGATGATGGTGATTTTAATGATGAAGCCGAAAAACAATATTATGCTGATAACATTCTTGAGGGTACGATAGTTCCGATTGATTTAACCTACCCAACGACTATACCTTACGAAGATTACGTTAGAATTCGTGTATTTACGGAATTAGGTACGGTTTACGGATTGCCAAATATTGATAATCAGCCATGCTATAACAACCTGGCTTACGGTCAGTATGAAGATTATACCATTTATGTTCAATCGTCATCAGGCTCAACAACATACACATACAATAATGGATGGTCACCTGCTGATCCAACAGGTATATCTTTGTCCACCGATACTATAAATGTGGTTGCTGGAGATATTATAATAACAGCAAATACACAGTGTGATGAATTAACCGTAGAAGGAGGTGCTTCTGTAACAGTTAATTCGGGTGTTACCTTGACGACGACAACGATTAACCTAAACTCTACATCCCAGTCTTATTCAAGTCTAATCTTAGATGGAACCCTAACCGGAACGGTTAACTATAACAGATTTACAGCTTCTGTTGGCCCGATTGGTACCAATGATTTAATTGCTGCTCCTGTTTCCGGACAAGCGTTTGGTGCATTTGAAACAGCAAATCCAAACTTACCAGCATTTGGAACAGAAAGAGCGTTCGCACCTTATAATACTGTTGCTGGAGCGTATCAAAACTATGATGCAGTTACAAATTCAACTACAACAATCGATTCAGGAACAGGATTTAGAACTGCCACAACAGATGGAAGCACACTAACTTTTACAGGAACTGTATTAAGTTCTGATGTATTAAATATTCCTATTTCTGATGCAGAAGCTGGAATGGCATGGAATTTAATTGGAAATCCTTATCCAAGTTATATTGACTTTAGTACTTTCTTTTCAATGAATCAGTCAGAATTTGATCCTGCTGGTTCTTACCAAGCAATTTACGGGTATGATGGTGATGCCAGTAATGGATGGACTGTGTGGAATCAAGCGACAATGCTTGATAATACCGTAACAGAATTAATTGCACCAGGACAAGCGTTCTTTGTAAAGGCGAAAACATCTGGTGGATTGATCGATTTTACAACTACCATGAGACGTATAGGTAGTGACGATGATTTTATTCAGGGACGTTCTGCTAACACTATTAATATTGCATTAAGTAAACTTAGGCTAATTGGTACAGATGATCAGACAGATACACAAATTTATTTTATTGATGGAACAACAAGAGGTCTAGATCCTGGTTTTGATGCTGGTTCTTATCAAGGTGTCGCAGATGCGTTTTCAATCTATACCAATCTTGTAGAAAATAATGAAGGTCTGGATATGGCTATACAATCCTTACCGTATAACGATTTTAACGATGTTGTCATTCCTCTGGGAGCGAAAGCTTTAGCTAATGGAGCACTTACGATTGGTCTTGATCCATCATCATCTCTACCACAGAATATAAATGTATATTTAGAAGATACTCAAGAAAACACGTTAACCTTGTTAAATAATTCTGATTATACATTTACACCTTCTGGTGATTTAACTGGAACAGGTCGCTTCTTTTTGAGATATTCTTCTGATACGTTATCATCCTTAACTACACAATTAGAAGATCTACTGATTTACTCTAATAATTCAACTAAACAAGTCATTATAAAAGGTCAGTTAACAACAAATAGTAGAGTTACACTGTATGATATTCAAGGTAGAATTGTTCTTGAAAAAAACCTGAATGTTTCAAATACAGTGAATACCATCAATGTAAATGATATGAGTGCAGGAGTTTATATAGTTAAACTTACGGATGGAAGTACCACAAAAACTCAAAAACTTGTCATAAGATAAGATCATTAATAAATAAAATAAGACAGTCGCTAACATAACATTAGCGACTGTTTTTTTTGTAATCAATCATAAAATAGCGTTCTTGCTCACATGTTTAATAAGCGTTATTATTACTTAATTAAGATTCAGTATTTAGGATATCGGTTTCATGGATGGCAAAAACAGCCCAAATTGAAAACGATACATTTAATGATTGACCGTACTCTTAATTTTATTCTCGACGGCAAGCAATTTAAAACACTTGGTTCTGGACGAACAGATGCAATGGTTTCTGCAAATGAATCGGCTTTTGAATTGTTTGTGTACGAAAAAATTGAAGATGAATCCGCTTTTCTGGATTTGTTTAATCATAACCTTCCTCAGGATTTGAGAGCCTTAGCGATTGAAGAAGTTGATGCTGAATTTAACATCATACAGCATTCCAAAATCAAAGAATATGTGTATTTGTTTACGTTCGGACAAAAATGCCATCCCTTTTGTGCACCTTTAATGACCACCATTCTTGATGATTTAGATATAGAGCTAATGAAACAAGGCGCACAACTGTTTGAAGGTGAGCATAATTTTAAACCGTATTGTTTCAGAGCAACCAATAATGGCTTATATACAAGAACAATAGACAGTTGTAAATTGGTTGAAAACACATTATATACCGCAAATTTCTTTCCGGAAAACACCTACACGCTTATTGTTAAAGGAAAAGGATTTGGACGAAACCAAATTAGGTTAATGATGGGCACACTCATCAAACTGGGTAGAGGAGAGGTGGACTTAAATTACATTGAAGATTCCTTGAAGCCTGAAAGTACCGAAGTGATGGATTCTATTGCTCCTGCTTCAGGATTGATTTTAAATTCGGTGGAGTTCGAGTAATTTTTTACATAAAAGTGCAAAGTCGTATTGTACAATGTGATTTCTATTGCCCTTTAGTTTTGTTAAGTTGTAAAGTTGTTTGTTGTTGAGTAGCATCGATTATTATAAAAACCATAATCTTTTTTTTTAGTATGATTAAACTCTTCACACGAGTGAGCTACAGCTAAACAACTAACGACTTATCAAATTTTCAGTCTTGCTGAAGCCATAACACTTTGCTCAGCATAATCACCTTCTAAAAATTTCAAATGCCCAACAATAGCAATCATTGCAGCATTATCTGTCGTGTATTCAAACTTCGGAATGTAGGTCGTCCATCCAAATTTCTGTTCCCCTTTTTTTAATGCTTCACGAATTCCAGAATTTGCCGAAACGCCACCACCAATTGCAATATGAGTAATTCCGGTTTCTTTGACTGCCAACTTTAATTTATCCATTAAGATGCCAATAATTGTATACTGAATAGAGGCGCAAATATCATTCAAATGCGCTTCAATAAAATTAGGATTTGCTTTGACCTCCTTTTGAATAAAATATAAAATAGCTGTTTTCAATCCTGAAAAACTAAAATTTAATCCTTCAACTTTTGGCTTTGTAAATTGAAAAGCTTTTGGGTTTCCAAGTTTTGCTCTTTTATCAATTTCTGGTCCGGCAGGATATCCTAAACCTAAAATTTTTCCACTTTTATCAAAGGCTTCACCAACAGCATCATCAATAGTTTCTCCAATAACATCCATGTCAAAATAAGACGATACTTTAACAATCTGTGTATGTCCACCTGAAATTGTCATTGCCAAAAACGGAAAAGGAGGTTTCTTAAAATCGGCTTCTTCAATAAAATGTGCCAGAATATGTGCCTGCATGTGATTGACATCAATTAAAGGAATCTGCAATCCGTAGGCTAATGATTTTGCAAAAGAGGTTCCCACTAGTAAAGAACCCATGAGTCCTGGTCCACGAGTAAAAGCAATAGCACTTAATTGTAATTTATCAATATTAGCTTTTTTGAGTGCCTGATCTACTACAGGGACAATGTTTTGCTGGTGTGCTCTCGAAGCTAATTCTGGTACAACACCACCATATTCCTCATGTATTTTTTGACTGGCTACTATGTTGCTTAAAATTTTACCGTTAAGCATCACTGCAGCTGCAGTATCATCACATGAAGACTCAATGGCAAGAATATATATATTTTGTGAGCTCATTAATATAAATTAGGCACAATAATTGTTAATTTTGAGGTCAAAGTTATAACTTTAAAGGCGTATCAAAAAATTCCTAAAAATACTATCCAAAATAGTAGCAATTATTTTGCTGTTGTTCATCATTTTGGTGTTGGTATTATCTATTCCGCCAGTTCAGACGGCTTTAGGAAAATATGTGACAGATAGAGTGAATGAAGATTTTGGCACTAATATTAATATTGGTAAAATCGGACTTCAATTTAATGGTGATGTTGAACTCAAAGACATCTATATTGAAGATTTTAAAAAAGATACGCTCATCGCTATTCAGGAGCTAAATACTTCAATTCTCAACTACAGAAATTTATCTAACGGAAAACTCAATTTTGGTGATATTGATATTTACGATTTAGTCTTAAATATCAAAACGTACCAAGGCGAAGAAGACACCAATCTGGATGTGTTTGTTGCACGTTTCGATGAAGAAAATCCAAGCACACAAAAAAGCGGATTCTTATTATCATCAAGTGATGTGTCTATTTACAACGGCATATTCCGGCTTATTGATGAAAACAGACAAACACATAAACTTCTGGAATTCACCGATCTTAATATCAATGCCACGAACTTTGTCATTGATGGAAGTGATGTTAATGCCCGAATTAATACCTTAGCTTTTAAAGATAGCAGAGGTGCTCATATTCAAAACTTAATGACCGATTTTGAATACACATTAACGTATATGAATTTTGAAAATTTAAGCATCAAAACTGAAAAATCAATTTTAAAAGGTGAATTGCGTTTTGATTACAATCGCGAGGATTTTAAGAATTTTGAAGACAAAGTGCAAGTCACAGCAAGTTTTATAGATTCTGAAGTCTATTTAAATGACCTAAATACATTTTATAACGAATTTGGTGTCGATCAAAAAGCACAACTTAATGTCAATTTATCTGGTACATTAAACGATTTGAATGCTAATGATCTTCAGTTAAATGCCAGCGGAAGAACAAAAATTTTCGGTGATTTAAATTTTAAAAATTTATTCAGTACCACTGAAGGTGATTTTTCAATGAATGGCCGTTATGATAATCTGTCATCTAATTATTACGACTTAAAAGCACTGCTTCCCAATATTCTGGGAGAATCTATTCCATCCGTATTTTCAAAACTTGGTGATTTTAAAATTACAGGCCGTTCATACATCACAGATACTACCATTGATGCTGACCTCAATATTTATACCGATTTGGGAGTTATTGTTTCTGATATGAAGATGACACATGTTGATGATATTGATAATGCCAGTTACATAGGAAATGTTGTATTTGACGACTTCGATCTAGGGGAATTACTTAACGATCCCATTGTAAAAACAACATCTTTTGATTTGGATGTTAACGGAAAAGGCTTTACAGTCGATAACC
>JAAEZL010000050.1:10324-20893 GCA_018222875.1 Algicola sp.
GGAAAAGTATTTCAAATTGAATACAACGATTACAATTACAGAGATATTGATATATCCGGAAAATTAGGAAATCAGGTGTTTAATGGACTTTTGGAATCTAATGACGACAACTTCAAATTCAAGTTTAATGGGCTGGCCGATTTGTCGAAAGACGTTAAAAGTTTTGACTTTAGTGCTGATGTAGCCTTTGCCAATCTGAAAGCTCTCAATTTTATTGAAAAAGATAGTCTTTCCATATTTAAAGGAAATGTAACAATCTCAATGAAAGGCTCAGGAATTGATGATGCCTACGGAACTTTGAATTTTAAAAATACAACCTACATCAACGAAAATGACAGCTACTATTTTGAAGATTTTATAATCACATCCACCTTTGAAAATGGGCAACGAACCGTTGATATCAATTCACCAGACATTATTGAAGGGACGATGAAAGGGAATTTTAAGTTTGATGATCTTGCTAAACTTGCTGAAAATTCTGTAGGAAGTATTTATACGAATTATTCGCCTCATCAGATTAAAACCGATCAATATGTGGAGTTCAATTTTAAGATTTATAACAAAATTGTTGAAGCCTTTTACCACGATATCGAGTTAGGTCCAAATACCACCATCAAAGGCAGAATGGAAACTAACGAGAAAAAGTTCAACCTTACGTTCAAATCACCTCAGATAAAACTTAAAGAGTATTTTGCCACAGACTTATCGATATTGGTAGATAATAACAATCCTGTATTTAATACCTATATTGAAATTGATTCATTAGGAACTAATTTTTACAATGTTTCCGATTTTAGTCTGATAAATGTTACACAAAGAGATACGTTATTTGTTAAATCTGAATTTAAAGGTGGAAAACAAAACAGAGATAATTTTGATTTAAATCTGTTTTACACCATTGATGATGATCAAAAATCTGTAGTTGGTTTCAGAAAGTCAGACATCACATTTAAGGAGAATACCTGGACGATCAATGAAGAAAAGAATAATGCCAATAAAATAAGGTTCGATAGACATTTAGTTGAATTTGATATTGATAATATTATCATGACGCATTTTGGCGAACAAATTGAACTTTATGGTAAAATTGATAATAAAAACACCAAAGACATTAATCTTAATTTCACAGATGTTGATCTTACAAAAATCACACCTCGAATTGATAGTTTAACCTTAGAAGGCAATGTCAATGGGAAACTAAAAATACTTCAGGAAAATGGTGTTTATTTACCGAGTTCAGATGTTGTAATTAATGATTTAAGAGCTAATAATTATGAACTGGGAGAACTTAAAGCCAATGTGTCTGGTAATGAATCTCTCACTAATTATATTGTTGATTTAAGCCTTAGAAATGACAATTTAAAGTCCTTAGCAGCCACAGGTTCAATTGATGTTAGTGACAACAACTCCAATTTAAATTTAGATGTCAATTTTGATGAGTTTTTACTTAATCCTTTAAATCCCTTTGGTGAAGGTGTCATTACAAACATCAGAGGTTTGGTTACTGGTAACGCAAAGGTTACAGGCAGCTTAAAAAATCCTCAAATAAATGGAGATCTGTTACTGGATAACGCCGGACTTACAATTCCTTATTTGAATGTGGATTACAGCTTTGATTTTGACTCTCGTGTAAAACTAGAATCCCAAAAGTTTATTTTTCAGGATGTAGAAATTACAGATTCTGAGTATTTCTCTAAAGCCATTCTCAATGGATTTATTGGACATAATAATTTTTCTGACTGGAAATTAGGATTAAATATTGACAGCTCAAGATTACTGGTGTTGAATACAGAATATGACGAAGAAGAATTGTATTACGGAACTGCTTTTGTCAATGGTCAGGCTGATATTCTCGGGCCAACAGAAGCGCTTAAAATTGAATTCAATGGAAGTACGGCTGAAGGTACTGTGTTTAAAATTCCATTAAGTGATTTAGAAACCTATGGAGACAACTCTTATATTCATTTTTTAACTCCTGAAGAAAAGACTGCCAGAAATAGTGGTGAAGTCATAAGGGAAAATGAGTTTAAAGGACTGCAATTAGAGTTTAATTTATTTGTAAATCCTTATGCTGATATCGAAATAGTAATCGATAAAAACTCCGGTAGTACCATTCAGGGAAAAGGAAATGGTAATTTGCTCTTCGATATTAATACCAATGGAAAGTTTAGAATGTTTGGTGATTTCCAAATTTCAGAAGGAACGTATAATTTTGCTTATGGAGGATTGGTTCAAAAAAAGTTAACCGTTGTTCCTGGTGGCTCCATCCGTTGGGAAGGCGATCCGCTTAAAGCTCAAATAGGATTATCAGCCATTTATAAAGCACAGGCAAATCCTTCAGTATTATTAGATAATCCTATCAATAGAAATATTGATGTTGAAGTAAAAATAAATCTTGCCGGACAATTAGAACAGCCGGAACCAGATTTTACCTTCGAGTTTCCAAATGTGGATTCAAATGTAAGATCAGAGTTAGAATACCGATTAGAGACCAAAGAATCCAGAGAATTTCAGGCCTTAAATGTATTGTCATTTGGGTCGTTTGCCAGCGAATTTAATCTAGGTCAGAATGCTTATGGAACCATTTCCGATCGTGTTAATTCACTTTTCAATAGCATTATAGGAAACGATGGCAGTGAAAAGCTAAACATAGGATTTAATTATCAAGCTGGTCAGCAAACAACCGAATATGAAACCAATGATGAAATCGGACTCACATTAAGTACAAAAATTAGTGATCGCGTTCTTATTAATGGAAAAGTTGGTGTGCCTATTGGAGGTGTCAGTGAAACTGTCATCGCTGGAGATGTTCAAATTGATGTGCTTTTAAACGAAGAAGGTACGTTAACAGCAAAGTTTTTCAACAGAGAAAACAACATTAGAAACTTTGGTGAAGAAATCGGTTACACCCAAGGCGTTGGTTTATCTTATAATGTAGAATTTGATACATTTAAAGAATTGATTCAAATTATCTTCTCAGGAAAAAATAAAAAGACAGAAAAACCGAAAGAAGAAAAACCAAAGGAAGAGGAAGAAAATTTACTTCCGGATTTCATAACTGTGACTTCAGAAAACGATAAAAAAAACAATTAAACTTCAAGTTTTTATCACAATCTTAAATTAGTTATTAACGAAAACGTTTGAAATTTTTTCGTGCTGTTAATTATTCATAAATACAGCAGTTTATGTAGTTTTTGTTTACTAATTTTACTAAAACAAAAGTGGTTTTTATGTTACACACCATTAAGAAAATAGGAGTAATGACCTCTGGAGGAGATTCTCCGGGAATGAATGCTGGCATACGTTCTGTTGTTAGAGCTTGTGCTTTTCATAATATTGAATGTATCGGAATTTACAGAGGATACGAAGGCATGATTGAAGGTGATTTTAAATCAATGGACGCACGAAGCGTAAAAGGAATCATCAACAAAGGAGGTACCATTTTAAAGTCCGCTCGCTCTAAAGAATTTAGAACAGTTGAAGGACGCAAAAAAGCCTATGATGAACTTGTAAAAGCTGGTATTGATGCCTTTGTTGTCATTGGTGGAGATGGAAGCTTTACTGGAGCTATGATTTTTAGTGAAGAATATGGCATTCCAGTAATGGGTATTCCGGGAACTATTGATAATGATATCTTCGGAACAACACATACCTTAGGATATGATACAGCTTTAAACACAGTGGTTGATGTTATTGATAAAATTCGTGATACAGCCAGTTCACATAACCGATTATTTTTTATTGAAGTTATGGGAAGAGATGCTGGTCATATTGCATTAAATGTTGGTGTTGGAGCAGGAGCGGAAGAAATCTTAATTCCTGAGGAAGATCTTGGTTTAGACCGACTTTTAGAATCGCTAAGACGAAGTAAGCAATCTGGAAAATCGTCTAGTATTGTTGTCGTAGCGGAAGGTGATAAAATAGGAAAAAACGTGTTTGAACTTAAAGATTATGTAGAAGAAAATATGACTGAATATGAAGTAAGAGTTTCTGTTCTAGGTCATATGCAACGTGGTGGATCGCCATCGTGTTTTGATCGTGTGCTTGCCAGTAGAATGGGAGTTAAGGCAGTAGAAAGTTTAATCACTGGAAGAACAAATTGCATGGTTGGCTTACAAAATGATGTCATGATATTAACACCTTTAGACCAGGCAGTTAAAGGAAAATCAAAAATAAATTTAGAATTATTACGCGTATCTGACATCATGTCGATATAAGTAATAAAAACATATTAATTATTAACACTAGAAAATTGAACACATGAAATTAGGAATAAACGGATTTGGAAGAATTGGAAGAATCGTATTTAGAGCAACTGTAAAACGTAATGACGTCGATGTTGTCGCTATTAACGATTTATTAGATGTAGAACATTTAGCTTACTTATTAAAATATGATTCCGTTCATGGAAATTTTGATGGTACTGTTGAAGTTAAAGATGGACATTTAGTAGTCGATGGCAAAACAGTGAGAGTTACCGCTGAAAGAGATCCAAAAAATTTAAAATGGGATGAAGTTGGTGTTGATGTAGTTGCCGAATGTACAGGAATTTTCACAACCTTAGAAACAGCAGATTACCACATTCAGGCTGGAGCTAAAAAAGTAGTAATATCTGCTCCTAGTAAAGATGCTCCAATGTTTGTTATGGGAGTTAATGATAATGAATTAACAGCTGAGCATAACATCGTTTCTAATGCATCTTGTACAACTAACTGTTTGGCACCACTGGCCAAAGTTGTTGATGATAATTTTGGAATTGAAGAGGCTTTAATGACCACAGTTCACGCGACAACAGCAACGCAACTTACTGTTGACGGACCATCTAAAAAAGATTATCGTGGTGGAAGAAGCGCACTTCTTAATATCATTCCTGCATCAACAGGAGCAGCCAAAGCGGTTGGAAAAGTTATTCCGAGTTTAAACGGAAAGTTAACAGGAATGGCATTTAGAGTACCAACAGCAGATGTTTCTGTTGTAGATTTAACGGTTCGAACTCAAAAAGAGACCTCGTTAGAAGAAATTAAAGCCGCATTTAAAAAAGCGTCTGAAGGTTCTATGAAAGGTGTTTTAGGATACACTGAAGATTTAGTGGTATCTCAGGATTTTGTTAGTGATGATCGTACAAGTATCTTTGATGCTGAAGCATGTATAGAACTAAATTCAAAATTTTTCAAACTTGTATCTTGGTATGATAACGAGTTTGGATACTCAAATAAATTAGTTGACTTAGCGCAAAAAGTGAACAACTTATAATATGTATTCATCATAAATCCGTAGTCGATGAAGTCGTTCATTTCATTTATTACGGATTTGTGTTTTAACAAACTACCATGATATTAATAACAGATAGTGGCTCAACAAAGTGTGATTGGATTGTAATTGATGACCAGGGAAATCAGTTACACGAAAAAATTCGTACAAAAGGTCTTAATCCTGCCATTTTAAAAGAAAAGAAACTCAATAAAATCATTAGAAACAGTGATGAGTTAATGCAGTTTAAAGACAAGGTGACACATGTGTTTTTCTATGGAGCAGGTTGCGGAACCTCTAAGCCAAGATTAATGCTCACTGAAATTTTAGAGTCTATTTTTACAAATGCTGTTGTTGAAGTTCAGGAAGATACCATGGCTGCAGTGAGAGCAACTATCAATCATAATAATGAAGCAGCCATAGTTTGCATCATGGGAACCGGTTCGAACTGTAGTTATTATGACGGAAAAAAATTACACCAGCGTGTACTTTCCTTAGGATATATTTTAATGGATGATGCTTCAGGAAATTATTATGGAAAGGAATTAATTAAAGATTACTATTTTAACAATATGCCAGGTGACATAAAAGTTGCTTTTGAACACAAATACAATTTAGAAGCCGATTACATCAAATACAATTTGTACAAGCAACCGAATCCTAATGCGTATTTAGCAAACTTTGCTGAATTTATGTTTTTAAATAAAGATTCGGAATATATCGTAGAATTGATTAAAAAAGGAATTCGTGTCTTTGCTAAAAATATGATCTTTCAATATAAGGAAGAATTAAAAACAGTTCCTGTACATTTTGCTGGCTCTATTGCTTTCTTTGCTGAAAATGAAATACGTCAGGTTGCTGCTGAATTAGGGTTTACTGTTGGTAATTTTGAAAGACGGCCAATTGAAGGTTTAGTAACTTACCACACCAACGAATTGTAATACGTCAATCTTAAACTTATAATTAAAAAAAGGTATTCAACATTGAATACCTTTTTTTAGTTTGCTCAATATATTAGTTTAGCCACCCTTTCTTGATAGCGTACTTTGAAAACAAAAGCAGTAAAATTCCGAATACAAGAATCATAGCAGACATAATTGCTGCAGCTGGACCGTAAATATCAACAGATTCAACCACAATTAAATTGTGATACAATTGCACAATAATTCCTAAAAGAGACAACAAAAATAAAGTGTAAGCAAATTTCTTCTTTAACAGAAGTGAAAGTGAAGCCAGTAATCCGAAAAAAACTGCTATTGCAAATGCAGCTGTTGCCCAGGCAGGTGTACTCGATATAATTTCTAATTGTTCAGCTGTGTACTGACTTCTGAAGCTTTCAGTATCATAAGCTTGTCCGAGATACTGCATAACTCCCATGGCATTCCAGATGAGAGCGACAACAGCAATAATCCAAAACCAGACAGGTGGCTTTGTAGTAATAGAATTAGTCATAATTTATATGTTTTAGTTAGTTATTGACAACAATTTATGAAAATAAATATTAAAACATAAAAAAACCTTTCTTAGATTTACAGATATTGTAGATATAAAAAAGGCATAATTTTAAAAAAAAACAGATGCTAATCTTCCATGACATGCAAAACAGGTGTTTTATTTACCCATTTTCCATTTTTAGATTCACCAAGAATGAGAACATCTTTTGTTTGTTCGTACTCCTTAATGGTTCTTAACATTTGTTCTTTGGTATCTCTATGTAGCTTAATACCTGTATTTTTTCCTTTATTTCTTATTTCGATATAAAATCCATCTCTGAATTTTATAGGCTTAGTTGGAGGTCTTCCCATGAATTATATTTTATGAAGGATTAATTTGCATATTAGTAAAAATATTATCAATATGCAAGCCTTAGATTAATTTAACAAAATTATAAGTATTGTAGACGACATCATTGCTTTTTTAATAGCTATTACTTATGAATAAATTGACTAATACTATCCCAAAAAGTTTTTATACTTTTAACATAAGATAAAAATCTACATTTTCAATGAAAGTTAAAAAGAAAAAAAGAGCATATAAAGCTACCAATTTACCTCCAGGCACAATGGCCTATAAAGGAAAAAAGACCTCTTTAAAAACTGTCATTGATATTATTAATTATTCAAATCAAACCTTTACAAAGCTCGATTGTAATGATGTGGAAGATGGCTTTCACTTTGAAGGAAATGAACAGGTTACATGGATTAACATCAACGGACTCAATAATATAGAAGATATTGAAAAACTTGGAACACATTATAATTTACATCCTTTAACTTTAGAAGATATTGTAAATACCAGTCAAAGACCAAAACTTGAAGAATTTCAGAAGTATATTTTTATCGTTTTTAAAATGCTTTATTTTAAAGACCACGACGATTTGCAATACGAACATTTAAGTATGGTGGTTGGTCCTGATTATGTACTGACGTTTCAAGAATCTGATGGTGATGTTTTCGATGATTTAAGAGAACGTATTGAAGCCGCAAAAGGTAGAATCAGAGCACAAGGAGCCGATTACTTAATGTACGCTATTTTAGATGCCATTGTTGATAATTACTTTACAGTTATTGAAGCAATTGGTGATAAAATTGAAGATTTAGAAGCCAGTATCTTTGAAATTCAAAATGACGATTCGACAACGCCAAGCCAGATTCAACAGTTAAAACAAGAGGTTTTAAAAATCAGACGTTCCATATTTCCATTGCGAGAAGTGATTAACAGACTCGAAAAGTCAGACAACCTAATCATTAACGAAAAGTCTCAAAGCTATATCAGAGACTTGTATGACCACATTATTCAGGTTAACGAATCTATTGATTTGTATCGTGAAATGGTGTGGAGTTTAATGGACATGTATATGACCATCATCAGTAACAAAATGAATGAAGTTATGAAAGTCCTCACTATCATTGCTACCATCTTTATTCCGCTCACATTCATTGCTGGTCTTTACGGGATGAATTTCGCTTACATCCCAGAACTTCAGTACAGATATGGTTACTTCGTATTACTTGGTGTCATGTTTGTTCTCTTTATATTAATGTTAATTTATTTTAGAAAGAAAAAATGGCTTTAACATAATTTAAGTTAAATAAATCTTAATATCGTTAAAGGTCGTTAAACCACTTGTAGCATTTCAAATAACCCGTAGTTTATATAGTGTAAATAATTATTAACACTTAAAAAACAAAAAAAAATGAGTTATTTGAACATGAAAGATGAAAATTTAATACCTGTTGTTGTAGAATTAAATACATTATCGGCTAATTACCACGTTTACTATCAAAAATTAAGAAGTTTTCACTGGAATATTCTGGGTGAAAATTTCTTCGACCTTCACAATAAATTTGAAGAATTATATACTGATGCACGAACTAAAATAGATGAAATTGCAGAACGCGTCTTAACCTTAAGACATCATCCAATGAGTAAACTTAGTGACTATATGGAGATTTCAGAAGTTAAAGAAGTATCTCCACTTAAATCAGACAGAGATATGGTTCTGGAAATTCTTAACGACCATAAAATATTACTTCACCAGATGAGTATTGTCATTGAAAAAGCCGAAAGTGCTTCAGATGAAGGTACCATTGATATGATAGGTGCTTACATTAGAGAAATGGAGAAATCAAGCTGGATGCTTAATGCATGGACCAAAAACACTTCAGATAAATTAAAAGTTGATACCATTTCATCTTAAACCAAAATATTATTAATTGCTTAATAGAGCTAATAAAAAAAGCATATAAGCAAAATCTGACAAACCAACATGACTATCTTAGTTATGTTGGTTTGTCAGTTTAAACCTTCAATCTTAATTAACTAATACACAAATAAATAAAAATGGAAGAACAATTAGCAACAGCATTTGATAATTTAAAAGAGAAACTTTTAGGTTGGTTTAATGCCATCATAGAAAATTTACCTAATTTGGTTTTAGCCATATTAGTATTTGTTATCGCATTCTTTGTAGCCAGATACGTTAGTAAATGGGTTGAAAAACTTGTAAGTAAGCGTGTTGAGCAAAAATCTATTAGTTTAGTCGTTTCAAGAATTGCTTCTGTAATAACAGTCTTAGTCGGTTTATTTTTAGCCTTAGGAATTCTTAACTTAAGTCAGGCATTAACTTCACTTCTCGCAGGTGCAGGTGTTATTGGTTTGGTCATAGGTCTTGCATTACAGGGTACCTTATCAAATACAGTTTCTGGTATTGTACTATCATTTAGAAACAGAATCAGAATAGGAAATTGGGTTGAAACTAATGGCTTTTCTGGTGAGGTAATGGATATTAATCTGAATACCTTTATTCTGAAAGAAGCTGATAACAATATTGTTGTCTTACCAAATAAAATGATCCTTGAAAACCCAATTAAGAATTTCTCGTTAACAACAAAAATGAGAGTATTTTTAGAATGTGGTGTGGGCTATGAATCCGATTTAGACAAGGTTCAGGAATTAACTAAAAAAACGATTGCCAATACGTTTGATCAAGTTGAAAGTCCGGAAGATGTAGAATTTTACTATACCGAATTTGGAGGCAGTTCTATCAACTATTTATGTCGATTCTGGATTGATGCCGAAAGTATGCTGGAAAAACTGAGAGCTAAAACAAAGGCTATAATTGAAATTAAAAAGGCTTACGACAAGGAAGGTATCAATATTCCATTTCCTATTAGAACCTTACAATTTGATAATAATTTGAATATAAAAGCCGAAAACATGGAAGATTCCTTTTCTAACAACTAAGATAATCTGTATCCATTTACTGAGTGCTGATCGTCAGACACTCACATTTTAATCATTAAAACCTAAAATTATGTTTCGTTGGACAATCATATTCATCATTATAGCAGTTATTGCTGCAATTTTAGGATTCGGTGGCATAGCTGGAACTTCAGCAGGAATAGCAAAAATAATCTTTTATATCTGTATAGTGCTATTTGCACTATCACTACTAAAAGTTTATATAAAAAAATAAACACACTTAAAGCAACACATAAATCAATAATCTAAAATCAATTCAACATGAAAAAATTAACGTATTTGTTTATCGCACTATTTAGTTTAAGCTTACTAACTACAAGCTGTAGAGATCAAAAGACAACTGAAGAAAAAGTAGAAGAAACTGTCGAAGACACAGGCGATGCTATTGAAGATGCTGCCGATGACGTTGGAGACGAAGTAGAGGATGCTGTTGACGATAACAACTAAACAGCACAAAATAAATACTAACAATCTTATTTATAATCATTTGTTCTTTAGTCTGGTATGCACTGGACTTAGAAAGTAATAGACACTTGAATACAAAAACGTACAAGG
>JAAEZL010000051.1:0-3609 GCA_018222875.1 Algicola sp.
ATTTTAGTCTTGCTTTAATTAATATTAGAGGCGTCAAGCAAGGTATTGGTTTAATAAAATTAAATACGATTTTAAAAGTAAGTCCGTTGCTTATTTTAGTCATCTTTGGATTAAGCCAAATATCATTTGATAATCTTAATATTGAAACGTTACCTGAATTCAGTCAGCTAGGTGAATCTTCCTTAATCTTATTTTTTGCATTTTTAGGTTGTGAAACCGGATTGATTGTAGGTGGCGAAATTAAAAATCCAAAGCGAACCATTCCACGTGCCATTTTAATTAGTATTGGTTCTGTTGTTATTTTATACATCCTTATTCAAACCGTTTGTCAAGGTGTTTTAGGCGAGGCTTTAGTCAGTTATAAAGCTGCTCCTCTGGCTGAAACTGCTAAAGTTGTATTAGGTCCTTTTGGATACATTCTATTAATTATTGGTGCAGCTGTTTCAATGTTCGGTAATATAAGTGGTGATGTATTAAACTCACCCAGAATTTTATTTGCATTATCCAGAGATCGTGTTATCCCAATTAAAAAATTATCGAAAGTCCATTCAAAATTTGCCACACCTCATATTGCAATTATCACGCATACAGTCATTGCTTTTACTTTGGCTGTAACAGGAAGTTTTGAGCAACTCATCATTCTTGCCACATCCTCTCTTTTATTAATTTACCTAGGTGTAGCCTGTTCGGTTATAAAATTACGTAAAACTCAAAAGTCTGAACCTGGTGAATTTAAAATCCCAGGAGGTAAACTAATGCCATTGTTATCCATTGGTGTGATTCTCTATTTTTTATCTAATCTTTCCTCAAAAGAAATTATAGGCACAGGGATTTTTATTGTTATTCTTTCTATTATTTTTATGATCATTAACGCCATGAAAAAGAAAAGCAGTGCTTAAATTCTTCAGACATATTCGTAAAAATCTTATAAATGAAGGTAAGTCTACCAGATACCTCAAATATGCTGTTGGTGAAATTATCCTCGTGGTGATTGGGATTCTTATTGCTTTGCAAATTAATACTTGGAATGAACAACGAAAAGCCAATATTCTGGAAGCCGAATATTATTGCAGACTATTTGAAGATTTACTGCAAGATCAAGAACAGGTAGAAACTCTAATAAAACAAACAGAAGACAGGTTAAAAGCTTCAAATCAATCATTGAGACTACTTCAAAAAAACAATCCAAACAAAATTGAAGTGGCTACTCAAATGGATTTATCGACCAAAGCTATTTTTATCGATTTTAAGCCAAACAATTCAGCTTTTGAAGATTTAAAGTCTGGTGCCAACCTAAGCATAATCAAAGACAAAAACGTCATTAAAGCCTTAAACGCGTATTACAATACTTTAGAAAGTATAAAAAGTATCATCAAGATTAATGGTCAAAATGGAGTCGATATTGCTTTTGCACATAACGATAGTTTTGAAAATGGAAAAACAGCTTCCTCTATACGTTACGGAAAGTTTAAACATGGTTTGGATGCTGATGTGATTGCAAACATTAAAATTGATACAACCGCAACGCTGTCTGAAACGATGCAATTTAGATTTTACAACGAATCTTTCAGAAATGCAGCAGCAAACCTTAGACAATTAGAATTGTACAACGATTTGCAAGAACACACTTTAAAAATGACTAAATTACTTGAGAAAAAATGTGAAACCAGGCATGATTAAATTCTTCAGACATATCAGACAAAGCTTAATTATGGAAAACAAGACGTCGAAGTATTTCAAATATGCCATAGGTGAAATTATCCTTGTAGTAATTGGTATTCTGATCGCTTTACAAATCAATACTTGGAACAGACAAAAAGAAGAACACCAATTAGAACTCAAAATACTTAAAGAAATACGTACAAATCTTAACCTAGATTTAGAAGAAATTCAAGAAGACATCGAGATCATGGCTGATATCAACACAGCTTGTGATGCTATCAAAACCTATATTAAAAGCCAAGATTCAATCTCAGAAGACTTTTTTTTAAACGCACATACATTAAGAGTCACACCACATTTTGATCCGAATACAAGTGGTTATGGACTTTTAGTGTCTAAAGGCATTGGTATCATTTCTAATGATAGCCTGAGAAATGATATTTCATTACATTATGAGCGACTCTATAGTTACTACAAACGTTATGAGGAAGAGCGTTTACGATTTCATGCACTACATAGCGAACCCAAACTCTTAGAACACTTCACGCCTGTTTATGATGAAAAACAAAAATATTACGGAATACATCACATAACTCAAGATGGCTTTAGCATTCTAAAACAAGATGAGGCATTTAATAAAATAGTCTCTGCGATTGCCTTCGAAAATTCTGGAGTTAAAAACAGAGCAGAACGTGTTGAGAGCAGTATCGTGTCACTAATTACTTCTCTCGACAAAGAAATTAAGGTATTAAAAGATTAATCATATGTCAAAACTAAGTAGTGTTTACTTTTTCAAAATTATAACCTCAATAGCATTTATTTTATTAGTTTTTAATTGTAATAAAACACAAAAACTTCCGGATCCTCTTGAAGCTGGCTGGAATAACAACGCAGTATGTGAAATTTTAGAAGACAATGACAAGGTGAGAACTTTAAAGTGTACCTTTCCTCCTGGCGTTGGTCATGAACGTCATTACCATAATGCTCATTATGGATATACTTTAGCTGGAAGTACATTCAGAATTAAGGATACTACAGGAACCAGAGACGTAAATGTACCCACTGGTTATTCATTTTATAATGAAAAAATTGAATGGCATGAGGTTTTAAACATTGGAGATAGTACTGCTGTTTTTTTGATAATTGAACCCAAATAATTTGACTTATAAATGTGAATGTGATGTTAGTTTTTTTTATCCTGAGTATTACGAATTTAATAACATCTGTCAGGACTAACGCAATCAAGTCTACAGGCTTAACTTTAAATTTTAAGACCTTTCGACTGCGCTCAAGTTGACAACACATAATTTCATTAGTAATTTGTATTAAAATAATGAAAACTTATAAACAACTTCACGTTATTAATTTAAATCACAATTCTTGTTAAAAATAGGTTTAGCTAAATCCATTTTTCTAATTTTAACATCATATTCAATATTGATGTTATGAATGGATTTGACATAGTCATGGTTATTGCCATTATTCTTTTTGCAAGATTAGGTATGCGCTTAGTGACTGGTTATATTAAAATGCGAAAAGAAACTAAAAATGAAGATGATAATATCCAGCATTGAGCAGATGATTTACAAATCGTGATAAAAGATTAAACCATTACCGAAAAGATCGTAAAATCCGAATTCCCGCGTATTCCAGTCAGTATCTTTTAAAGCAGTGTTGTTATGAAACACACCCTTAGTTTTAAAGTCGTTGAATAGATTTTCAATATGATCCACATAAATTCTCAATAACGGTCTGTCTATTTTAAAATCCCATTCTTTAGGATCATGCCATTGCAAATGAATTTCTATACCATCTCTTTGAACTCCTCCATACTTTGGGTCGTCTCCTTCATCTTTAAAACTTAATTGAAAACCGAGTTTATGTGTGTAATAGTCAATGGCTTCGTTAACATTTTTTACGGGAAGAACAGGATGAATTTGTTTTAAA
>JAAEZL010000051.1:3619-4787 GCA_018222875.1 Algicola sp.
TTTAAAAAGCCTTTCATTAGTTTTTTTATCTTTATAAATGTAACATTTTTAGTAGAGAATCATCTTTATTTTATGAAACAACTATTTATTTTAGCAGGCTTCATACTTTCATTTCAGCTTGTTGTCAGCCAGAACTTAAAAGGCTCGAAACATGTGAAAAATGATTCTGTGTATCTCGGATTAATAAATCCGTTTATGGCTCCAATTGAAATTAAACTTACAGCACTTGATTCCACTAAATCGTTTATTAAAATTAATCCTTATGGTTTCTTGAAAGAAGGAGACACTTTAAAACAAGCACTCATCATTCCATTTGATAAAGTTAAAGATACATCAAAAATAAATTTTAAGGATTATCTCAGGTTTAAGGCTCACTTTGGTAATCCCAATGAAGACTATGATGAACAATTCGAATACAATTTACCATTTCAAAAAGGAAAAAAATACAAAATCATTCAAAGTTTTGGTGGTAGGTTTTCACATAATAAACCACATTCCAAATATGCCGTTGATATTGGTTTGCCTGTAGGTGACACCATTACAGCAGCCAGAAGCGGAAAAGTCTTTTTTGTTAAAGAAGATTCCAAAGAGCATTGCAGAACTTCAAAATGTATTGATATGGCCAATAAAATTTACATTATTCATGATGATGGCACTATGGCACATTATGTCCATTTAGATTTTGAAGGTGCCTTAGCCAATGTAGGTGATACCGTTGAAGTTAATCAACCTATTGGTATTTCTGGAATGACTGGTTTTACAACCATACCTCATCTACATTTTGTTTTGTATAAAGCCAGAAGTATTTCAATACCTTTTAAGTTTAAAGGTATTAGGGAAAAGAAACTGAAACAAGGTAAATATTACAGAAATAATTAAACTACTCTTTTACTGTACCACTAAAATGACTCACGTTTGGATTGATCTTATTCCCTGAACTTCTTCTGAAAGATGCAATCTGACCACAATGCCATATGGCATCTGCAATCGGACCATTTATTTGATTCCAAAACGGAACTTCTCGCTCACCAAAAATAATTTTGAACTGTGAAATATCATCACTGGTTCTTAAAATATCAGCAGCTGTTTTAAGATTTATTAATGCTTGTTCCCGTTTTTCAGCATAAGACATTTTTGAACTATCCACTTTCTCATTTGGTTTTTTAAG
>JAAEZL010000051.1:4797-9163 GCA_018222875.1 Algicola sp.
GGATAAATCTAAAATGTGTGCAATTGTTTCGGCAGTTGATCGTGCTTCGTCGTTAGGTTTGTACTCTAAATCTTTATCAGTCAATCCTTCACTAGCCCAATAAAATCTGAATCCCAAAGCATCTACCATTCTTGCAGCAACCGTTCCTGCTGTAAATGTTTCAGAATATTCTGGAATTTCATAATAGGGAAGCGTTTGTTCTTCGGAAGAATTTTGAGCTACAAGTGATGCTGTAATACTAAAAAAAAAGATTATTAATAGTTTCATAGTTTAATCTTTCAATTCACTGTCATTAGAAATAGTATCTGTACCGTATTTATCAATCAAATAAATCAAGGCAGTCATAGAGGCAGCTCCAAGTTCTAATTCACGTTTATTTACATGTTCAAACGTATCATTAGCTGCATGGTGATGATCAAAATAGCGCTGTGAATCTGGACGTAAACCAGCCAAAACAATGTTGTCATTTTTCAATGGCCCAATATCTGCTCCACTGTAACCTGCTTCAAAATAATGAATTAAATAAGGTTTAAATAATGGTCTCCAACTTTGAACTTTAGCCAACATAGCTTCACTCGATTGAAAACTAAATCCACGAGGCGTAAATCCTCCTGAATCACTTTCTAAAGCAAAAATGTGGTTCTCTCCTTTGTTTTTAGCGACTTCTGCATATTTTCTACCACCACGTAAGCCATTTTCTTCATTCATAAACAACACAGCACGAATGGTTCTTTTAGGGCGAATACCACTTTCTTTCAACAAACGAAGTACATCCATAGATTGTACGACTCCTGCGCCATCATCATGTGAACCGTCTCCTAAATCCCATGAATCCAGATGGCCACCAACGACAATTATTTCGTTGGGAAACTCGCTACCTGTAATCTCACCAATAACATTATACGACAGCACATCTTCTAATTGTTTACAACTCTGACTGAAGTAGAATTTAATATTTTTATCAAGAGCCAGCATGCCGCTTAAGAGTTCAGCATCATTAGTGCTTATTGCTGCGGAAGGAATGCGTTGTGAATTTGGCAAATCGCCATAACTCATGCTTCCAGTATGTGGATAATCATCTAATCTTAAATTTAGTGATCGTACAATGACACCAACAGCTCCATATTTGGCAGCTTCTCTGGCGCCAGAATAACGTTCACTTGAGCAACCACCATACGCATCAAAGGTATTGATTAAATCAGCTTGCATTGGTCGGTTTATAAATACGATTTTTCCTTTAATTTTAGCTTCACCTAAAGCCTCTAAATCTTTATACGTTGCAACCTCAATAAGATTTGCTTTAACACCACCTGAAGGCGTAGCTACTGATCCACCAAGGGCACAAACATTAACACTTGTAGTTTTTCCAGGAGAGGTTTCAATATACGCAAATTCTGGAGCTCCTCTCACCCAACGTGGCACCATAACTGGCTGTAGCCAAACGTTGTCCAAACCTAATTTCTCAAATTCCGACTTAGTATATTCAACAGCTTTTTCAGCATTTAATGAACCTGATAGTCTTCCGCCAATATCGTTTGACAGGTAATCTAACCATTTATAACTCATTCCGTTAGTTAGAGAATTATCATAGATTTTCTTTAAATTTTCAGCGTCAGTTTGTGCTGAAATCTGGAATGTAATTGCAATAGAAAGTAATAGAAATATACGCTTCATAAGGATGTTTTAATCGAAGCTAAATATACTATTTAATATATAGGTGTTTTATAAAGAAATCATAAAATACTACTCGTTTTCGAGTTGTTTTATATAGTCATCAATGTTTGCTTTGATATCATCATCCAGTTCCGGTTCTTTAATATCGTTATAGGTTTTTAAAGTATCTAATAATGTTCTTGCTAAAATATATCTGGCAGTTGGCTTATCGTCTGCCGGAATCGTAAACCAAGGTGCATGCGGTTTAGACGTTCTGTTTATAGCATCTTCATAACAATCCTGATATTCATCCCAAAGTTTTCGCTCTTTCAAATCTCCTGGAGAGAATTTCCAGTTTTTATTAGGCTTTTCAAGACGACGAATTAAGCGGTTTTTTTGTTCGTCTTTAGATAAGTGTAAAAAGAATTTAAAAACAATAGTTCCGTTTTGGGCAATGTGTTTTTCAAAATTATTAATTTGTTCAAAACGTTGATTCCAGAAGGTGTCGTTTATATCATCTACAGAATTGATGTGTGGTAAATATTCACCTAAAATGTATTCAGGATGTACTCGCGTTACCAAAACATTTTCATAATGAGTTCTATTAAATACACCAAACTTTCCTCGTGCAGGAAGTGCGATGTAATGTCGCCATAAGTAATCGTGTTTTTTTTCTATTTCTGTCGGAACTTTAAAACTATGCACCACAACGCCTCTTGCATTCAATTCTTTAAAAACTTCACGTATCAAGCTATCTTTTCCAGCGGTATCCATACCTTGAATGCAAATTAAAACAGCATATTTTCCATGCGCATACATGGCATTTTGAATTTTTGCTAAATCTTTGCACACGTCCTCCAAAGCATTTTCGATGTCTTTCTTATCAGCTTCTAAATCGAACGTGGTTGATACATTTTTTAATTGAATAGGTTGCGTTACCTTAAAGTCGTTTACATTAATGTTTTTCATAATCACTTATTATTTTGAGGCGAATAGTTTTACATCTTTTTCACTGACTTCATTTCCACCGAGAATTATAAGGCGTTCAACAACATTTCGCAGCTCACGAATATTACCTGTCCAATCATAATCCTGAAGTAATTTAATGGCTTTATCTGAAAACTCTTTTTTGGCATTTCCCTGTTCTTCAGCAATTTTATCTGAGAAGTGATTGATTAGCAAAGGAATATCTTCACGTCTGTCGTTTAACGCAGGAACTTTTATAAGAATAACTGCTAATCTGTGATATAAATCCTCTCTGAATCTACCTTCGGAAATTTCAGTTTTTAAATCCTTATTCGTTGCAGCAACAACTCGAACATCAACTTTAATGTCTTTATCATTACCAACACGCTGAATTTTATTTTCCTGTAAGGCTCTCAAAACTTTGGCTTGAGCAGAAAGACTCATGTCTCCTATTTCATCTAAAAAAATAGTACCTCCATTTGCAGCTTCAAATTTACCAGCTCTATCTTTTACTGCACTGGTAAAGGCACCTTTAACATGACCAAAGAGTTCACTTTCAATCAATTCAGCAGGTATTGCAGCACAATTCACTTCAATTAACGGACCTTTTGAACGCGCACTTTTTTGATGCAACCAATGCGCAACGAGTTCTTTCCCTGTTCCGTTTGGACCAGTAATTAAAACTCTGGCATCTGTTGCTGACACCTTTTCAATCATATCCTTGATATGGGAAATGGCATCACTTTCACCTATCATTTCATACTTCTTGCTGACTTTCTTTTTAAGCATTTTATTCTCAACAACAAGTGTTTTGGTATCTAATGCAATACGAACTGTATTTAGTAATCTGTTTAAATCTGGTGGCTTAGAAATGTAATCAAAAGCACCTAAGCGCATTGTGTTTACAGCTGTATCAAGATCTCCATGACCAGATATCATGACCATTGGAATTTCTGGTTTGATTTTTTTAACAGTCTCTAAAACTTCAACACCATCCATTTTAGGCATTTTTATATCGCAGAGTACCAAATCGTAATCGTCGTTCTTAATTTTTTCAATACCAGCTAAACCATCTTCAGCTTCTTCAACCTGATAGGTATCACTTTCTTCCGAAAGTATTTTCACTAAAACTCTTCGAATTGCGGCTTCATCTTCAATGACTAAAATCTTTGACATATTTATATTTTAAATTTTATACCTGTTCTTAAATAAAATGCATTAATATCATCTAATTTAAAAACTTCATCTCTATTTTCATCTCGTAACACATTATTTAGTCGAAACGTATAACCTGCGTATGTATAAGCGACCAAATGTTTGGTGAAACAATATTCATAACCTAAACCTCCTACTGCAACAGATAGCGATATATTATCTACCTCTTTTCCATTAACAACCATTCTGTTCTGAATATTAGCAAAATAACCATCTAAAGTTACAAAGGTTTGTACAATACTTTTTTCGTTGAAAAAATATTTCAGATTAGATTTTGGAATACCAGCTGAAAATGACCAGTTTTCATTCACTCTTCTGAAATAATTTACGAAAGGCAACGGAAATGGTACTCCAGTTGTCGCATTATAAGTGAGCCCTAAAACCAAACGATAAGGCTTTTCTGCGGTCTCGTCTTTCAATCGGTCATTTATGACATAAACGCCTCCATTCAAAAAAAAATCATCACTCGTGATTTTTGTGGTCATTGTAGAGGCTATTCGTGGGTTAAATTTTAATCCAATCCGCCATTTTT
>JAAEZL010000051.1:9173-20619 GCA_018222875.1 Algicola sp.
GATAATTATCTTCTAAGTTTAATAAAATCCGGTTGTATTCTGCTCCAATAACCAAGTAATTATCTTCAGAAATTTCAACAGGATAATTGAGTAATGCTCTTAACCTCGTGTATTGATCTCCAGATTTACTTTTTGGTATGAATGAATATTCAAGTCGTGCCAAATCTGTTAGCTGAGCTTCAGCAGTTTGATGCAATGAACACCCTATTACAAGTAAAAAAAAGTAACGAAGTTTGTTGAGCATAAATTAAATTAATCTTGTTTTTATTGTTGTTTAATATGAACATCTCTTTGAGGAAACGGAATGGTAACATTGTTTTCCCTGAATAGTTTATCAATTTCAAATCGAATATCACTTTTAGGAAATTGAGCTTTAAAACTGTCGTTAATGGTAAACACTATTTTAAAATTCAGAGAACTGTCTCCAAAATCAGTAAAAACGACTGTGGGTTCTGGAGTACTGATGACTTCAGGATGTGTACTTGCCGCTTGCAATAACAATTTTTTTACCAGTTGAACATCACTTCCGTAAGCCACGCCAACTGATACACTTTCTCTGGTAGCTATTCCATTTTGCGTCCAGTTGTACAAACTGTTTTCCAAATACAAATGATTAGGAATAACTAATACTTTGTTATCAATAGTAACAGCTCTTGTTGTTCGGAGTTTTATTTCTTCAACTCGACCAACTTTACCATCAATTTCGATAATATCACCAACATGAACCGATTGATCTACAAGAATAAATACGCCTGAAATGATATCCTGAAACAAGGTTTGAAGTGCCAGACCAATTCCTATTAATAAGGCGGCAGATGCTGCAAAAACTGCTGTAACATCAACGCCTACCGAATGAAGCGTGATGAGTAAAATAATAAGATAAATAAGCCATCTGAAATAACCATAGACCACGTTAAATTTCCCTTTGTCATCAAGTGGTAAATTTCTGGTGAAGGCTTTGAGCGCAATTCTTAAAATTACACTCGTAATAAAGATGACAGTAATTACTACCAAAACATCAAAAATAGATATGCTGATATCTTCAGAAATATCTAGGTGCAAGTTGAGAAATTCTTTTATTTTTTCCCATACAGTACTTTCTGTGATGGTTTCTTCTAAGGCAGATAAATCCTGAATCATGACTAATATTTAATCCATTTAAATAATTCTTTATAACTCGGTTTTTTTCCATACATCAAAATACCCACACGATAAATTTTAGCGGCAAACCATACGGTAAATACAAATGTACCAACCAGAATAAAAAATGATAATGCCTGTTGCCATATTGGAACTCCGAAAGGAATTCGCATGAGCATCACAACTGGTGAGGTAAATGGAATAAATGAAAATACCGTAGAAACGGTTCCATGAGGATCTTCAATAACTGTAAAAATACCAACATACACTGCTAAGATTAGAGGCATAATGATTGGCATCATAAATTGCTGAGTATCAGTTTCATTATCAACTGCAGCTCCTACAGCTGCATACAATGAACTATACAACAAATAACCACCAATAAAAAACAACATAAAAGCAAGTATTAAATTGGCTATTGGTAAATTAAAAAATGACTGGACAGCCAGCTTCATTTCATTAGCCACCTCTGGATTTTGCATGGCTTCATTCATCATGTCTTGCTGTGGTGTTTGTAATTCTGATAAATCAATACCCAGAATGGCAGTCAGTACCAGTGTTAGAACACCTCCTAAAATCACCCAAATTGCAAATTGAGTAATTCCTGCTAATGAGGTTCCTATGATTTTACCCATCATGAGTTGTATCGGTTTTACTGAAGAAATAATGACTTCTATTATTCTGCTTGTTTTTTCTTCAATAACGCTGCGCATAATCATATTACCATAAATGATAATGAACATAAATAATAAATATCCAGCTGCTCCACCAAATGCAAGCTTTAAATAGCTATCAATTTTTGAAGTTTTTTCACCTGAAAATGTTTCCTGAGAGATATTGATATTTGTTTTTGCTGCCTGAATTTTTTCTATATCGACACCATCACTTTCCAATTTAGCATCAGAGAGTTTCTTCTCTATTTTTCGTTCTAAACTGGTAATTATTGATAACGATGGCGATTCATCTGAATAAAATTTCACCTTAGGCAAAACGTTAGTAATGTCAATACTTTCTTCAATGTACAACAAGCCAAAATCTTCATTTGCCTTTACCAAGGCTTTAGCAGATTCTAAATTTTCATTTTCTAAAATCGTGTAAGTCGTATGTTCAGTATCGACAAAAACGTCACTTAAAACACCTGTTTCATCCAATACTGAAATACTTCTGTCTTTATCGTTATTGAGCTGCGATAAATAGGCAACAACAGCAATTAAGGCCACCATGATTAGCGGACTCACAAATGTCATGATGATGAACGACTTATTTCGGACCTTGGTCAGGTATTCTCGTTTTATGATAAGCGGCAAATGATTCATCTTAATTGTTTTTTACGGTTTGAATAAAAATATCGTTTGCACTAGGTATAACTTCAACAAAATGATGCACTTCTGCTTTTGACGTTAGAAATGACAATAAATCGTTTGACGAATCACTCGCATTTAATTTAATATTCATTTTAACATCGTCATTTAAATTTCTGAACGTCGCCGGAAACACTTCAAACTTTTCTTTAATGGCATTTGAAACACTTTCTATTGAATTGGTTTGGAGCCCGACCTCAAAGGTATTCGTTTTAAATTGACGTTTGATGTCTGTTAATTTGCCGTCAAGTACTTTATTGGACTTATGAATTAGGGCAATGTGATTACATAACTCTTCAACCGACTCCATACGATGTGTAGAAAAGATAACGGTTGCGCCTTCATCTCGAAGTTGAAGGATTTCGTCTTTAATCAAATTAGCATTAATTGGGTCGAAACCAGAAAAAGGTTCATCAAAAATCAACAATTTTGGCTGGTGCAAAACCGTCACAATAAATTGAATTTTTTGAGCCTGACCTTTACTAAGTTCCTGAATTTTTTTATTCCACCAATCTCCAATATCTAATTTCTCGAACCAGTATTTCAATCGTTTTTTAGCTTCTTGTTTGCTCAAGCCTTTTAATTGAGCTAAATACAGAGCCTGCTCACCAACTTTCATAGATTTGTATAAACCACGTTCTTCAGGCAAATAACCAATATTTTGAATGTGTTCGGGTTTTAAAGGTTCTCCATCTAATAAAACATGACCCGTATCTGGCATGGTGATTTGATTGATGATGCGAATAAGCGTTGTTTTACCTGCTCCATTTGGACCTAATAACCCGAAAATACTTCCTTTGGGAACAGAGATAGAAACCTCATTTAAAGCTCTAAAATCTCCGAAATTTTTAGATACTGAATCAGCAACTAAGAGGTTGTTCATAAATTAAAATTGAAAAATTATATATCGAAACATGTAAAGATAAAAATGTTAATACGAATTAAGGGCTTATATACATTAATTTTTAACATCATCACTTAAAAACTAAAATAGCCATAAAGGCATTACACAAGTAATCGTCAGATTAGAAACGACTTAAAAAACAAAACCCACCCTTAATAAATTAAGGATGGGAAAAAATTGCTATGAAAAAGAAAAATTACCACTAAAATGAATTAGTGATATTCAAATATAGTGTTTTTTATTAAAAAACTGATTTTTATGAAAACATATCTTTAACTTTTTCAAAAAAAGATTTGTCGCTACTCTCTGGCTTAGGATTGAAGTGTTCATCATTTTTCATACTTTCAAAAAATTCTTTTTGTTGCTTGTTTAACGTTTTAGGCGTCCAGACATTCACATGAACAAGTAAGTCACCTGTACCATAACCGTTAATGCTAGGAATTCCTTTTCCGCGCAAGCGTAAAATTTTACCAGATTGAACACCAGCTTCGACTTTAATTCTAACTTTACCAGTAACCGTATCAATTTCTTTTGAAGTTCCTAAAACAGCGTCGGGAAGACTGATGTAAAGGTCATAATGCAAATTATCGCCTTCACGTTTAAGCGTCTCATGTTCCTTTTCTTCAATGACGACTAACAGATCTCCTGATATTCCATTTCCAGGAGCTTCATTACCTTTTCCTGTAACTTTTAATTGCATACCATCAACAACACCTGCAGGAATTTTGACAGAAACCGTTTCTTCGTTAACTTTAAGTCCTTGAGCATCGGCATCATTAGGTTTTTTATCAATGCTTTGTCCTGCACCACCACAAGTTGGGCACGTCGATGCTGTTTGCATTCGACCTAAAATAGTATTGGTAACTCTGGTCACCTGACCAGCGCCATTACAAGTGCTACAGGTTTTATATGTTGTGCCAGGTGCCTGAACTTTACGTTTTACTTTGATTTTCTTTTCAACGCCATTGGCAATTTCATCTAATGTAAGTGTCACCCGAATACGAAGGTTGCTTCCTTTTACACGTCTTTGACCTCCTCCGAAGCCACCTCCAAAACCAGAGAAACCGCCTCCTCCACCAAAAGCACCACCAAAAATATCTCCGAACTGGCTGAATATGTCATCCATATTCATACCTCCTCCACCAAAGCCTCCTGCACCATCAAAAGCTTGATGACCAAATTGATCATATCTTGCTTTTTTATCTGCATTACTCAGTACTTCATAGGCTTCTGCTGCTTCTTTGAAATTTGCTTCAGCTTCTTTATCATCTGGATTTTTATCTGGATGGTATTTAATTGCCATCTTTCGATAGGCTTTTTTTATCTCTGCTGCTGAAGCATTTTTATCAATACCTAATATATCGTAATAATCTCTTTTTGCCATGTTACTTTACCCATTTTAACAGTGAAAAACAGGTCTTTTTTTTAATTAATATTTTATTGACCTATAACTACTTTAGGAAAGCGAATTACTTTTTCTCCCAACTTGTATCCTTTTTCAATGACATCAACAATTTTACCCTTCATATCATCATCAGGTGCTGGAATTTGTGTAATGGCTTCATGTACATCTGCATCAAAGACATCGCCTGCCTTGACTTCTATTTTCTCTAAGCCTTTTTGATTAAGAGTTGACACTAGTTTATTATAAATCAACAATACTCCTTTTCTGAGTTCTTCAGCTTCTTTGTCATCTTCAATATGTGCAAGTGCTCGTTCAAAATCATCTAACACTGGTAACATTGCCAGCATGACATCTTCACTTGCTGTTTTAAATAAATCAACACGCTCTTTTGATGTTCGCTTTTTATAATTTTCAAATTCGGCAAACAGACGTAAAAACTTATCTTTTTCTTTACCAAGCTCTTCCTTTAGCTGGTCTTCAACAGACAACTCTTCAACTTGTGTATCTTGATTAGAAGTTTCGTTAGTTTCCAAATCTTCAATCACTTCTTTTTTATCTTTTTTACTCATGGTATTTCATCATTTTTGTAAATCTTCGATTTAAGATTGGCAAAAGTACTGCCATTATTATTAAAATGTCAAAATGTCATCAAAAAAATAGTAATCATTTGAGGTCTCTTCAGAAATTGTTATTTTTGGAGTCATATAAACACTAAAACTATTTGAAATGATTAAGAACGCATTACCAATTGCATTACTACTTGTATTTACCTTATCAATTACTGGATGTAAAAATAAGGCCGAAGAAGCTAATACAAGTGAAGCTGAACCTGCAGCTGTTAGTGAAAGTACTTCTGAAAAATTTACTGTCAACGTTGCAGAATCTTCTATTGAATGGAAAGGGTTCAAACCAACAGGAACTCATAATGGCACTATAAATTTGGATAGCGGAGTATTTAAAACTAATGGAGGTAAACTACAAAGTGGCACTTTTATAATTGACATGAACTCTATTACTGTATTAGATCTTGAAGCTGGAGATGGCAAAGAAGATTTGGAAGCACACTTGAAAGGAACTGTTGAAGAGAAAGAAAATCACTTTTTTGATGTGACTAAGTTTCCATCAGCAGCTTTTGAAATCACTTCTACTGAATCCTTAGCTGCAGGAAAAACAAGATTATCTGGGAATCTAACTATCAAAGGACAGAAACATAATATATCATTTCCTGTTACTATAAGCAATAATGGTGATGAAATGACTATTACCAGCGATTCGTTCACTATTGACAGAACAAAGTGGAATGTTAATTATGGCTCTAAATCTGTTTTTGATAATTTAGGAGATAAGTTTATTAATGATGATATCGAATTAAAAGTAAATATAAAGGCTAAGAAAGCTTAGATTGATAGCGTTTAAAAAAATTGCTTAAGCCATTCTTCTATAAGAGTGGCTTTTTTTTAGCCTAATAAATTTTCTAAAGCAGGTTCTAAATGATGAAATAAATAATTAAATCCGGCATCTTCAGTTTTTTGAGAGCTTACGCGCTGACTTTCAAACAATAAAATATGCATCTCACCTAAAGCTAGTTTCATAGCAAATTTTGGAATATTGGGAAGGATTAAAGGTGTATTTAATACACGAGCAGCTGTTTTGGTCAATTCAGAATTACTAACTGGATTTGGAGCTACACCATTATAAACGCCTTCAAGTCTATGATTAGCTACGTAAAAAAACAGTCGAGCTAAGTCGTCAATGTGGATCCAGGATTGCCATTGCTCTCCATCTCCAAAAGCAGCACCTGCACCAAAACGCATTGGTTTTACAATTTCTGGTAATGCACCACCTTTTTCAGAAAGGACTAAACCTATTCTAATTTTTGAAACGCTTATTCCCAAAGACGAAAATTGGTCTACCGCTTGTTCCCATTTTTCAACAACATGTCCTAAAAATGATTCAGATGTTTTGTTAAAGTCTTCTTCGTAATAATTAGTTTGAGAACTAGGATACACACCTATCGCACTTGCAGACACGATGTGTTTTATTGGAAAATTATGTGCTTTGATACTATCATAAAGCAATTTTGCGGTATCAGTTCTGCTCGAAATTATTTCTTTTTTGTAGTCATCAGTCCATCGTTTTGAAATGGTTGCACCAACTAAATTGATAATTGTATCTACACCTTGAAAACACGACAAATCGATTTCTCCTTCATCTGGATTCCAATAAAAGCCAATATAATTATCTTGAGAAGATAATTTATTTTTTGAAGTCGTTAAAAAGTGAACTACACAATTATTGTCATGACAAACCTTAACAATTTCTTGTCCGATTAGTCCTGTGGCTCCTGTTATTAATACTGTTTTCATAGTACTACAAAATTACAGAAACTCTCAGGCAGGAACTAAATATTTGTGAATGGTTTAACGTTTAACAGCTCTGAGCATATGACGTTTTCCTGGAGGACCTTCTAAGCGTTCAATGGTGAAACCAACAGACTTCAAAGCACGCTTAACACTTCCTTTACATGCATAGGTCACTAACACACCATTATGCTTTAAGGCTTTATACATTTTTTTGAATAGTGCTTCGGTCCATAATTCGGGTTGTACGCGAGCTCCAAACGCATCAAAATAAATAATATTATAACGGTTAATATCGTCAATATCGTTAAAATATCGCTTCAGTTTAGTCAACGTAAAATACTGAGTTATGTCTTGAGGGATTTCCCATTCTGACTGATGCAAGTCCTCAAACAGTTTTTCTTTTATTTGCAAAGCTTCAGCATAATTGAGTTGATTTAACTCTTTTGAAGAAACCGGATAGGCTTCAACACCAACATAATTGATATGTTGCTTAAGTTCTTCCGAATTTAATAAGGTAAGAACAGCATTGAGACCAGTACCAAAACCTACTTCTAAGATTGCGATTGTATCAGATTCTGAGTCAGATTCAGAAGGACTGAAGCATTCAGAATTAAAAAAAAGCAAACCCTGTTTTATATACACATGATTTGCTTCTTGTATTGCACCATGAACAGAATGGTATTGTTCGTTCCATCCTTCAATTTGAATGGTCTTAGAACCGTCTGCTGTAGTGATTATTTTACGTTGCAATGTTATTTAATAAGTAGTTTTTTTATCTTAGGAATTGGTCCTGTGCATTCTCTTTGATGGCACGAGATACAAAGATTAATGGCATTGTTATAACGCTCAGTAAGGGAAACCGTAGAATCTTCTGTAAACACTAATTTCTGAGCGTCAACAAATTTACCGGAATAATAATCAAAAGTTGCATTTCTGGACTTTGATTCTGAGAACTCAGCGGTATGAATCTTTAAAAATTCTTCAGGAAATTCGGTAGTTACCTTTCCGCTTTCAATTTCTTTTTTAAGTTGTAAATTAAAGGCATGCATACCTCTCATTACATTAGCCATTTCTGAACCTTGATATACTTCATAGCGCTCAGAGCCATCAATAATAGTGGTTTTCTTGTCTGTGCTTTCAGAAGAATTACAACTAAACATTAAGACCAATACTAGGCCATAACCAAAATATTTTAGCATTAGTCCTCTTTTAACAATACACCATCTGCAACAAAAGAAAATGTCTTTTTAGGCTCTGTTATTTTTGCAATTTCTTCAGCTGATTGTCCAGCATCTTCTGCATAGTGACGTTGTTCTTCGACAGGCACTTCATTTACAAAAGCTTTACCATTTAAAACCACTTCTCTTCCTGCAATATCCTTAGGCATAAAAAAACCATAATCTTTGAATTTCACCATGACTTGCTCTCCGTTTTCAAGATCTACTTTCATCCAGCATCCTTTAGCCTGACAAACCTCATCAACTTTTGCAATCATCTTTGTATCAATAGAATCGCCAATGGTCATACTTTCAAAATGAGTTGCCATTCGTTTAGCTGAAAGTGCATCGTCATCATTAATTTCTTTTCCAAAAGAACTGTATGAAATCTCTTCGTCCTGAGACATATCCTGAGTAATATCTGTTGAGTCTCCTGTTTGTTTACTTTCATTTTTACAAGAGAAAACAAAAGTTGTTAACATTAATAGTAAAAAAATACGTTTCATCATTGGTCTTAGTTTTAAGTAAATATTTGATTTACAAAGCTACGGATTTTTTAGCGTAATTTTATACGTTTTTAAAGCTGAAATCACTAATTTTGCAAAATAAAATTCAGAGAAAACAATGACGAAAGTTTCAACTTACGAAATCGATATAGTAAAATCACCAACCACAAAAATTCATGATGTAGATTTCAGCACTCTTACTTTTGGACGCACATTTACAGATCACATGTTTTATTGTGATTATATAAATGGCGAATGGCAACAACCTAAAATTGAGCCTTATGGACCGATGCAAATTGATCCTTCTGCTCGAGTGTTTCATTACGGACAAGCTGTTTTTGAAGGTATGAAAGCTTATAAAGATGACGCTGGCAAAGTCTTTTTATTCAGACCGCATGACAACTTTGATCGTATTAATAAGTCTGCTAAACGACTTGCCATTCCTGAATTTCCTGAAGCCTATTTTTTTGAAGGCCTTGAAACTTTATTAAATCTTGATAAGGCCTGGGTAAAAATCGGAGTTGGTAATTCGTTATACATCAGACCTTTTGTAATCGCAACAGATTCGGCCATTGCGGCAGCTCCATCTGAAAATTACAGATTTATGATTATTTGCTCTCCAGCAAAAGCATATTATAAAGGAACTGTAAAGGTTTTAATTGCTGAAAAATTTAGCCGTTCGGCAAATGGAGGCGTCGGATTTGCAAAAGCAGCCGGAAACTATGCAGCACAATTTTATCCTACTAATCTAGCACAGGCTAAAGGATTTCAACAGGTGATTTGGACAGATGCCAATACGCATACCTTTTTAGAGGAAGCGGGAACTATGAATGTGTTTTTCAGAATTGGAGATTCATTAATCACTGCACCAACAAGCGACCGAATTTTAGATGGAGTAACCCGTAAAAGCATCATACAGTTAGCTAAAGATAATGGTATTAAATGTGATGTGAGACCTATTACAGTAGATGAACTTATAGAAGCTCATAAAAACGGAAGTTTGAAAGAAATTTTCGGAACTGGTACAGCTGCTGTTATAAGTCCTGTTTCAGCTTTCGAACATCATGATTCCATTTACGATCTTCCTGAAATAAATGATGCATCATACTCGAGTATTCTCAAACAAAAAATGCTCAGTATTCAACATAACTTATCTGAAGATAAACATGGTTGGAGATACGAAATAAAATAAAAATACAAAGAAGCCAAATGGCTTCTTTTTTTATGACTCTAAAATCTCCTGAATATTAGGTTTGAAATAGTTGGGACCTTTTAAAACCTTACCATCTTCTCTGTAAATTGGTTCTCCATCTTCTCCTAACTTACTCATATTGCTGCGTTGAATTTCATCAAAAACTTCTTCAATTTTGTATTGCAATCCGTGCTCAATAATAGTACCACAAAGAATATACAACATATCACCTAAAGCATCGGCTACCTCAATTAAATCACCATCATTTGCTGCTTCTAAATATTCCTCATTTTCTTCTCGCATTAATTTATAGCGCAGCATGTTTTTTTCAATTCCCAAATCAGCTTTAGGTGTTTCTCTGTGACCAATTTTAAATGCCGTATGAAATGCTTTTACAGCTTCTATTTTGTTTTTCATTATCTAAATTATTTTTTTATTTAAGTAACTATGTATTATTAGGTTATATTTTGAAACTACACAATTCGCAAATATTAACGTGATTTTAAGTGAATTTTGCAATTGCATTATTTATTTTTACATAAAAATAGCTATATGTTTACTAACGGTCAATTGATTTTCGGGATTTTATTTGCAATTGCATTTATCATACTCGTTTACTTCGCCTACAAGAAAGACTTCAAAATACACCAAAAATATTATAGAGGAAGTATTTGGATTCTGATCGCTTTTATCTCATTCATAGCAATGATCGCTACAATTAAATTTATTTTTGTTTAGTAGTCCAGGCCTTTCATTTTGTCTTAGTTTTCCTGTTAATTCTTATTTTTTTTAGTAATTTGTATTAATATACCTTGCATTGGGTATGTTTTGATGTCATCCTACTTCGCATCTTTGAACTTATTAACTAAACCAAGATTATGAAAACTACACTATTAAAATTATGTTGCTTTGTATTTGTAAACGCTACGTTTTTTGGATGTCCAGAAAAAACACAGGAAGAATACTCTGAAAATTTATCATGGGATTTTTGTGAAACCGATTGTGCTGTTGATTGTAATGAAGATTACCTCTATGATACAAATGACGGTAGTGCTCATTTTGTAGTTCCGATTCCTAAAGGAGCTACATTCTCAAGTAAAAAAGTTGTCGATGGTGGAAAAACTGTAGAGATTACGTTTTCTAATTCTAACTATACCGGAACAATAGTCAATTATCCTGTTACTTTTGCCAAAGGGAAGTTAGCAAAGATTAAAGGCGGTAAATTAACAGTTAAAGTTGCCTTTAATGATTACGAATGTGGTATTGGCCCTAAAGCAACCAGAAATAAAGGTTCTGTGCTACAAGGTCATCCTATTGACGAGACCTGCCATTGTAAATAATACTTGTGTTAAAGTTTA
>JAAEZL010000263.1 GCA_018222875.1 Algicola sp.
TCTGCCATAAGCACTTTATTGTCAGAAATATTTAAAGAACTTGAACCTCCAATATCAGTATTCCAAAACTTAATTTGTTTTGAGTTATCAAGTTTGACAAGTGGAAATTCTGTGTAATAGTAAAACCAAGTGTTGTTGTCCGAATCTACATTCATTGCATAGCAATCCGCCATATGGTCAAGTCCTTCAGTTGGTTCGAATTCCCAAATTTTCTGTCCGTCCTTATTCCAACATATTAGTCCAGATGCTCCAATTGGCTCGTTCCATCCGTAATTTCCAAATATTCCCTCATCAAAATACGAAGTCCATATATTTCCATCATTGTCAATTTGGACATCTTGAATTCCGTCTCCAACAACAAAGTCTCTCAATAATTCTCCTTTAAGGCTGTAAATTCGTGCATTTTTGTCTATTTCATTTTCATTTTTGTATCTGCTACGTCCACAGATAAGCAGAATTTCTTTTGTTGGTAAGAAATTCACGTTATGAAAATTGTAATATTCATCTTTTATTAGAGTTCTAAATTTTTCATTTCCCTTTAAGTCAAAACGGATAAATGTATAGTCTTTAGGTTTGTCAGATTTAATCACTGCAAACATTCCATTTTCAGTTCTGTATTGAGGTGCGGAATGAATTATCAATGTATTTATTCCATTCTTATCGACTGAAACAGATATAATCTCATCTTCGCTCTCAAGTTTTTCTGAAAGGTCAATTATCGGTTGAACTTTAAATGATTTTGTTCCAAATATCATATCGCTATTTTCAGCTTTCTTATTTTCTTTATTTTGACAAGAAACCAAAATGATTAGAATCAATATCGATTTTATAAATCTCATACTTTTTGGGTTTCTTTAATTGGCTACAACGAGTTTGTGTAAGCGTCAGTAACGGGAAAATGTGTTAGTATTTTTCCACTGACGCAACTAAGTTAGTTAAAACGAATGAATTTCCGATAGGGAATTCAGTAGTTATTGCGCTTACACGTTGTTAGCAAAAGTTATTTCTTAAGTAGTTTTCTATTTGTCGTTATACTATTACTATCAATAATTTTAACGAAATAACTACCAGAAGCTAAATCTCCCAAATATAAGTTCTCATATTTATTATTAAATTGAGAAACTAATTTGCCACTTATATCATAAATAAGGACTTTTTCTATGTTTTGACCATTCTTAATACTCAAGTAATCTAAAGTTGGATTTGGATAAATACTTAATTCATTTTCATAATCAAATTCGGTCAAACTTAAAGAGGTGTCTTTGATAATCACTACTTTATTGTCAGAGCTATTAAAAGCATAGCAACCCGATCCACAAGTAATAATATTGTTTACGTCACCAAAAGCCACTGAAATAGGCAAATTGTCTTCGACTAAAAAGGTATTTGGATTAAATCTTTGAAAAACAATATTTCCAGAAAAATCAAAACTTGCATAACAAACCAAGTCTGTACTAGTATCATATACTGATGGACCATTAGCATTTGAAAATGTTCCGATTACAAATAATGAATTTGTTGTATCTACAACTGTTCCATCAGTTGCATACATTCTATTATTATAATAACTAAAATCTTCTCCAAATCCAGATAGTACATTTTGCGTTACGCCTAAAACGTTAATACCCGAGTTATTTACTGACATTCTTCTTATTCCAAATTCAGTAGTTTCATTGTTATATCCAATTAAAGAATTTTGAGAAATAAATTCAATTCGATTGCTTCCTGTATGATCAGGCGTGGTGTTAGGTCTCATAACTCCATCATCATAAATAGCAACTCCTTCATGCTTTGGCGAAAATCCAATATTTCTTCTTGAAACAGCTATTGAGTTTGATTGTCCAGGCATAACTTCTATATCTTCAACATAAAAAGAACCTGTAGAAGAATCAGAGCCTAAACTAAATTGAAGTCCTGACGTTAGAGTTGGTATTTCAAACCTTCTAACAGTTGATGATCCACTGAAACCGCTATAAATAAATTGTCCATCATCTGAAATTGCAATGACTGTAGGTTCACTGCCAATGAAAACTGTATTTTCTAACGTATAGTTATTTGGGTTTATGACACCTATACTATTCCCATTAGAACCATTTGAACTTGGAATTGATACATAAATTCGATCTGTAATATTATCGTAAACTAAGTCATTAGATGTAACTTCAACAGTATTTACTTCCAACTGTGAGAAAGCAATGATTGGTAAAAGATTAAAAAGTAAAAGGTATTTTTTTTTCATATTCTTTAATTTTTTGTTGTTCATTTTAATTTTTGCTAACGAGTTTGTATAAGGTTTGTTGCGGAATTTCAGTCTTGCGTTTTTCAGCAAGGATGAGCCTTTTTTGGCGAAAATTCCGTTTTGGAAAAAAAA
>JAAEZL010000052.1:0-3053 GCA_018222875.1 Algicola sp.
AAAAAGACACTCCTTTCTATTATTATAATGACAGACAATCAAATTAAGTGTCCTTCTTTTTGAATTCAAACACTTTTAGCCATTACTAAACAAAAAACATTATTACTTTTGAACATTAAAAGATTAAATTAAAGCAAATGACCAACAACGATATATTTAAAAAACTGAGAGTCGCTCATAAACTTCGCGATGATGATATTGTAAAAATTTTAGAACTTGTCGATTTCAGAGTTACTAAAAGTGAGCTAAATGCAATGTTTAGACGTGAAGATCATCCTAACTATATGGAATGTGGTGACCAGATTTTAAGAAATTTTCTTAACGGATTGATTATTCATTTGCGTGGACCAATGCCAAAACCACAAAAAAAGAAGCCTTAAATTATCATTATCGCAAAAATAATAGCCTTAACATTTACTTTAGATTTAAGACTGTAAATTGCATTTTGATTAAATCGTCCCTATGTTTGAGATTTCTAATACCAGTAAAGTCCTTCCTAACATTTCAGAAATTGAAATAAAAGCACTCAATACAAAGTACAAAACGCTTTCAGCTACTGAAAGAATTAAACAATTATATAAAGACTTTGATGTGACTGACGTGATGTTAACCAGTTCTTTCGCTGCTACTTCAGCTTTTTTATTAAAGTTATTTTCTGAAATTAATCAAAAGCAAGAGGTCTTTTTTATTGATACAGGTTATCATTTTGAAGACACCTTAACTTACAAAGAACAGCTCACCAAACAATATGGTTTGAATGTTACTTCAATTAGTGCAATAAAAGAAGAACACGACTTTACACAAAAAGATGAAACCTGGAAGAAGAATCCGGATTTCTGTTGCTCTATTAATAAAGTCAGACCATTAGATGTTATTAAAAACAAGTATAAAGTTTGGGTTTCAGGTTTAATGGAATGGCAGAGCGATCATCGTTCTACCCTGGATATTTTTGAATTGCGTGGTGATATTTTAAAATTTTATCCCTTATTAGATATTACGAAAGCACAACGTGATGCTTATATTGAGCAACACAACTTACCTTTTCATCCTTTGGTAGCTCAAGGTTATCATTCAATTGGTTGTAAACATTGTACAGTTCCTGGTGAAGATCGCAGTGGTCGCTGGAATAACAATCCGAAAACAGAATGTGGATTGCATTTATAAAATTAAAAAAGCTCTCAATACCGAGAGCTTTTTTGTTTTTATCGATTCTTATGCACTTCGACTGCGCTCAGTGTGACACACTCTGAATCGTAATTAAATTATTAAGATAATACTTGCTGCACTTTATCTGCTGCTTCCTGAAACTCTGTAGCGCTCATCACATCTAAACCAGAATTATCAATTAATTCTTTAGCGATATCAGCATTGGTTCCTTGTAAACGCACAATAATTGGCACTTCAATATTACCCATATTTTTATAGGCATCAATCACACCTTGAGCAACACGATCACAACGAACGATTCCTCCAAAGATGTTAATTAAAATAGCTTTAACTGCTGGATCTTTCAATATAATCTGAAAAGCGGCTTCTACACGAGCAGCATCTGCTGTACCACCAACATCTAAAAAGTTTGCTGGCTCTCCTCCTGCCTGCTTAATTAAGTCCATCGTTGCCATTGCCAATCCTGCACCATTCACCATACAACCAACATTTCCGTCAAGGTCAACATAATTTAAACCTAGCTTTCCTGCTTCAACTTCAATAGGATTTTCTTCACGTAAATCACGCAATGCTGCTAAATCTTTATGTCTGAATAAGGCATTATCATCTAAAGATACTTTAGCATCAACAGCCATAATTTTATCATCACTTGTTTTTAATACTGGATTGATTTCAAATAATGAAGAATCAGACTTATCGTAAGCGGTATATAATGATGTCACAAATTTTGTCATTTCTTTAAATGCAGTTCCTGAAAGGCCTAGATTAAATGCAATTTTACGTGCCTGAAATGGTAAAATTCCAGTCGCTGGATCAATTTCCTCATGAAAAATCAAATGTGGTGTTTCTTCTGCAACCGTTTCAATATCCATACCTCCTTCAGTAGAATACATAATCATATTACGACCATTCGCTCTGTTTAATAATACAGACATGTAGTATTCTTCTGGTTCTGAATCTCCAGGATAGTAAACATCTTCAGCTACTAAAACCTGATGCACACGTTTTCCTTCAGCAGAGGTTTGAGGTGTTACCAGATCCATTCCAATAATTTGTCCTGCAATCGTTTTTACCTCGTCTAAACTTTTAGCCAACTTAACTCCTCCACCTTTTCCACGACCACCTGCGTGAACCTGAGCTTTAATTACATGCCAACCTGTACCTGTATCTTCAGTTAACTTCTTAGCTGCATCAACTGCTTCATCTGCATTTTGAGCAACGATACCACGTTGAATACGTACGCCAAAACTGCTTAATAATTCTTTTCCTTGATATTCGTGTAAATTCATTTGGTTTTGAAATTTATTGTTAGTCTCCGAATAGGCTTCCGAAGTGATTTTTTACGACCACAAAAGTAAACATACTAAAAGATTTTACCAATAGTTTTTAATATTGATTTAAACTCTCTGAGCTAGAATAAGGAGAACATCATACATTATATTCAAATTTTCTATGAAGTCCTTAATTTCTTAAACGTTTAATTACAGAAAACGCTTTATCAACTATCGCATCTTCAACAACTATCGTAAATTCATTAGTGGTAGAAACTACTTCATATAATGTGATATTTTCCCATGCCAAACGTTTAAAAATTTGATAATACAATCCTGCTATTTTAGAATTTCCTTTTGGTAAATAAATGCTAATTGCTGATAATTTATCTTGAAAACCAATTTGCACTTCATCTTTAAAATTCGTTAAAATATGCTCTTTTTCTGATGTTGATATTATAATATTGCTTTCAAACATTCCACGAGTAAACGCATAAAAAATTTGATGATTTGTACTAATTTTTTCTAAAATCTGTGAATGACTATGGATTAAAGTTTTAGAATTCTGAAATGTAAAATCACTTAAATCCGAACGCACAGTAATATCTCCTAAAG
>JAAEZL010000052.1:3063-5381 GCA_018222875.1 Algicola sp.
TGATATCGTCGCAATGCCATCATAATTGCTCCATCTTTAACAGGTTTTCGCAACATCTCTGAAATAGGAGCATTTAAATCCTTAGCTAAAGCAGAAAAATTAATAATCTCTCGTGATAATGCCTCTTCTAAAAAGGCACTCGACACGATGATATCTTGAACACAAGAGGCAATGGTTTTCAATTTGTTAATTATTTAACATTATGTGCAAAATTATAAAAATTTTTACATTTTTATGTTTAAACTTCAGATTACCTCTAATTTTGGCTTCGTAAATACATTTTAATTAATAGTTCAAACTAATGGAACAAAACACCTTATTACAGATTGCAAAAGACTTTGGAAGTCCAGTTTATGTTTATGATGCTGAAAAAATCGAATCTCAGTACAAACGTTTAACGTCTGCATTTGATAAGGTGAAACAGGTGAAATTGAATTATGCAGTAAAGGCCTTATCAAACATTTCTATTTTAAAATTGTTTAATACTTTAGGTTCAGGCTTGGATACGGTTTCAATACAAGAAGTGCAACTCGGACTCAAAGCTGGCTTTAAAGCTGAAGACATCATTTTCACTCCAAATGGTGTATCGCTTGAAGAAATAGAAAACGCTTCAAAACTGGGCGTACAAATTAACATCGATAATCTTTCAATTTTAGAACAGTTTGGAACAAAGCATCCTAAAACTCCTGTTTGCATTCGTATAAATCCGCACGTGATGGCTGGTGGTAACACGAATATTTCCGTCGGACATATTGATAGTAAATTTGGTATTTCAATTCATCAGATTCCACATTTACTTCGTATTGTAGAAAACACCAATATGACGATTAATGGCATTCACATGCACACAGGTAGTGATATTTTAGATATTGATGTGTTTTTATATGCCAGTGAAATTTTATTCAAAACGGCTAAAAACTTTAAAAATTTAGAGTTTATCGACTTTGGCTCAGGATTTAAAGTACCTTACAAAGAAGGTGATATTGAAACCAATATTGAAGAGTTAGGCGAAAAACTATCTACACGATTTAATGCATTTTGTGAAGCCTATGGAAAGCCGTTAACTTTAGCTTTTGAACCAGGTAAATTTTTAGTCAGTGAAGCGGGTTACTTTTTAACCAAAGTGAATGTCGTAAAACAAACCACATCAACTGTGTTTGCTCAGGTTGACTCTGGTTTCAACCATTTAATCAGACCAATGCTCTATGGCTCACAACATGATATTGTTAATATTTCTAATCCTGAAGGTAGAGAACGTTTTTATTCGGTAGTTGGTTACATTTGTGAAACAGACACATTCGCTAATAACAGACGAATTAATGAAATTAGTGAAGATGACATTCTGGCTTTTAAAAATGCTGGAGCCTATTGCTATTCTATGGCATCTAATTACAATTCTCGTTATCGACCTGCGGAAGTGCTCTGGTATGATCACAAAGCACATTTGATTCGAAAACGAGAAACCTTTGATGATATTTTAAATAATCAAATAGAGATTACATTATAAGCATAAAGCACTGTACGAGTTATAGTGCTTTTTTTTAGTATATTTGATTTGACCTCAATTCTTTTAATGCGTTTAATTAAAAGATATGAAAACATCAACCGCTTCATTTGTATTATCCTTTTTATGTTCATTTTTTGTGCAATCTCAAGATGTGATAACACCTGAGACTTTTAAATCAGTTCCTATCGATTCGTGTATTTCGTGGATGAAAGAACATTTCTCAAATGCTCAGTTCACTCATGAAATTGGTCTTCAAACCTTAAAACGTGCTAAAAATAAGGAAACAGATTCTACGCTTGCTCTAATTCATGAAGAACTCTCAAAGTGGCATGCTTATAATGGAATTTTTTCTCCAGACTCAGCTGTATATCATTCCGCTAAAGCATTAACCTATTATCAAAAAGGTACAGATAAAAACAAAATTGCTGATACTTATGAGATTCTTTCCAGAAACTATCTGAAAGGACGACAGCTCGAAAAATCACAAGATGCTCTCTTCAAAGCTATTCCAATTTATGAGGAATTAAATGACGATGAAGGTCTGGGAAGTGCTTATCGAACCCTTGGCGTACTCTATCAGGTAATGAAAAACTATAGAAAGTCTGTAGAATATACCAAAAAAGCAATTCCGCTCTTACAAAAAACAAAAAATTACGGATTGTTAGGTATGGCTCAGTTTAACTTGATTATTAGTTATGGTGAACTTGGTGAATTTGAAAAAGCTTATGAAGCTACTGATTATTGTCTGAAAGTTGTAAGAGAAAAAGTTCCCGAAGAAGTTTTTATTCCTGTAAAAGCACATTCGTATCGA
>JAAEZL010000052.1:5391-7827 GCA_018222875.1 Algicola sp.
ACGTAAGAGCAAAAGATTATGACAATGCACTTAAAGACTATATCAAATCCTGGGAATTATGCATAGCTATCATTGGTGAAGAGCGATGTGCTACTTACAGAACAGAAATCGGACAAGTATATTTGCTCCAAAAAGAGTATGTCAAAGCCTTAAATCATTTGTCTGCTGGTGTTGAAGCTTATGAAAAGAAAGGTCAGGCAACCATTATTCAACAATACGAAGATTTATCAGAATGCTACGCTCATCTTGGAGATTTTAAAAACGCATTGCTCTATCAAGAAAAAGCAACTCTCAATGCTACACAAGTTCTTGAGGAAAGAATCGCTAATCTTGAATCTGAAGCTGTCATCAAATACGAAACTGGTAAAAAGGACGAAGCCATTGCCAGTCAAGAAGCTTTAATCAAGCAAAAAGGCAGAGTACAGACTCTGTTTATAGTGATTGCCAGTTTACTTGCCGTGTTGCTTATAGCTTTGCTTTATTTTTTTAATAAAAACAAAAAAACAACTCAACTTATAAAAATTAAGAATGCTGAAAATGAGCTGCTTCTCAAAGAGATTCACCATCGTGTAAAAAACAATCTTGAGCTGGTAAAAAGTCTAATTTCTTTGCAGTCTGCAGATCTGGAAGATTCTGCGACAAAAGATGCTATGATTGCCAGTCAGAACCGAGTGCAATCGATGGGCATTATTCATCAAAAACTGTATCAAGGTGACAACTTGGGAAGCATAGATATGAAGGATTATTTTGTCAATCTGAGTGATGGCATATTGGATACATTTAACGCTGAAGATAAAATTAAAATTGAATGCGCTATGGATCAGCTAGAACTGGATGTTGATACAGCTGTTCCAATCGGACTTATAGTTAACGAATTATTAACCAACGCTTTAAAATATGCGTTCCCTGAAAATAGTCATGGTAAAATTGAAATCAGCCTCAGCAAACCTAATCCTGAAACGCTAACTTTAAAAGTTGTAGATAATGGTATTGGTAAGTCGTCTGATGTGTCTTCTAAAGGAACTGGTTTTGGCTCTCAACTTATAAAACTGTTGACCCTTCAACTTAATGGAGTTATGGAAGAACATCATGATAATGGCACTTCAATATTGTTTCAATTTAAAACGAAGACAGCCGCATAAACATATGTTAAGACCGCATCTGTATTGAATTCGGTCAATTTATTTTAGTTAAAAGAATGTTAATATTGTAAGGAAAATTTTACTACCTTTAACTTTCCCTAAAGTCTTTTCAATAGCTATATTAAAGACTTATGACTAAAAAACTAAGCATATTAATTGTACTATTTTGTGCACTAAGCTCTTTTGTGCAAAATTCTGATTCAAGCAGATCTGCTTTAGATACTGTAATGAATTGGCTGGAAAATCACAGCAATAGTATAAAAGACTCTACTGAACTTGGAATACATTCCAGACAAGCCATTCTGCTTTCAAAACATGCAAATAATAAAAACACACTTGCGAAATCTTATGGTTATCTGGCGCTATATCATAAAGAATATTCCAAATTAGATTCAGCTGTTTTTTACCTAAAGAAGGCCAAAGATATTTACGAAAACCATAATGATCAGCTAAATCTTGCCAACACATACCTGGCTATTAAGGAGTTATACACTATAAAAGCAGATTATAATGAGGCAAAAAATTATGCTTACAAGGCCTTGAGTCTTTATGAAACATTAGATAATCAAAAAGGGATTGCGCAATCTTATGCTCATATTGGTGACTTGTTATACTACGAAAATAATTATAATGAAGCCATTAAATATTGTGACAAAGCCATCACTATTCAGAATGACATTAATGCAAAGAAAGATTTAGCACTCACCTACCGTTTTAAAGCTAATAGTCAATTATTTACTGGTTTCGATTTAGAAAACGCATTGACATCAATAAACGCATCTATTGATTTGTACAAAGACATAGGAGAAACTGGCATACCTATGATGGCATCTGTTAACTGGAGAGGTAATATTTATAAATACATGGAACGCTATGATGAAGCTATTGAAGATTATCAAGCCAATTATGATAATTCCAAGAAAATGGGTCTTGACCGTTATTTAATTCCTTCGTTAGGCAATATTGGTCACGTCTATATTATGCAAGGACAGTATGAAAATGCATTACCATATAATTTAAAAGCCATTGATCTCATCAAAAAAACTGGAAGTAAAAGAAATTTATGGGAGAACTACATGCATGTTTCTGAAATTTACGAATCTCTTGGCAATCACACTAAAGCCTTGTATTACCATCAATTATATACTTCAGAATTAGAGTCTTTTAAAGATAACATTATATTAAGTCTTGAAAATGAAGCACAATCAAAATATGAAGTCGGACAAAAAAATGCTACTATTTTATTTCAGGATGAAAAAATCAGTCAGCAAAAACGAACTAAAATCTTATATAT
>JAAEZL010000052.1:7837-17412 GCA_018222875.1 Algicola sp.
ATATAATTCTTACGGCTTTATTAGCTATTATTCTGTTTGGAGTTTTTTATAATTTCAGAAAAAACCAAAAGCGAAATCAGCAACTCGAATCCCTAAACAGTGAACTAGACACCAAGAATCAACAAAACGAATTACTGCTTAAAGAAATTCATCATCGTGTAAAAAACAACCTCGAACTTGTAAAGAGTTTAATTGCGTTGCAATCAGCCCAATTAGAAGATTCACCAACCAAAGATGCCATGATTGCCAGTCAGAACCGAGTACAGTCTATGGGAATTATCCACCAGAAACTGTATCAAGGCAAAAACTTGGGAAGCATAGATATGAAGGATTATTTTGTGAATCTTAGCGATGGTATTTTAGACACTTTTAATGCTGAAGACAAAGTAAAAATTGAATGTGCCATGGACCAGTTAGAATTGGATGTTGATACTGCTGTCCCAATCGGACTTATTGTTAATGAATTACTTACCAATGCTTTAAAATATGCATTTCCAAAAGATAATACAGGAACCATTGAAATTAGTTTAGCTCAACCTAACGCTGAAACCATTACACTAAAAGTAATAGATAATGGCATTGGCAAAACAAAACATGCTACTCCTAAAGGTACAGGTTTTGGATCTCAACTAGTTAAATTACTTACCCAGCAACTCAATGGAATTATGGAAGAAAAACATGACAATGGAACTTCAATATCATTTGAATTTAAAATTAAACCAGCAGCCTAAATGAATACTCCAATCAAAATATTAATTGTAGAAGACGAAATGATCATTGCTGCAAATATTTCATTACAGCTTACCATGCTTGGTTATGAAGTCGTAGGCATTGTACCCAGAGCAGAAGATGCCTTAACTTGTGTAAAGCAAGATTCTCCTGATATTGTTTTGATGGATATTAATCTGAAAGGCGAATTAGATGGTATTGAAACCGTAAAACTTATTAAGGAAATTCAAGATGTTGCCGTAATTTACTTAACTGCAAATGCTGATGAAGCTCATTTTAATCGCGCAAAAAGCACACATCCTCATGCTTTTATTTCAAAGCCATTCAAAAAATTAGACTTACAACGGGCTATTGAATTGACTGTAGATCGCCTTCAACAGGAAACAAAAGAAACCGTTGATAACAAGTCTTCAAAGTCAGACATCTCACCATTTTTATTAAGCGATTGCATTTTCGTAAGACATAATGAAAAAATGGTAAAAGTTGATATTCAAAATATTTTATACATCGAAGCCGAACGCAATTACTGTAGGATTTATTCAAAAGGGAAAGAATATTTGCTCGTCATGACCTTAAAAGATATGGATGAAAAACTACCTAACAAACATTTTTTAAGAGTTCATCGGTCGTTCATTGTTAATTTATCTCAAATAGATGAAATTGCAACAAACCACATTGTTATTGCAAAAAAAGCCATTCCTGTAAGTAAATCTTTAAAAGAAGAATTACTTAAACGTCTGCAAACCATATAATTACACTTTAAATAGCTCTTTAAAAAAAATTTTTCGATAAACAATTCGCAGTTTTCGGACAATTAATCTATCCATTCGTCCTTGATTGGTTTTATAATAGTAGGATAAAAGGTTACTTAGTGATTGAATACAAATCAATTATTAATCAACTATTTAAAACCATTATTATGAAAGTTTCTAAAAAAATTGAAAAACACTTAGTTAATGTAAGTAAAACATTTTTGTGTTTGGCATGCTTCTTATTGGTGTTGCCAGTTACTGCTCAAACTCAAGAGGACGAAGATTTTATGCTTAATCTAACCGAGTTCACTATAAAATTTGGTCATGGTGCTGAATTTGTAGAAGGCGTAAAAAAATGGAACAAATGCTACAAAGAAAATAACGGAACCGAAACCTGGAATGTCTGGAATCGTATACAAGGAAAAGGTAATGTATATGTATTAGCTGCTAGAATGAATAATTGGGCAGAAATGGATAAAAGTGATGAGGCAGGAAAAGCGTGTCGTACAATTGCAATGGAATCTATCATTCCTCACATAGAAAGTTCAGAGACTAACATTGCCAGCTTCATGCCAAATTACAGTCGCAAAACCAACTTAGAAGGCATGAGCATTGTTTGGGTGTATAACTTCAAAGTAAACAACTCTATGGCTTTTAACGAAGTCGTAAAAGAAGTGACTTCTACCATAGCAAAAAAAGAAGGAGACAGCAGAGGTTACTGGTATAGTATGATGGGAGGACAAGGTGCAGATTATTTCGTATCAACACCTTTTACTGGATTTGCAGATTTAGACAAAGATGTTGATAGCGTATGGAAAGTATATGAAAGTGAACATGGTGCTGCAAAAACTAAGGCGATTCGTGAAAAGTTTAACGCAACATTAGATGACGCCTGGTCTTACGCCTATACACTCGTAAAAGATTTAAGCATGCAATAGAATCTAACAACTTATAAAACATAAACCAATGAAAAAATTATTTTTATTAGCACTGTCTGTAATACTATTTACAGCTTGCGAGCAATCAGAGAAACGATATACCATGCAATCATCAGAGATTGATACGGTAAAAAAAGCAATAGACAATTACAATAATAAAACGTATGATAAAAGTATTTATGCAGATACATCACAAACGTTCTTTAATTCCAGCAGTGAGAAAGGCATGAGTACTGAAGAAACAATAAACTATCATAAACAAAATGATATGCTCTTTTCTAACAGAAGCTTTACAGGTGAAGATCCTGAATATGAAATGGTGGTTACAGATGAAGGCAAAACCTGGGTAAACTGCTGGTTAGACTGGAAAGGCACTCTGGCTGAAAACGGTAAAGTTATAGAAATACCTATACATCTAACCTATCAATTTGTAGATGGTAAAATCGTGAGAGAAGTTGGGTATTGGGATCCTACAGAAGTGGTTTTAAATCTTCAGGCTATCGAAGCTGAAAAGAATGCAACTGTTGAAGAAGATATAGAATAGATTCAAGTCAGTAATATCTAACAAGCAAATACAATTGAAGTGTAATAACAATCCCTTCAATAACATTTCATTAACAGGCAGAAGCGATTTTTGTGGAGAGGATCGCGATGACACAAGAGATTTCGTTTTAGTGTTTTAAAAGCAAATCAACCAACACGTTATCATCTGCCTGTTTTTTTTACTACGTTCAACAATTCTTTTAATCAAAACATGAAAAAAGCAGGAGTCATAGGTGGTTCAGGTTTTATTGAAAGTGATCTAATTTCTATTTTATTACTTGAAAATTTCGATGTTAAAGTTTCAACGATTAACATTTCAATGAAAGAAAATTATGAACATCTTATGGATTTAGACCATTCAGAGAACCTATATGTTTGTGAAGTCGATTCTGAACAAAAATCAGCACTTCACAATTTCATAAAAGACTGCGACCTGGTAATCTTTATGAATCCTTCTGATATTAAATTCTAAACAAAAACATCATACCATGAAAGCTATTAAATTATTCATAATCACTATTAGTATAGGTTTATCTACAATGTATTCCTTTAGTCAAAACCTTCAAAAAGACATAAAAATGTACACCCAAGTTTGGGATGATATTGTAAACAAAGGTGAAATAGATAAGATCAATTCAACTTATTTTGACACTAACATTATAGTCATTCAAAGTCCGGAGAATATTGTAGGCATAGACAACTTTAAAGCCTACTATCAAAACTTTATTACTGGTTTTTCAAATGTTGAATTTACAATTATTGACGTCTTTGGTCAAGGTGACAAAATCGTAAAGCACTGGAACTTTAAAGGCACACATACTGGTGATTTTTTTGGTATTCCTGCAAGCAACCAAACGGTTGACATTCAGGGTGTAACCATAGCAAAAATGAAGAATGGCAAGATTGCTCAAGAACAGGACTTTATGGATAACTCCGTTTTTATGCAGCAACTTGGTTTGGTTTCTCATCCTGAAAATGTATCGATTGTAAATGGTCTTTATGATGCTTTTGCTAAAGGTGATATTCCTACTGTACTTGCTGGAATGGATGCCAAAATTGAATGGAATGAGGCCGAAAGCAACTCCTTAGCAGATAACAATCCTTATGTAGGTCCTGATGCCGTTTTGAATGGTGTTTTTGTTCGTCTTGGAGCCAACCACGAGTATTTCAAATTAGCAGATATAGAACTTCACGACATGAGCAACAATAAAGTGCTTGCAACCTTACGATATGATGCCAAGAACAAAGAAACTGGAATTGTTTACAATGCTCAGGCAGCACATTTATGGACTCTTAAAGATGGAAAAGTAATTGCATTTCAACAATATGTGGATACTAAAAAATTAGCTGATTCAGAAACTGATTAAACTCAAATCCCATGAAAAAACAACTTCTTTTATACCTTTTTATTTTACTCTCTTTTTCTCCAGCACTTTCGCAATCGGAGGAATTACCAAAAATTGATTTAAATGAAGCTAAGATTTTTATGGATGCGTTTGATAAGAAATTTTCTAAACACTTTTATGATGGAGACTCCATTGCACTTTACAAAATGTATGCTAAAGATGCCACTTTTGGCACTGTAAAAGATGAAGAAATACTCAACGCTTGGGGCAAATATATACGTTATTCGATAAAGAATGATACTAGAACTGTTGTTTATACACCTATTCTTTTAAACACTGACAATGAATACTTATTTGAAGTTGGAACATATGAATATAAAGATAGTGCTGGAAAAGCAAAAGGTAAGGGTAAATATTTACTGGTATTAAAAAAGGAAGATGGAGAATGGAAAATATATAAGGATATGGGATTGTAAGACGATAGTATTTCAGTAAAAAAGCGGTGAAACCGAAAACCGAACCGAGTAGGTATTAAATAATAAATAATTATAAAACACTAACAACATGGAAAACAAAGTTGCATTAATCACAGGAGCAAGTAGCGGCATCGGAAGATCAACAGCAGAAGCATTTGCAGCAAAAGGTGTTAATGTTGTCGTTGCTGCACGTCGAAAAGAAGAACTAGACAGTTTAGTCGCTTCAATTGAAGCAAAAGGTGGGAAAGCATCTGCTATAGCAACTGATGTTTCTAAATCTAAAGATGTAGAAGACATGGTCGCTCATACAATAAAGACATTTGGTCGTTTAGATTATGCCGTAAACAATGCTGGTATAGAAGGTACAATTGCTCCAATTACTGAATTATCAGAAGACGATTGGGATAAGGTTATGAATATCAATCTCAAAGGCATCTTCTTATGCATGAAATACCAAGCCAAAGCCATGGTTAAAAATGGTAATTCAGGTGCCATTGTTAATGTAGGTTCTGTGAATTCATTTCTTGGTTTTCATTCTGGTGCTGCTTATGTCACATCTAAACATGGTCTCGTTGGCTTAACGAGTAGTGTTTCAGCTGAATTAGCTCCACAAGGCATCAGAGTTAATCTCTTATGTCCTGGAATTACAATAACTCCAATGCACCATAGAATTAGAAATCTCATTGGTGACGAGGTGTATGACCAAGGCATTATCCCTAAAGTACATTTGCAACGTGCTGGTCTTCCTATAGAAATGGCTAAATCTATCCTTTTTCTGTGTTCTGATGAATCGAGTTATATAAGTGGTTCGACACTAACAGTAGATGGAGGACTTACATTGACAATGTAAAACTTAAATCAACCAAATGAAACCATCAAAACTCAAATTCAAATTCTCCAAAAGTCTTACAGGAAGTGCCTTATCTCGATATTTTTCGTTTTCTGCGCTTTACATCGCTCAAGGTATTCCTGAAGGTATTCTCTTTTTCGCACTACCTGCATGGTTGGCTATGAACGATAAATCTCCCGTTGATATTGCAGCTTTTATTGGTGTTATTTTAATTCCATGGAGTTTCAAAGTTATAATTGCACCACTCATGGATCGCTTTACCATTCTATCGATGGGAAGAAAACGTCCTTGGGTCATATTTGGCCAACTGGGTTTAATTCTGAGCTTTTTAAGTATTGGATTTGTTCCTGATCCTCTGAATAATATTTCAGGACTGATGATTGTTGGATTTTCAATTAGTTTTTTTGGAGCGTTCCAGGATGTCGCTACAGACGGAATGGCTGTTGATGTTATTCCTGAAGAAGAACAAGCAAGAGCCAACGGATTAATGTGGGGAACAAAAATTATCGGAACGTCACTTTCGCTGTTAGTCGGAACGGCACTCATAAATAGTCTTGGATTTACAACTGCAATTTCGTTATTATCGATTTCAGTAGCCATTATTATGATAGTTCCTATTTACTTTACTGAACGTCCAGGCGAAAAAATTATGCCATGGTCTGAAGGACAGGCAAACACCGAATCTAAATCAAATCAATTGAAAAGCTGGACTGAGATTCTCAAAAGCTTATATCGCGTTACGAAATTACACTCTAGTCTTATTTTTGTAGTGATTTCTTTTGTTAGTGGAATTTTATTTGGGTTAATGGATACTCTCCTACCCATTTTTACTGTCCAGGAATTAGGTTGGACAAATACTGATTTTTCACAACTCTTTTCAATAATAAATGTCATTGCTGGTATTTTTGGAATGGTTATAGGTGGCTATCTCGTAGACTACTTTGGTAAAATAAAAATGCTGACTATTTATTTAGGTTTGATTACTGCTGTGATAGCAATCTTTGCATTTACAACAGGACTTTGGGCAAATACCATTTTTATATGTGGTTTTATGTTTATCTATTATGTTTTATACATTTTCCTAAGTATTGGAATTTTCGCTTCTGGTATGCAATTATGCTGGAAAACAGTGGCCGCTACACAATTCACATTATATATGGCATTGTCTAATATGGGACGAGCTTCAGGATCTACTTTAGTGGGTATTTTGAAAGAAAGTTATTCCTGGGAAGTTGTTTTTGTTGTTACTGCTTTAATGCCGTTAATAATGGGAGTTATGGTTCAATTTATTAACTTTAAAAATCATAAGAAAAAAGTTGATAGCTTCAAAGTTCTGGACCACACTTTAGTAGCTCCTCATGTTATCGATGATTAAGTAATATGTAGATAAAGAAGCATTTTAAAATTTCAAAGACCGACGAATAATGATTACTAATTTCGGAGAGAAATCCACTAAATTATTTGAGAAATACATGCCAAATGCATTCGTATTTGCTATGCTTTTGACTATCATCACAAGCTTTGTAGCCTTCTTATGGTTAGAAGCTAAGCCAATGGATATCATTAAAGGATGGTACGATGGCTTTTATTCATTATTGGAGTTTGGGATGCAAATTGTATTGATTATCATTACCGGTTTTGCTATTGCATTGTCTCCATTTGTAAATAATGGTATAGATAAATTAACCAATTATATCAAAACACCTCGACAGGTTTATTTTTTCGTCACACTTATTGGTGCATTATTGTCACTGATAAGTTTTGGATGGATTGTTATTACATGTGTTTTGGCAAGAGAATTAGCCTTGCGAATTAAAGACATCAACTATCCGTTTTTAGTCGCATGTGTTTACTTTTCAGGTGGAAGCTGGGTAACTGGTCTTTCGAGTTCGATTCCTCTGTTATTGGGCACAAAGAATAATTATTTAATCGAATCTGGAATCTTAACAGACATTATTCCTACCTCCTATACATTGGGTTCTGGCTTGAGCTTTGCAATGATGGCTCTTTATGTGTTATTCGCACCATTAATGATAGTTTTTCTAATTCCGAAAACGAAGAATATCAAGCAACTGGATGACATGCTGGAAGATAAAACGGTTAAAAAAGAGCTATCTATAAAAGAAGAAGCTCATAGTATGAACTTATCATACAAGTCCGTTTCCGACAAATTAAATAATGGTATCCTGCTTCTAATTTGCATTGTGCTGATGGGATTGACTTATATCATCTATCATTTTTACACCAACGGTTTTCAATTGAATTTTAATATCATGATTTTTACTTTCTTGATTACTGGACTAGCATTGCACAAAACACCAATGCGCTATGTGATTGCAATGAAACGGTCTAGTAGTAATGTCTCTGGAATTTTATATCAATATCCTTTTTATGCAGGTATTATGGGCATCATGCTTTACACTGGTTTAGGTGAGAAATTAGCAGAAATCATGGCCTCTGTTGCAACTATCGAGACGTATCCGTTTTTCGCATATGTTACTGGTGGTGTCGTTAATTTTGCTATCCCATCCGCAGGTGGCGAATTTGCAGTCGTAGGACCAAGTATTATCAATGCTGTAAAAGTGATTGGTGAAGGTTTACCAGCCAACGAGGTTACAGCAATGATATCGAAAGCTTCTTTATCTATTGCCTATGGAGAAAGTCTTTCTAATATATTACAACCATTTTATTTATTACTTGTATTTCCAATTATGGGAAATGGCACTAAAATTCAAGCTCGTGATGTGATGGGTTATTTAGTCATTCCATTTATTGTGTTTTTCATAATTCAATCCTTACTCATAACATACATACCACTTTAAAACAACAAACCAACAAATACCAACCAAAAATGAATCTAAAACGATCAATGCTTGTCGCAATAGCTATAAGTTTACTGAGTTTAATTGCTTGGGAATGCTATTGGAGAGCACAAGGAAAATTACCTGATATTGACGACAATAAAGACCTTTGGGCAGTTCAAAGAGCCAAGGTAGAAACGCTATCTGAAGATGGAGTTGTGCTTATGGGTTCTTCAAGAGTTCTTTTTGATATTCAATTAGATGAATGGGAAAAAGAAACAGGAATCAAGCCTATTCAACTAGCTTCAGCTGGTGCTTCACCTCTACCTATTTTTCATGACATCGTGAATAATACAGATTTCACAGGAACAGTGCTCGTCGGTGTTACTCCAGGACTGTTCTTCTCTACAACATTTCCTGAAGCTGGTCCATGGAAACGAGCTCAAAGTCGTGTTGAACATTATGAAAACCGCACGTATGCACAACGACTTAATCATTTCTTATCCATGCCTCTACAAAAGAATTTTGTTTTTATATCCACTTCTGAAGAAGGTTGGTCTGATGATATCGATCTTAAATCTTTACTGAATACCATAAACTCAAAAAACAGATCTGGTAAACCTCAATATCCTCCATTTAATGCTTTTGCTTATATAGATGAAGACAGAAACAATCCAATGAGTGAAAAAACTGCAACTGACACTACTTTTGCGAATTCAATAAAAGCTGCTTGGAAGTTTATTATTATGGGTAACAAAAATCCTCCCGAAAAAGAAGCTACAACCAACTTCTTTGTTGCAGATGCTAAAAAATTCATGCAAAGAGGTGGCAATCTTATACTATTACGATGTCCTTCAAGTGGCTGGATTAAAGGAGGCGAAGACAAGTTTTTGTCACGCGCTGATTTATGGGATCCACTTGTAAAAGCTACTAACGCAAATGCGTACTATTTTGAAGATTATGATCAATTCAAAAATCTGGAATGTCCAGAATGGTCACACTTATCGGCTTCAGATGCAAGGTTTTTTACCAGAGATTTGGTGAAAATCATGAAAGCTGATGGTGTAATTTCTAACTCTAAAACCAACTAATTATGTTATTCAACTCCTTAAGTTTTATAGTGTTTTTAGTTATTGTTTT
>JAAEZL010000052.1:17422-19149 GCA_018222875.1 Algicola sp.
GTTTTACGGACTCTGGAATCCGCCTTTGGTGATTTTACTTTGGATTTCAACCATAGTAGACTGGACAGCCGGAAACAAATTGGCAGTAGAAGACAATCAGAAAAAACGAAAATTCTGGTTACTTCTCAGCATGTTTGTCAATCTCGGTTTTCTGGCCTTTTTCAAATATGGTAACTTTTTATTAGAAAATTTCACCTTAGCAATAAATGCACTTGGTTTTGCTTACGAACCCAGACCAATGGATATTATTCTTCCTATGGGAATTTCTTTCTACACGTTTCAAACCATGTCCTATACTATTGACATGTATCATAGAAAGATAAAACCAGCTCGTACATTTCTGGATTTCGCTTTGTATGTCACATTTTTTCCGCAGTTAGTGGCAGGACCTATTGTAAGAGCTAAAGAATTAATTACACAGTTTTATGAAGAAAAGAAAGCTACAACACAACAATTCATCTGGGGAACCTTTTTGTTAACTGCTGGTCTGTTTCAAAAGGTTGTTTTAGCCGATACCATGTTAGCTGATGTGTCAGATCAGGTTTTTGGCTCAAATAAGTTACTTCACAGTTTAGATGCATGGACAGGAACTTTGGCTTTTTCTGGACAAATATTCTTTGATTTTGCAGGATACTCAACATGTGCCATTGGGATTGCACTCATGCTAGGCATTATTCTGCCTGACAACTTTAGATATCCTTATGCTTCTATTGGTTTTTCAGATTTATGGAAGCGCTGGCACATTTCACTCTCTACCTGGTTAAGAGATTACCTCTATATTCCTTTAGGAGGAAACCGAAACGGGATAACCAGAATGTATGTGGCTTTAATGCTAACTATGCTATTGGGTGGTTTATGGCATGGAGCAGCCTGGACCTTTGTGATTTGGGGAGCATTACATGGTATTTATTTAATAACCGAGCGTTTACTGAAGCATAAGATAAACATTAAAATCAATGCCTTTAATGGAATCATTTTAGCACTGCTCACCTACACTCTTGTTAACTTTACGTGGGTGTTTTTTCGAGCCAGAGAATTTTCAACAGCTAAAAATATGGTTAGTTCCATGCTATTTATGAATCCTGAAGGTGCTAAAATTGTAAATGGCTTTGATATATTTCGGGTTTTAAGCCTAATTGGAGTGTTATTTTTATGCCACTGGTTTATGAGAAACACATCTATGAAAGAAGTGTCTCAGAAAATTTCACCATTACTTTTAGGAATCATTTGGGCTATCATGTTTTTCTTAATAGCCATATCACAAGGCAGTGGAGAACAATTTATCTATTTTCAATTTTAAACTTAATTAGTTATAAGAACCATTATATGGATATAAAAACCACACAAACTAGTATCCTTCCGGTTCAAAAACAGAATCGTATTCAGTTTCTTGATGTACTTAGAGGCATTGCTATTTTCTTTATTTTTAGTGCGAATATTCTAGTCTTTTCTGGTTTTTTATTCTTTCCTGATGAAGTAAAATACCCTGAAACCATTTTATTTTCAGATAAATATTTAGACTTTATAATGTTTACATTGGTAGATGGAAAATTCTATTCTATATTTTCTTTACTTTTTGGAATTGGATGTGTTATTCAATACAATAATCTAAAGCGCAACAATAAGCCTTTTGCTCCTTTTTTTAGACGACGTATGTTTTGGCTTTTAATCATTGGCTTAATTCATCTATGTCTGTTTTGGCTGGGAGATATTTTAACCTTGTATGC
>JAAEZL010000052.1:19159-20569 GCA_018222875.1 Algicola sp.
TGGCAATACCTTTATAAGAATTGGAGGCATTTTAGAGGAAGGTCGCATTTTTAAAGTTTTGGGTATTTTTTTAATAGGACTTTGGGCAGGACGAAAAATATTAAATCACGATGCATTAAACAACACTAAATTTCTAAAAAAAATTGCATTCTGGGGAATTCTTATCGGTTTACCAACAAGTATTATCAGAACCTATATTGAGTTTTTTGGTGGCAGAGAAGAGTACTGGGAATTTTTAAATACTTTGACATATGCCTTTGGGACTGTTCCTCTTGCAATGGGTTTTGCCAGCTTATTAGCATTGATATATTTTAAGAAACCGTCACTTTTTTCGGTATTCGCTCCTGTTGGTAAACTAGCATTGAGCAACTATCTTTTTCAAACCTTTATTTCTGTTATATTATTCTACGGAATTGGTTTAGGTTTTACTGGTAAATTTGGTTTTACTGTAATTATGGCTATTGCTATTTGTGTCTTTTTATTCCAGGTTTTAATGAGTAAATTATGGCTTAAATATTTCAGATTTGGTCCTTTTGAATGGATTTGGAGACAATTAACATACAAAAAACGACTTAAACTATTAAAACATAAACTTGATTATACAACACTTCAAACCACCCAAATCTTAAATCATGACAACAAAAGCTAACCAATGGAACAAATTAGAACTTCAAATTTACATTCTTATACTTTGTGCAAACGCTGATAAGGAAGAAACTGAAGTTGAAATTGAAATGATTACATCAAAAGTTGATCCTGATGCATTTGACAAAATCTATAACGAGTTTAAAGCTGATTCTGAAGTAAAACAGTTTGAAAAAATAGATGATAATATCCAACGATATGATTATGACAATAAGGAACTTACTGAATTTAAACATGAGATTCAAGATGTGTTTTTTAGCAATGGAAAATTCATGATGATGCAACAAAACTTGAATCGAGCTTTAGATAACATTTTATTCTAAACACTAATAATATTCCGGAATGAGAGAAGACAAAGGTTTAAAGCGAAGTATTGGTGTATTTGGTTTATCAGCAAATATCATGAATATCATGATTGGTGCAGGCATTTTTGCCTTACCTGCGTTTATTACAGGAATAATGGGACCAGCAAGTATATTTTCGTATATCTTTTGTGGTATTCTAATTACCTTAGTGGTGCTCTGTTTTGCAGAAGCTGGTAGCAAAGTAAATAATACGGGTGGTCCTTATACCTATATTGAAACTGCATTTGGAGATTATTTCGGATTTATTGCTGGAATATTTGCATCTGGCAGTAATATAATTGCAAGTGCTGCTGTAGCTATTGCGCTTGTAAATATTTTAGAAACTATCAATCCTGTTTTTGAGCTACCTTGGGTTCGTACAGGCTTACTGCTTCTTATGTATTTTAGTCTTGCTTTAATT
>JAAEZL010000264.1 GCA_018222875.1 Algicola sp.
TTAAAACCAAAAAACCCGATTCAACGAATCGGGTTTTTGATGGTGGTGCCTCCAGTACCACTTTTTGCTTTATGGCATGTTACCTTATTTTAAATGATATTATTCATATGCCTTATTATTATTGATTTAATAAGGTATATTGAATAATTTGTTTACTTTTGATATAACAATGTATCAAGTAAATGTTGTCCCTTTTGTTGTCCCTTATTTGATTTGTTATAAATGTTAATTATGAGTAGAGCCATTCAATCCACTTCTGGAACCATTAAATATAGATTAAAAGATGTTAATGCAAAAGCAGAAACGTCTATAATATTAGATTATAGTTTTGGTAGAAATAATCGATTGAAATTTGCGACAGGATATAAAGTCTTACCTAAAAATTGGGATCCATCTAATCAAAGAATAAGAGCGTTATCTACATTAAAGAATAGAGAAAGAGTAAATAAGGATTTATTGAGATATGCTTCTGATTTTGCGGACCAAGTTTCTAACTTGAATGAAGTAGAAAAACAAAACCGAAAGATTTTACGAGGTTTATTAGAAAAAATAATTCGTGAGACCGAGGAAGTTGATAAACCAATTACTTCATTTTTTGAATTTGCTGATGATTTCATAGAACGTAAAGAAAATCAAGCTAAAAATATTAGGGCTGTCAAATTAAGTCCGATTACGGTAAGGTCATACAAGCAAACAGTAAATAGGTTGAAAGAGTTTAATAAGAAAGTTAAATACAATTTGGATTTTGACCTCATAAATTTAAAGTTTTATTACTCCTTCATACAGTTTTTAGAGGATAATAATTATTCCATAAATACCATTGGTAAGCACATCAAAAATTTAATTACCATTTTAAATAGAGCATCTGAGGATGGCATAAATACCAATTTTAAATATAGACATCGAGAATTTAAAGCGGTTTCGGAAGAAACAATATCAATTTACCTTAACGAAAATGAGATTGACGCCTTATACAAAGTGGACTTGTCGAAAACAAAAGATTGGGAGCTTGCACGAGATATTTTTTTGATTGGCTACTATACAGGGCAAAGAGTATCAGACTATAATGGCATAACCAGAGACCAGATAAAAACATTCAATGGTAGACAGGTTTTTGAATTTAAACAAAAAAAGACTTCTAAAAAGGTTTATGTCCCAATCCATCCTCGAATAAAATCGATAATGAAAGAAAGATATGATGGTAATCTTCCTCGCAAATTAAATGATCCTGATATTAATGAATACATAAAGGAAGCAGGTAGAAAAGCAAACATAAATGAACAAATCACTATTCAAAAAACCATAGGTGGAAAAAAAATAAGCCAAACTGTAAGTAAACATACTTTAATTGTTTCCCATACTGCAAGAAGATCATTTTGTACGAATGCCTATCTTTCAAAGATGCCAACTATAGATATTATGGCAATTAGCGGTCATTCAACAGAACGAGAGTTTTATAAGTATATAAAAGTCACACCTCAAGAACGAGCAGTTAAAATTGCCGATAGTGCTTTTTTTCAATAAAATAATTTAACATATAAATCAAAAGATGAATTACAAAGAGATATTTGCAATAAACAATACTCATTTCAACAAATTGAACAACAATAATTTCAATAGTGAATTAAAATTTCACCTTAATAATTTTGATTATTATGAACCTGAACTAATCGATGATTTCTATTTTAAATATTTTTTGAGAGAATTACTAATTGAAATAGATGTACTGGAAGTTGAGGGATTTATTAGTTATCACTATTACGAGTCTCTGAAAAAAAAGACTTATTTGGATGTTTTAGAATATAAGATAATACCCAAAATTAAGGATGTCATTTTAAGAGCTAGTGTATCAATGTCAGAAGGTGGATATGGCGAAATAAAATTAGAAGACGGGTTCATTAAAAAAGATGGTATTATCTTGAAGCCTAATTATGAGGATGAAATGATTTATCATATTGTAGGATGGAATAAACTGCATGAGGATATAAAGGTAAGAGAGGAAATGGTTTTTAGATTTATTCAAAATAATCGTAGTGGTAGCAAAAAACCAAAGCTTACTTGGTCTGGCAAGCCCGCACATTTAGCCTATTTCGTAGGACAATTGATTGAAGAAAATTTTATAGAGCCTCCTAGAAAAGCAGACGGAGATATTAATCAGAACCAACTTTCCCAGCTTATTCTAAATACCTTTAATTTTACCCGCAAAATTCCATCTATAGAAACATTAAAAAAATACAGTAATTTAGATTCTGAAAAATTTGAAAAACTGGATGAAAATTTTAAAAAACATGATTTTCACATCCCTAATTCAAAACTATTAGAATAGGTACCAGTACCCTTTGGTACTTTAAAAAATGTTATTTGGA
>JAAEZL010000053.1 GCA_018222875.1 Algicola sp.
AACAGTTTAACTGGAAGGCTCGTTATGCAGGTGAAGATAACACCTTGGGTATGGCCAACGTAAGATTGATTGATATTGATCGTGCTAATATATTAGGTGTAGATGAATCTGATCCAAATGCACAAGACGATGTGATAACAACAGAATTACATTTACCAGTTGGAAGACCAGTTTTATTTAAAATGCGTTCTCAGGATGTTTTGCACTCAGCTTATATGCCTCACTTTAGAGCTCAAATGAATTGTGTTCCTGGAATGATTACACAATTCGGATTTACGCCAACTGTAACAACTGCTGAAATGCGTCAAAATCCGGATATCGTAGAGAAAGTTGCTAATATCAATGCACTTAGATTAGACAGAAAAGAAGAAATTGAAGCTAAAGGACAAGAACTATTATATGAGTTTGATTACCTATTGTTGTGTAACAAAATATGTGGGAAGTCTCATTATAATATGCAAATGAAGATTATTGTTGAAACCCAAGAAGAATATGATGCTTGGATAAGTGAACAAAAAACCTTCAAAAATTCTTTAATTAACTAAAAGACTTAAAAAAAGAAAATAGATTATGTCAGCACACGCAGATACTCACGCTCACGACGATCACGGACATCATCATAAAGAGACTTTTGTGACTAAATATATCTTTAGTCAAGATCACAAAATGATTGCTAAACAGTACCTAATTACGGGTACCATAATGGGAGTTGTTGGTGTTTTGATGTCACTTATGTTCCGTATGCAAATTGCATGGCCAGAGCAACCTAACGTTCTTTTCGAAGCTTTATTAGGTAAATGGGCTCCTGAAGGTGTTATGGATGCAGATATCTATTTAGCATTGGTAACTATTCACGGAACCATAATGGTGTTCTTTGTACTAACTGCAGGATTGAGTGGTACCTTCAGTAACCTCTTAATACCGTTGCAAATTGGAGCGAGAGACATGGCATCAGGTTTCTTAAATATGATTTCATACTGGTTGTTTTTTCTATCAAGTGTAATCATGATAATTTCTTTATTTGTTGAGGCTGGACCTGCTGCTGCAGGATGGACGATTTATCCACCTCTTAGTGCATTACCATTGGCACAATCCGGTTCTGGAATGGGAATGACCTTGTGGTTAGTGTCTATGGCTATATTTATTGCCTCTTCATTATTGGGCTCATTAAATTACATTGTAACAGTAATAAATCTGCGTACTAAAGGTATGTCTATGACTAGATTGCCACTTACAATTTGGGCTTTCTTTGTAACAGCCATTATTGGTGTGGTATCATTCCCGGTATTATTGTCGGCTGCTTTGTTATTAATAATGGATAGAAGTTTTGGAACGTCATTCTTCCTCTCTGATATATTTATTCAAGGAGAAGTTTTACATTACCAAGGAGGCTCTCCGGTATTATTCGAACACCTGTTCTGGTTCTTAGGACACCCAGAAGTATATATTGTATTATTACCAGCATTAGGAATTACATCCGAAATTATTGCTACAAATTCGCGTAAGCCTATCTTCGGTTATAGAGCCATGGTCATGTCAATTTTAGCAATTGCATTTCTGTCAACTATAGTTTGGGGACACCATATGTTTATTTCAGGAATGAATCCATTCCTCGGATCAGTATTTACATTCACAACCTTATTAATCGCAATACCTTCTGCTGTAAAAGCTTTTAACTATATAACAACCCTCTGGAAAGGAAACCTACAAATGAATCCTGCAATGCTGTTCTCTATCGGATTAGTATCAACATTCATTACAGGTGGACTTACAGGTATTATTTTAGGTGATAGTGCATTAGATATTAATGTTCACGATACCTATTTCGTTGTAGCACACTTCCACTTAGTAATGGGTATTTCTGCTCTTTATGGAATGTTTGCCGGAATCTACCATTGGTTCCCAAGAATGTTTGGTCGAATGCTTAATAAAAATCTGGGGTATTTACATTTCTGGATTACAGCGATATGTGCTTATGGCGTATTCTTCCCAATGCACTTCATAGGTATGGCAGGTTTACCAAGACGTTATTATACGAACTCTAATTTTCCATTGTTTGACGATACCGCAAATGCAAACGTAATCATTACAATATTTGCTTTAGTTGGTGGTGTTTTTCAATTGGTATTCTTGTATAATATGTTTAGTAGTATGTTCTTCGGAAAGAAAGCTGTACAAAATCCATGGAAGTCAAATACTTTGGAATGGACTGCACCAGTGAAGCATATACACGGTAACTGGCCAGGAGAAATTCCTCATGTTCACCGTTGGGCTTATGACTACAGTAAACCTGGACATGATGAAGACTTTGTTCCTCAAAACATTCCTTTGAAAGATGGGGAAGAAGAACTTCAACATTAGAGTGAATATAAAAAATATTGAAAAGCCTTTCGTTAATATCGAAAGGCTTTTTGTTTATATTTGCTTTGTGCTGGACTTGTTTCAGCATCTAATTAATTAGGTTATGAACGAAAACTTAGATCCAACAAACGATAATTTTTCACCTGAAGAACTGGACGTAGAAAAAAAATTGAGACCCTTATCATTTGATGATTTTACAGGGCAGGATCAGGTATTAGAAAACCTTCAGATTTTTGTTCAGGCAGCAAACAAACGAGGTGAAGCACTGGATCACACTTTATTTCATGGTCCTCCAGGCCTTGGTAAAACAACATTAGCACATATCTTAGCAAGTGAACTTAGTGTTGGCATTAAAGTAACATCAGGTCCAGTACTTGATAAACCAGGTGATTTGGCTGGCTTATTAACTAATTTAGAAGAGCGTGATGTTTTATTTATAGACGAAATTCATAGGTTAAGTCCAATAGTAGAGGAATATCTGTATTCAGCTATGGAAGACTACAAGATTGATATCATGATCGAATCTGGTCCAAATGCCAGAACAGTTCAAATCAATTTAAACCCGTTTACACTCGTTGGTGCTACCACACGTTCAGGATTATTAACGTCTCCAATGCGAGCTCGTTTCGGCATTCAGAGCAGATTACAATATTACAATACAGAACTCTTAACTACGATTGTTCAAAGAAGTTCAAATATACTTGATGTTCCTATTTCTATGGAAGCAGCTGTAGAAATTGCAGGAAGAAGTCGTGGTACACCAAGAATTGCTAATGCATTGTTACGTCGTGTTAGAGATTTTGCACAAATAAAGGGTAATGGAAGTATCGATATTAAAATAGCTAAATTTGCTTTAGAAGCCTTGAATGTTGATGCTCACGGTTTAGATGAAATGGACAATAAAATACTTGAAACCATAATCAATAAGTTTAAAGGTGGTCCTGTTGGCATCACAACCATAGCGACAGCAGTTAGTGAAAGCCCTGAAACCATTGAAGAAGTCTATGAACCATTTCTGATTCAGCAAGGATTTATCATGCGAACACCTCGTGGACGAGAAGTAACAGAGCAAGCCTACAAACATTTAGGTAAAATTAAAGGACCAACTCAAGGTGGCTTGTTTTAAAATTTTCAGATCATTCTAAATTTATTTCAGAATCTCATCTTACCTTTATAGGAAACAGTTTTAATGCATTCAAAAAAAGAAATACCTACAGTTCCTTTAAATCGGTTTCTAAAACATTCACTGGAAATTCTTAAAAACCCTTTACCATTTCATCGACAGAATTTTAATGAGAAAGGCGATGTATTCAAATTAAAAGTCGGGTTCAAATCAGAAGTCTTTTTTATTAGAGATACTGCATTTGCACAATATGTACTTCAGAAAAACCAAAAGAACTATGTTAAGTCTAAAATTCAAACAGAAGATTTAGTGAAATATGTAGGTGAAGGCTTGCTAACTTCCGAAGGTGAAAAATGGAAGAAACAACGCAAAATGATGCAACCTGCGTTTCATAAAAAGCAACTTGAAAATTTGCTAAGTGGAATGCAGGACACGATTGTTTCCGAATTCAAAAAAATTAAGACAGACAAAACCATAGATATTTTTCCAGTTCTTAATGATCTGCCATTTCAAACCGTTGTAAAATCTCTATTTACAAAAGCAGCAAAAGAAACAGATATGGAAAGGCTTCAATTTATAACTGAAGCTAATCAACGTATGCTTGTTAAAGAATTACGTCAGCCTTATTTGGGATGGTGGTTTAAAAGCAGTGGAACTCTAAACAAGCATTTAAACCTTTCAACGGAAGCTCGAACTATTTTAAAAGGTATTGTTGAAGAAAGAAAAACATCAGGCCAACGTTTTGGTGATTTGTTAGACATGCTTTTAGAAACCAGATATGATGATGGAAAAGGTATGATTGAAACGCAGCTCATTGATGAAATTTTAATCATTTTTACAGCTGGTCACGAAACAACTTCCAATGCCTTAACGTTTACGTTTCAGTTACTGGCAAAACATCCTGAATGGCAAGACAAAATTTATGAGGAATGGTTTAACTTAAAAGATGAAACCGATTTAATGACGCGTATTTCAGCATCCAAAGTGTGTCAGCAAGTATTAGAGGAATCGATGCGATTGTTCCCTCCTGCGTATTTTATAGATCGCGTGAATGTTAATGATGATGAGTTCAAAGGAATGCATTTTGAAGCAGGTTCTAATTTATTATTTTCGGTTTACGAAATGCATCGTCATCCAGAATTATGGAATCATCCAGAACAATTTTTACCAGAACGGTTTAATGAAGGTGGACGACAATTTTCGTCTCAATATTTTCCATTTGGAGCAGGACCCAGAAAATGTATAGGAAATAATTTCGCCATGTTCGAAATGATTATTGCTGTAAGCGAACTCATTTCTAAATATAAAATTCATGCCGATTTTGATACCATTGAAATCACACCATTGATTACCTTAAAACCAAAAAATGCGTTTCTAAGATTTGAAGAAAGGAACTAAGTGAATTATTTATATTAACTTTTCGGTTTAAAAATAAAATGTTTAGTGTCAGGCTGAGCGCAGTCGAAGCCCAACATAAACTAAATGAATTTTTATTACGTCTATATCTTAAAGTGTTCAGATAGTTCTTATTATACAGGAATTACTAATTTTATCTACCGAAGATTTGAAGAACATCAAGAAGGAAATTACGATATGTTACAAATACTTTCTGAGTGTAGAAATTCAACACATTATAAATATAAACCAAATGAACTAACATGAGCTTCGCCTGCGCTGAGCTTGACATTGAACTATATTGAATAACAAATCTAAATACAGCCAATTCATTAAAACGGAAGCCAAGCGTCTAGGGTTTTTATCCTGTGGTATCTCTAAAGCTGAGTTTTTAGAAACTGAAGCTCCAAGACTGGAAAAATGGCTTAAGTCTAATGCACATGGTGAAATGCGTTATATGGAAAATCATTTTGATAAGCGCTTAGATCCTACCAAGTTAGTTGAAGGTTCAAAAAGTGTTGTTTCTTTATTATTAAACTACTATCCGCAAGAAACTCAAAATCAAAACACCTTTAAGGTATCTAAATATGCTTATGGAACCGATTATCATTTTGTTATAAAAGACAAATTAAAAGCTTTGTTGTTTTCAATTCAAGATGAAATTGGAGACGTTCATGGTCGTGCATTTGTAGATTCGGCTCCTGTGTTAGATAAAGCGTGGGCAGCAAAATCTGGTTTGGGTTGGATTGGCAAGCATAGCAACCTTCTTACTCAGCAGGTAGGCTCATTTTACTTTATTGCCGAATTAATTATCGACTTAGAATTAGAATATGATTATGCAACAACAGACCATTGCGGAACCTGTACAGCTTGCATTGATGCTTGTCCGACTGAAGCCATTACAGAGCCTTATGTTGTTGATGGAAGTAAGTGTATTTCGTATTTTACAATTGAATTAAAAGATAATATTTCTTCAGAGTTTAAAGGTCAGTTTGATGACTGGATGTTTGGCTGTGATGTGTGCCAGGATGTTTGTCCGTGGAATCGCTTTTCAAAACCGCATAGCGAACCTTTATTTAATCCGCATCCGGAATTATTATCAATGACTAAAAAAGACTGGGAAGAGATTACAAAAGATACCTTTAATCAAGTGTTTAAAAAATCGGCAGTAAAGCGAACCAAATTTGAAGGTTTACAACGTAATATTAAGTTTTTGAATTCTTAGTTTTAGTAGAATCTCTTTTGACTAATGCAGTTTCTAATTCTATAATTTTTGGGTTAACTTCTTTTCCTTTTTTTAATGCTTTTAATTCTTTATACAGCTGCTTAAAAGCCATTTTGCCCATTTGATATCCTGGTTGGTCAATAGTAGAGAGTGAAGGAGTTATAGCTGAAGACATGAACCAATTACTAAAGCCTACTATAGATATATCTTCTGGAATTTTCACTCCTATTCTATTAAATTCTGTTATAGCTCCAATAGCAACCATATCTGTATTTATAAAAATACCATCTACATCGTTATGATCTTTAATTAATTGTGCTGCATTTTTTTTGCCTTCATCAAAGCTCATATCACTACATTCACATATATATACTAAACTTGGATCATAAGCCAAATTGTTGTCTATTAAAGCTTTTTTGTAACCAAGAAATCTGTCAATAGAATTTTGGGGTAATAATGGACCTCTAAAATGAGCAATACGTTTGCAGCCAATATCAATTAAGTGTTGAGTTGCAGTATATGCTGCTTTTCTATCATCTATAATAACCTTTGAGCAGTTTACAATTTTAGCAATTTTATCAAACATAACTATTGGTTTACCTTGATCAATAACATCAGTAAGATGTTTGAAATCTGAAGTACCGTTAGCTAATGAAATTAAAATACCATCAACATGTTTACTTAATAGTAAATCAATTTGCTTTTTTTCAAGTTCAAAAGATTCATTAGATTGTAAAATAATAACCAGATATCCTTTTCTTTCCGCCTGAGAGATAATGCCTTTAATTACTGTGGAAAAGAAGTGGTGTACAACTTCAGGAATAATCAACCCAATAGTTTTTGATTCTTTAGTTCTTAGGTTCACTGCAAAAGAATTGGGTCTGTAGTTTAAATGACTTGCAGTTTCTCTAACCAGTTTTCTGGTTTTTTTACTGACGTCAGGGTAATCTTTTAATGCTTTTGAAACAGTCGTTATTGAAATATTTAAAGTTTCGGCAATTTCTTTTAGTGTAACTGGTTTCAAAATATCAAAATTTTAATTGCAAAATAATAAAAAAAAATATAATCGAAAACGTTTTCGGTAAATCGAAAACGTTTTCGGTTTATCAATTTCTCTAAAAAGGAAATAATAAATATAGATTCGTCAATAATTAACCACAATAATTATCAAATTATTAAAATAGACTAAAAATGATTACAACTAAAAAATGTTACAGTTTATTACTTATGCTAATGATTTCGATATCTGCTGTATTCGCTCAGTCGAAAATTTCAGGTAGTATTACTGACAGTGCAGGTATTCCGTTAGCAGGAGTTAATGTTATTATTGAAGGAACGACTCAAGGAGCAGTTTCAGACTTTGATGGAAATTATACCATTACAAATGTAGAAAACGGAACTTATACCTTAAATGCGTCGTATTTAGGGTTCTCTAAGTTTACTCAAAGTGTTACAATTAATAATGAAGACGTTGTTATTAATATTACAATGGCTGAAGATGCAGAATCTTTAGATCAAATTATTGTAACAGGAGTTACCAATCCAAAATCAAGAATAGAATCAAGTGTTTCTGTAACAACAATGCGACCAGATGTTATTGAACAATCTGCGCCAAGAACTACAGCTGAAATTTTCAGAACTATTCCTGGGATCCGTTCAGAGTCCTCTGGTGGTGAAGGAAATTCTAATATAGCTGTTCGTGGTGTTCCAGTTTCATCTGGAGGTTCAAAATATGTTCAGTTACAAGAAGATGGGTTACCTGTTTTACTGTTTGGTGATATGTCTTTCGCTACAGCAGATATATTTACGAGATACGATTCAAATATTTCCAGAATTGAAGCTATTAGAGGTGGTTCTGCATCAACGTTATCGTCAAATTCACCAGGTGCAATTATTAACTTAATTAGTAAAACTGGTAAAACTGAAGGAGGTTCTATAGCAACTTCATTTGGATTAGATTATGGGAATTTCAGAACAGATTTCGAATATGGCGCTCCAATAGCCGAAGGGCTTATTTCCATATGGGTGGTTTTTACAGAGTTGGTGAAGGTATTCGTGATGCAGGTTATACTGCTAATAATGGTGGACAATTCAAATTTAATATTACTAAAGAATTTGATAAAGGCTATGTGAGATTATATGCTAAATATTTAAATGATAGAGCTATTGCCTATTTACCAAATCCAATTCAAGTAACAGGAACCAATGCCGATCCTAATTTTGAAAATGTGCCAAATTTTGATGCTAATAATCAAACCTTACATACACCATACTTATCTCAAAATGTTGGTCTTGGAGAAAGTGGACAATTAAGAAGATCAAATGTTAGTGACGGAATGAATCCAATTTCTACATCAGTAGGTATGGAAGCGTCTTTTGATCTTGGTGATGGATTTAAAATTAAAAACAATGGAAGGTTCTCATTTAATAAAGGAGGTTTTAACTCTCCTTTTCCAGCTAGTGTTTCAACAGTGTCAGATTTCTTAGCTGGTGATTTTGCTACTGATAATGGATATGATTCTTTAGTTTATGCTAATGGAGATGGAGCAGTGCCTTCAAATTCACTAATAGCTCCAGTGGTACTTTTCGATACCCAATTAAATAACTTCAATAACTTTATGAATGACATTCGTTTAACAAAGTCATTTGATAATATTGATGTAACTGTTGGTTATTTTAAAGGAATACAAAACGTATCCATGTCATGGTTATGGAATTCTTACCTATTAGAGGCACGAGGTGATGATGCAAGATTAATTGATGCTGTAGATGCTGGTGGAAACACTTTATCTACTAATGGATTAGTTGGTTATGGAGCTGCTTTTTTCGGAAATTGCTGTCAGCGTAGTTATGATACAAGATATAATACATCTGCACCTTATTTAGCAGTAGCTGTTGAAGCTTCAGAGAAATTAAACTTTGATGCTAGTGTTCGATACGATAAAGGTAAAGTAGATGGTTCGTTTGCTGGTCCAGTTACATCAGTTAATGATATAAATAATGATGGTAATATTTCTTTACCAGAGCAAACAGTTCAATCTATAGATTTAGCTAATCCAACTACAGTAAATTATGAATATGACTATGTGTCATTTTCATTAGGTGCTAACTATTTATTAAATGATGACCAAGCATTATTTGCACGTTACAGTAGAGGTGGTTCAGCTAAAGCAGATCGTATTTTATTTGCCGGTTTAGATTATATAAATAGTGATAGAATAAATGCACTAGATTTTATAAATCAAGCAGAAATTGGATACAAAAGAGGATTTGAAAGAGGGTCTCTTTATGCAACTGTCTTTTTTGCTAAAACAGTTGAAGAAGGAGGATTTGAAGCTACTTCTAACAGCATTATAGAAAATGATTACAAATCTGTTGGTATAGAAATAGAAGGGTCTTACCGATTTAGCGAATCTTTTGATATTAGAGGAGGATTAACATTCACAGATGCTGAAATTGATTCAGGAGATAATGCAGGTAATACACCAAGAAGACAACCAGACTTTATTTATAATTTTATTCCTACGTTTAACTTCGGAAAAACAAATCAGAATTCATTTGGCCTAAGTTTTATAGGTCAGAGTAAAGCTTATGCTCAAGATTCGAATGAGTTAGTATTACCAGGTTTTGTAATCATTAATAGCTTTGTTAATTTGGGAATAACAGATAACTTAAAAGCGAATCTTTCAGCTAACAACATTTTCGATTCTTTAGGTATTACAGAGTCTGAAGAAGGAAGTATTGTTGAAGGACAAACAAATTATTTAAGAGTTAGACCAGTTCCAGGACGATCAATTTCTTTGGGACTTAACTATAGTTTCTAATAAATTTTAATTAAGTGTTAACAAAATTTATTGAGTTTTAAATTGATTTGAGTTGGGAGTCAATGCCTTTAAATAGCATTGGCTCTTTTTTCACAAAAATTAAGTTACATTACTTAATATTAAAATGTTATAAAATATAAGACTATGCTAAAAAAACCAAAATTAAGCTTCTGGCAAATTCTGAATATGAATGTTGGATTTTTTGGAATTCAGTATAGTTTCGGATTACAACAAAGTGCAGTAACTCCAATTTATGATTTTTTAGGAGCAAGTCCTGATCAAATTCCTATTTTACATCTCGCAGGTCCAGTAACTGGTTTATTAGTTCAACCTATCATTGGCGCATTAAGCGACAAAACATGGAGTCCGAAATTAGGAAGGCGTAAACCATTTTTCTTAATTGGAGCTATTCTATGTAGTTTAACTTTAATAGCATTTCCGTTTAGTAGCTCACTTTGGATGGCAGCAGGTTTGTTATGGATTTTAGATGCTGGAAATAATACAGCTATGGAACCTTATAGAGCTTTAATAGCCGATAAGTTAGATGAAGAACAACAACCTCTAGGTTTTCAGATGCAGAGTTTTTTTACTGGATTCGGACAAGTATTAGCTAATGTTTCGTTATTTATTTTTCCGTTAATATTTATTGGAATGACTGGCTCTTTGCCAACTTGGGTATATGCTTCCTTTTTTTTAGGTGCATTTTGTTCTATAGCCTCTGTTTTATGGAGTATCAGTAAAACAAAAGAAATCCCTCCAACGGTTGAAGAATTAGAAAAACTCAGAGAAAAAAGGAGTGTTTTTGAACCACTTTTAGAAATATTCTCAGCCATTAAAGATATGCCAAAGGTTATGTGGCAATTGGCTTTGGTGTATTTATTTCAATGGTATGCATTATTTTGTTATTGGCAGAATTCATCAAAAAGTGTAGCGCTTTCAGTTTGGAATGTAACTCCCGAAAATAAGGAAGTCTATAGCGAGGCTGTAAGCTGGACAGGTTTAGTTAATGGCTGGTATAATGTAGTCACTTTTTTAGTAGCTTTTGCTCTTGTAGGGTTTGCTAAAAAATATAGTGCAAAAAAAGTTCATGCGTTTTGTTTACTTATTGCTGCAATTGGATTTCTAGCCTTTCCAAATATTGAAAATAAAAATTTACTATTCTTCGCAATTACAGGGTTTGGGATAGGATGGGCAAGTATGATGGGCATACCGTATTTAATGGTCGTTTCAGATATTCCAAAGGAAAGATATGGAGTTTACATGGGAATTATAAATATGATGATTGTTCTACCTATGATTTTACAAACCCTATCGTTTGGTTATGTACTCAAACATTTTTTGAATAATGATCCACGTATGGCAATTACATTTGCTGGAGTTCTTTTAATTATTAGTGCGATTTTAACTTTATTTATTAAAAGCAAAAAAGCACCAAACGATATAATAGCTACACCATTAGGTCACTAATTTTTAATATTAATTACTTATGAAAAACATAGATATTCTATGCGTTGGAGAGGTCTTAATTGATTTTATAGGCCATCAATCGGAAGTGTTGATAAACAACACAAGAGATTATCATAGATATTTGGGTGGTTCACCAACAAATGTAGCTATGAATTCTTCAAGGTTAGGATTACATGCGGCAATGGTTGCAACTGTTGGAGATGATGGTTTTGGAGATTATATTTTCAAAAGATTTTCTGAAGTTGGTGTAAATACAGATAATGTTAGAACACTTAAAGACAAACCTACAAGCGTTATATTTGTATCTAGATCAGAAACCACTCCAGATTTCATACCTTTTAGAGAAGCAGATGCAGAAATTGCTGAAGATCAAATTTCAAAAGATATTTTATCTAAAACAACTATTTTTCACACGACATGTTTTGCTTTAAGTAAAAAACCTGCTCAAACTACAATAATAAAAAAAGCTGAAGAAGCGTTTCGCCTTGGTAGCCAATTGAGTATAGATTTAAATTACTCCAGTAAATTATGGAATAGTAGAGAGGAAGCACTGAAAATTATTAAAAAGTATTGCAAGTTTAATCCATTAATTAAAATTAGTGAGGATGATTTATTTCGACTTTTTGACAAAAACATGACTCACAAAGAAATGTTTGAATTTTTTCATAACGAAGGAGTTGAAATGGTGTGTTTAACTTTAGGTTCGAGAGGTGTGAAGTTGTCTCATAAGAATAAAAAAACAATTGAAATGCCTGCTATCAAAATTGAAAAAGTAATGGATGCAACAGGAGCAGGAGATGCTTTTTGGTCAGGATTTTTATTCGCTTACATTAAGAAAAAACCTTTGGAGAAATGCTTAGAGGTTGCTTTAAAACTTGCAGCACTTAAATTGCAAAACGTTGGAAGATTGCCTGATAATATTAATATACTTTCTAAACTATTATAGTAAAAAAAAACCTAAAACCAACTGGCAATGAGTTTAGTATATAACAAATCGATTGAATTATTATTTATGAGTTCTTCTGAAGATGGATTTCTAGCGAGTGCTCAGAACATTTCTAATTATAAGAGAGTGTGGGCTCGAGATGGTGTCATTTGTGGTTTAGCTGCTTTAGCCTCAGAAAACGAAGCGCTTATTCAAATTTTTAAAAAAACCATAGAAACCTTAGCTGCTCATCAACACAAAATAGGAACCATTCCTTCTAATGTTAGTATTCAAAATAATGAGATAGATGTCAGTTATGGTGGTTTAGCAGGTAGAGTAGATGCCGTAACTTGGTTTGTTATAGGGATTTGTCAATTCGCTTATTACAAAAAGGATGATGCATTTATTGATAGATACAAATCTAATATTGAAAAATGCTTTACACTTTTAGAAGCTTGGGAATTTAATAATAAACATTTATTATACGTGCCTTTGTCTGGTAATTGGGCTGATGAATACATAACTGATGGCTATGTTCTTTATGACCAATTACTGAGGTTATGGGCTTTAAAAAGTTATAATTATTTTGTGAAGAGCGATCGCATTTCAAATAAGATTGAAAACATAAAAGAACAGATTCAAATTAACTTTTTTCCTAATTCTAATGGAGAAAAATTTCATGAAAGGGCTTACAACGAAGTTCAATTTAAAGATTATTTGCCTTGCTCTTTTTCTCCCTCAGGATATAAAATTCAATTTGATGCCTTTGCGAATGCTTTAGCTGTATTGTTGAATATTGGAGATCAAAATTTCCAAGAAAAACAATTGAATTATGCATTCAACTTGGCCTCAAGCACAAAGTTAGGAATGCTTCCTGCCTTTTGGCCACCAATCTCAACAAAGGATGAACATTGGAACTTGTTGAAGAACAATTGTAAATACGAATTTAGAAACTATCCCAACGAATTTCATAATGGCGGAAGCTGGTCAATGGTCAATGGTTTTTTTGGGTTAGCACTATTCTCTAAAAATAAGTTGGTACAAACTGATTTTATACTGGAAAAGGTCAATAATGCCAATGAGATGTCCGATTTTTCTTTTTTTGAAAATTTTAATACAGAAACTAGAGAGCCGAACGGAGTACCTTATTGTGCCTGGAGTGCTGCAGCAGGAGTTTTATTACATCAAACCAGATTTAGTAACTTTAAACTCTTAGTTTAAACTTTAAAATTACTTAAACGTAATATTAAGTTTTTAAAGTCATACTATTTTATTGGAATCAATAAACCATCGTGTTTAAGATTAATCTTCACAAATTCCAGTAAATCACTAATTGGTAGCATATCATAAGTTGTATCTTTTCAAGATTGTGATTTGAAGAAACAACACATATCTTCTTATTAAAAGAACAAATAAATATCGCTATTGCGCACATGCAATCATCACATTATCTGTATGTTTTAATTGAAACTCAAACGTATTTACTATGAAAAAACTCTTGTTATACTCAGTTTTATCTATTCTGCTTTTTGGATGTGGACCAAATGTGTCAACAAAAAAAATGGCTAATACATCACTGACAAACTATGAGACTTTCGCCTTTCTTCCAAATAGTGATTTTGACGATTTTGAAAAATTTGAATCAGAAAATAATGTTGGTTCAGATGTTATTGAGCAAGTCAACAAAAACATGAAAGAAGAAGGCTATGAAATAGACAGGAGTAATCCGGATTTATTAGTGCTCTTAGATGCTAAAATAGATCTCGAAACAAAAGTTACCAAAGAGCCAGTTTACACGTCTTACCCAACATATTATGGTGAAGACTACAGAGTTAGGCCATATTATCAAAAGTATTATTATTACGATTATTACAGTTATAATGACCTAATCGTTTATGAAACTGATTTCAATACTTATGAGGAAGGAAATTTAACGCTTTTGTTGGTTGATAGCGATACCAAACAAGTGGTTTGGAAAGCAAACGCTACAAGCTTTATTGGTGAACGAAGCGATTCTGATGCTATTTCAAAATTTGTAGATGAAATTTTTGATGAATTTCCAGACACAAAATAAACAATTATTAACTACTAAAAATTTATACAATGAAAACACAACTATTTAAACACTTAACAATTTCACTAGCACTATTTTTTAGCGTGGTCTCTTTTGGTCAGTCTAAAATGCAAAAAACGCTAGGTGCCATTGACAATACAGATCAGTATAAAACTATTGAACTTGTATTTATGGACAAAGACTTATCAATATTTGCAAATTTGATAACACTTTCAGGTTTAGATACATCGTTAGCTTTTACAGATAGTGAACATACATTATTTGTACCGACCAATGATGCATTTACTAACATGAGTATTGAAGAATTTGCCGAGCTTACAGATCCAAAAAACAGATCTAAACTCGTCACTTTTGTAAAGAATCATTTCTACAGTAAAAAGTTTAATAGCTATAATCTGAAGAACAATGATATTATCGATTTAAATGATGATAAGAAAATTAAATTATATAGCGATGCAAACACTATTGGTATTGGTGGTGCAACTGTTTCTGAATCTGATATTGAAACTGCCAACGGTATAATTCACATATTAGACGAAACAATCATGATTACCAAATAATCGATATAATTTTAATATTAAACTTAAAAGCCACATTTTTAATTAAAAGTGGCTTTTTTTATGAATTCAACAATTACTTAAATGTAAATCCAGCCGCAAATTTGAATACAAAATTATCTCCAGAATCTGGTAAATTATAAAATCCGTAACGATAAAAACCGCCAGCTCCAAATCCTAGATAACCAATATCTAAATAATTTAATTTCAGGATATTCCGAAGTTCTAAACCCGTTTCTAAAAAGAGCTCATTTTTAATGTTAAACCTAATAGCTTCATGATTGGACGCATTTGATAAATCGCCAATTCCTAAGTTATTGTGAAGCACAATTTCTGGTGTAAAAAAGCCTTTGTTATTGAATAACATTCCGAAGTTATGATTCGTAAAAAGATTGACATATCTGTCAGATAAAAATTCATAAGGTTCAGTCGTTTGAAAATAATTATGAAACACATAAGGAAAGGCATCGTCATAACTTCCTTCACCTGTAAATAATTGTCCGTAAGGAATAGAGCTATCAATATATCCCATATCCAGTCTGTAGGTAGTTTTGCCCAAGCCTTTGGTTCTGAAACTGTGATCTAGTGTAAAACGAATTTTGTTATAACTAAAATCACTTCCGAAGACATTAGATAAACCACGAGAATAGATAAGATTAAAAGCTGGGTCATCACTTGCTGTTCTTGTAATAGAATTAAAAATGTTATTCAATTTCTCATTCACAAAATATCTAATACCAATATTAATCTCAGAATTGGTATAACCAACAATTGAATCACCATTAGTATTAAAACTATAATCATAAAGCGGATTAATTTTAGTCGTATTAAAACCAACAGTCCAGTCGATATTTCTAAAGAGTTTCATTTTGGTATTAAAACTAAACACTTCTATCTGATCCATTTGTTCGGCAAGTACATATCTTGGATTAAATAAAGGTTGATTGTGATTAAAATAAGATGAGCCGGTTTCTTTTAAATTGTTCTCATACTTCAATTGCATCTTTATGTCTTTACGGCTGGGAACGTCAATTAAAAGTTCTCCTCCATATTTCCATTCATAATCCTGAAATCCATAACCAGCAAAACCACCAATAGACACATGTTCAAAAACATCTTCATTGGTATAAAAGCCTGCGCCAAGTCGTAAACCTTCATAGTTGTTATAGCTTATAATTTTGGTAAGATCAATATCCACGTATTTTAAAGAGAACAGACCTCTTGGAAGTTTAGCAGTATAGGTCAGGATTTTATCAAATTTAAATTTTTCACCAATACTGTCAACAACTACATAAGTGCGTTTTTCTTTTACAGATAAGGAATCTTGCCGAACGGTATTCCAGAAATCAACACCTTTATTTATAGCCTCTTTTTGAATCCCAATTGGTAACACAGGGAAGTCTTTTTTTGTTAACGATGTATTGAGATTAACGTCTGAAAGATAACTTTTACCAACATATTTGATAGTACCGTATTTTTCTCCAAGACTGATTTGAAAATTTAATTGTTCAGGAAACCATTGCTCTTTTTGAATCAATGTGTATTTCTGTTGAATGGAAACTTCTATTTTTCCAGAGTTAAATGTTGTAGCATCGACGCTTTGAACAGCGTAACCGTTAGAATTAATATAAACCAAACCTTTTAAACCTTCAAAATTTCTATTTTCATTTGGTTCAAAAGAAATGGCAAAAATGGTATCCTTGCCTCTCAAATATTCTTCTTTAAGTCTGAATTTATATGTCTTGATACTTCCTTTTGAAATCGGATTTAAATAGTCTGTTTCAAACAAGGTAATATAGTCTTCATAAAATGAAAATGGCTGAATGCTGTTCGCTAAAAAGGCAAAACGCGGATTTTTAAAACCAGAGCTTCTAGTTGCAATGATGCTGTCTTCAGTGAGTCTTGGTTTTAGGTATTTGTGTTTTGCTACAGTTTCAGTAATGAAAAAATATGATTTTTCAGAAAACTTATCCATTTCATTTAAAGTATCTTCTCTGACTTCCATGCCTTCTCCGTCCACTATAATTTTATCATAAGATTGATATGTGAATGAATTTAAATTCTCTGGATTATTGATGTCTTTGTTTTTAACCGCATTTCTAATAATGCGATGTGCAGGATTTTCGGTGTTGGTAATTATGACTTCATCAAGTGCGCTTATTTCTTTTTTAAGCTGAATACTGTTTGAACTCAAGTTAGAGACATCTAATGTTTGAGAGGCATATCCAACATAACTAATCGTGACCTTTTTTACAGTAGTAGGAGTATAAAAAACACCATCGATATCAGAAATTGTTCCGCTGTAAACATCATCGTTAAAAATAATATTTGCAAAAGCTATGGGTTCTTTGGTTTCAAAATCTACAACAGTAAAAGATCTGCTATTTTGAGAGAAGCCTTTAAAGGCTAATAATACAACTAAAATGAGGAGTTTTTTCATTCAGAAAGATAGGTTGATTATTCTTACAAACGTTGAATTTAGCAATAAATTATTTAATTTTATAAAAGCAGATTCTTATCTCTTTTTTAAGATTTCCTTTCCTATAAAACAATTACATTTGTAGATATGTTACATTTTGGTTGTAATGTTATTTAATTCATAATTCAATGAGCAAACAAAGTAAAAGAAGAGAAGCTTTAGTATATCACGCCAAACCAAAACCAGGAAAGATTGAGGTCATTCCAACAAAAAAATATGCAACCCAGCGTGATTTGTCACTAGCTTATTCTCCAGGTGTTGCTGAGCCATGTTTAGAAATTGAGAAAGATAAAAACAACGCGTATAAATATACAGCTAAAGGAAATTTAGTTGCCGTTATTTCAAATGGAACAGCAGTTTTAGGTTTAGGAAATATTGGTCCTGAAGCATCAAAACCTGTGATGGAAGGTAAAGGTTTACTGTTTAAGATTTTTGCTGACATTGATGTGTTTGATATTGAAGTAGATACTGAAGATGTTGAAGAATTTATTCAAACCGTAAAAATGATATCGCCTACGTTTGGAGGCATTAACTTAGAAGATATTAAAGCTCCCGAAGCTTTTGAAATCGAAAGACGTTTAAAAGAAGAACTGGATATTCCTGTCATGCATGATGATCAGCATGGTACTGCAATTATTTCAGCAGCAGCGCTTATCAATGCTTTAGAAATAGCTGATAAAAAAATTGATGAAGTTCAAATTGTCATCAGTGGAGCTGGAGCAGCGGCTATTTCCTGCTCAAGATTGTATCAGGCTTGTGGTGCCAAACGTGAAAACATGGTCATGCTCGACAGTAAAGGTGTGATTAGGGATGATCGTGACAACCTAACATCACAGAAAGCTGAATTTGCTACGCATCGTAAAATAGACACGCTAGAAGAAGCCATGGTAGATGCCGATGTGTTCATCGGTTTGTCAATGGCTGATATCGTTAAACCAGATATGCTGAAAACGATGGCTGCAAATCCAATTGTTTTTGCAATGGCAAATCCAAATCCTGAAATTGAATATAAGCTTGCCATCGATACTCGGGACGACATCATCATGGCAACTGGTCGTAGTGACCATCCTAATCAGGTGAATAACGTACTTGGTTTTCCATTTATTTTTAGAGGTGCTTTAGATGTTAGAGCTACAAAAATAAATGAGGAAATGAAAATGGCTGCTGTAAAAGCATTAGCCGATTTAGCTAAAGAACCTGTTCCAGAGCAGGTAAATATCGCTTATGGAGAAACCAGATTAACTTTTGGTAAAGATTATATAATTCCTAAACCTTTCGATCCTAGACTTATAGCTACTGTGCCTCCAGCTGTTGCAAAAGCGGCTATGGAAAGTGGTGTTAGCAAAGAACCCATTATTGATTGGGAAAAATATGAAGAGGAATTATTACAACGATTAGGTTCAGATAATAAAATTGTGCGTTTGCTTCACAATCGTGCAAAACTGGATCCAATGCGTGTGGTTTTTGCCGAGGCAGATCAATTAGATGTGTTGAAAGCAGCTCAAATTGCATATGATGAAGGGATTGCAATTCCAATTTTACTGGGTAGAAAAGAAACCATCTTAGAACTCATGAATGAAATTGAGTTTGACGTCGATGTTGATATTATTGATCCTAAATCTGATGAAGAATTAGAGCGCAAAAACAAATATGCTCAGGTCTATTGGAAAACCAGAAAACGTAAAGGAGAGACTTTATATTCTGCTGAAAAAATCATGCGAGAACGTAATTATTTTGCGGCAATGATGGTAAATGAAGGTGATGCCGATGCTTTAGTTACCGGGTTTTCGCGAAGTTATCCTTCGGTTGTAAAACCTATGTTAGAACTTATTGGACTAGCGCCAGGAGCAACAAGAATTGCCACTACGAATGTGATGATGACCAAACGTGGACCCATGTTTTTGAGTGATACATCAATCAATATAAATCCTTCGGCAAACGACTTAACACGTATTGCTCAAATGACAGCTAAAGTAGTGAGAATGTTTGGTATGGAACCTGTCATGGCAATGACATCGTACTCCAACTTTGGCTCTTCAAAAAACCAAACCGCTACTAAGGTTCGTGAAGCTGTTGAGTATTTACACAAACGTCATCCAAATTTGTTGGTCGATGGAGAACTGCAAACCGATTTTGCTTTAAACAGCGAAATGCTTCAGGATATTTTTCCGTTTTCTAAGTTAGCTGGTAAAAAAGTAAATACGCTTATTTTCCCTAATCTCGAATCGGCAAATATTACCTATAAATTGTTGAAAGAATTAAACAAAGCAGATTCTATTGGTCCAATAATGATGGGAATGCGTAAACCTGTTCATATTCTTCAGTTAGATGCAAGTGTTGAAGAGATTGTTAATATGACAGCCATTGCAGTTATTGATGCGCAACAAAAGGGAAAACTAGAAAAAGAACGCCTAAAACATTAGCAATACATCACCTTTGAAATGTAAATAATTTTATTACATTTGAGTTTTTAACCGAAGCTAATAAATGATTACGCATATTCAGGGGAAATTAGTAGAGAAGAACCCAACAGATGTTGTTATAGATTGCAATGGTGTTGGTTACCTATTAAACATATCACTACACACCTTTTCTCAAATTCCTGACCAAGAACATCTAAAATTATATGCGTATTTAATTGTGCGTGAAGATGCACATACCTTATACGGATTTTCTTCAGTATCTGAACGCGAAATTTTTAAACTTTTATTGTCTGTAAGCGGAATTGGAGCCAGTACAGCAAGAACCATGTTGTCTTCTTTAACACCACAACAAGTTAAGGAAGGGATTGCTCATGGCGATGTGGCTTTGATTCAATCTATAAAAGGTATTGGAGCTAAAACTGCAGCAAGAGTCATTTTAGATTTAAAAGATAAAGTGTTGAA
>JAAEZL010000054.1:0-598 GCA_018222875.1 Algicola sp.
TTCTGTTAATAAAAACAATACGAATAAAGATGAAGCGTTATCTGCTTTAGAAGTTCTAGGATTTGCTAAAAAACCATCCGAACGTGTTTTAGATAAATTATTGTCTCAACAACCAGATTCAAATGTAGAAACCCTTATTAAGGCCGCATTAAAAAATTTATAAATTTGATTACAACAACTAACTATACCTTGCTTAAATTTATACAACGTTTTATCTTGATTCCAGTTTTGGTATTGGTTAGTGCTTCCGCTTTTTCTCAGGAAACACCAGAGCCAGAAGAACAAGACACAACAACTACAACTAAAACAGGCTTTTCATTAGGAACGATGAATATGCCAAACCCTCAAAGCATTATCTCAAAATATACCTATGATCCTTTAACAGATCGCTACATTTATACAGAATCGGTCGGAAAATTCAATATCAATTATCCCATCATATTAACGCCTGCAGAATTTCAAAAATTAGTCTTACTCGAGCAACAGCAATTATATTACAAACAAAAAATTGATGCTGCTGATGGTAAAAAAGAAGGTTCTGAAGAGGAACAAAAAAACCTCTTACCCGAATTTTATGTCAATTCAGGATTTTTTGAAA
>JAAEZL010000054.1:608-20157 GCA_018222875.1 Algicola sp.
AAACAATTTTCGGAGGAAATACTATAGAAGTTATTCCTCAAGGTTCGGTTGAGATGGATTTAGGGATTTTGTTTACAAAACAAGATAATCCAACCTTCTCACCAAGAAACCGAAGTAATTTTACATTCGACTTCGATCAACGTATAAGTTTGAGCTTACTTGGTAAAGTTGGAACGAGATTACAGGTTACAGCTAACTATGATACTGAGTCAACTTTTGATTTTCAAAACTTAATTAAATTAGAATACACACCAACTGAAGACGATATAGTTAGAAAAATTGAAGTTGGTAACGTGGCAATGCCACTTAACAGTTCATTAATTACTGGTGCCCAAAGTTTGTTTGGTGTTAAAACTGAATTGCAATTCGGAAAAACAAGAGTGACCGCTATTTTTTCTGAACAACGCTCGCAATCACAATCTGTTACAGCTCAAGGAGGTGGAACATTAGAAGAGTTTGAGTTTTTTGCAAGAGACTATGACGAAAACAGACACTTCTTCTTAGCACAATATTTCAGAAATAATTATAATGAAGCCATGCTTCGTTATCCTTTTATCAATAATAATATACAAATTACACGAGTTGAAGTTTGGGTGACTAATAGAAGTAACCAAACCGATAATGTTAGAAATGTAGCTGCATTTCAGGATTTAGGAGAATCTGAAGTTATTGGATTAAATAATCCACCACCTGGATTTGTCAACGTTGGAGCAAACCAACCACCAGATAATGGAAACAATGATTTTGATCCTACCAACATCGCTGGACCAGGTTCGTTATTATCGCCTTTAGTCAGAGATATTACAACCGTTGAACAGGGAATTCTGGTGCCTGCTAACGAAGGTTTTGATTTTGGAAAATTAGAAAATGCCAGAAAATTACAGCAAGGAACAGATTATACGTTGCAACAACAATTGGGTTATATCTCACTGAATCAACGACTTTTAAATGATGAGATTTTAGCTGTTGCATTTCAATATACCATTGGTGGTGAAGTGTATCAGGTTGGTGAATTTGCTAATGATGGAATTAATTCTACCGCAACAAATAGTGATGATGACCAGGATGGAATTCCTAATGATGCAGATGTAGATGTCAATGGTGACGGAACACCAGATAATGGTACAGATACGGATGGAGACGGAATTAACGACGCTGCTGATGCTGATGTGAATGGAGATGGCATGATTGATAATGGGACTGATACTAATGGCGATGGTATTAACGATAACTTCATTGTGGTTGAAGGTTCTACACAAAGTTTAATAGTGAAAATGCTTAAGAGTCCAATCACGAGTGTTGATCAACCTATTTGGGACTTAATGATGAAAAACATCTATGATACTGGTGCTTTTCAATTAGAAAAGGACGACTTCAGACTTAATATTTTCTATACGGAAGCGTCGCCTTTAAATTATATTTCTCCTGTTGTTTTGCCAGATGGAACAACCGTTCCTTTTCCCGTTTTTGATAATAATTCGCCTTTTGATAACACAGATGATAGTCAGATTATTGATACACCTCTAATCCGGTTATTTCATTTAGACCGATTGAATTTTAACAATGATCCTCAGGCTGGAGGTGATGGCTTCTTCGATTACGTTGAAGGTTTAACTGTGCTTTCTCAAAACGGAAAAATCATATTCACTAAAGTTGAACCGTTTGGTCGTTATCTGTTTGATATTCTGGATACTGATGGTAACCCAAATAACAACGAGGCTGAATACGAACAAGAAACGTATAACAACTTAAACCAGGAAAAATACGTTTATGATATTCTGTATAAACAAACTAAAACGGCTGCTTTAGATGAAGCTGAAAAGAATAAGTTTCAAATAAAAGGACGCTATAAATCTTCTGGAAGTGACGGTATTCCGTTAGGAGCATTTAATGTGCCAAGAGGTTCAGTTGTTGTTACTGCTGGTGGTCGTACCTTAGTTGAAGGTGTAGATTATACAGTAAACTACCAAATTGGTCGTGTTCAAATTCTTGATGAGGCTTTAAAAGCTTCAAATATTCCAATAAACGTTTCCGTAGAAAACAATGCTATTTTCGGACAACAAACCAGACGTTTTACAGGTGTAAATGTTGAACATCAATTTAATGAAAACTTCGTTTTGGGAGCAACCTTATTAAACCTGAATGAACGACCTATCACACAAAAAGCAAATTACAATACAGAGCCAATTAATAATACTATTTTTGGTTTCAATGGAAACTATTCAACTGAAGTGCCTTTTTTAACACGATTGGTTAATAAGCTTCCAAATGTAGATACAGACGTGCCTTCTAATTTATCTGTTAGAGGTGAATTTGCATATTTAGCACCAGGAGCTCCAAAAGGAACCGATTTTAATAACGAGGCAACGGCGTATGTTGATGACTTTGAAGGCACACAAGGAGCTATCGATTTATTATCACCTCAATCCTGGTTTTTATCGAGTAGACCTAGACAATTAGGAAAATCTTATCCAGGTTTTAACGGTGAAGATGAAAATGGAATTCAGAATGGTTTTGATAGAGCGATGCTGAACTGGTATACTATTGATCCAATTTTTTACAGTAATCAGAGACCAGGAGGAATTACAGATGATGACGTGTCTAACCTTTATACAAGACGAATTTTTATCGACGAAGTATTTCCTGAAGTTGATATTGCTCAAGGACAACAAACCATTATTAATTCTCTGGATTTAGCGTATTATCCAACCGAAAGAGGACCTTATAATTTTGATCCAGATGCAACAGATGGCGTGATTGATGCTAATGATAGTTGGGCTGGAATTACAAGACAAATTACATCTACAGATTTTGAGCAGGCCAATGTCGAATATATCGATTTTTGGGTTCAGGATCCTTTCTTAGATGATACAGCTCCTGCTCAAGGTGGTAAGCTTTTTATAAATCTTGGAAATATTTCTGAAGACGTATTGAAAGATGGTAAAAAGCAATATGAAAACGGACTTCCAGAAAATGGAAATATTAGTGATTTAGTCCCAACAAGTTATGGTACTGTCGTGCCAAGAAACCAATCGTTGATTTATACATTTTCAACTGCTGGTGAACAACGAGATAATCAGGATGTTGGATATGATGGTTATGACGATAATGAAGAGGCAAATCTTAATGTTAATGGAGTTATTACAGGAGCTGCCTTTGGTCCAGATCCGGCAAATGATAACTATACCTATTACTTAAATACTGATGGTGATATTTTCGAGCGTTACAAGCGTTATAATGGTTTACAAGGAAACTCGCCTGATGTCTTTACAGATACCAACAGAGGTTCAACAGCGCAACCTGATGTAGAGGATATTAACAGAGACAACACAATGAATACTATTGATAGCTACTATCAATACGAAATAGATATCAATCCCACGTCGTTAAATATTTCAAATCCTCAGATTAATGATATTAAAACAAGAAACGTTACGCTTCCAAATGGAGATGAACGAGAAGTAAAATGGTATCAATTCAGAATCCCTATTTCTGATCCTACCGAAGCTATAGGTGGAATTACGGATATTCGTTCGGTACGTTTTGTAAGATTATTTCTTAATGGGTTTCAACAGCGAAGAGTTTTACGTTTTGCAACGCTTGATTTAGTGCGAAGTGACTGGAGACGCTATACGTTAACGCTTGATGATGAGCCGAATAATGATAATGATAACACAGACCTGAATGTTGGAGTCGTTGGTCTTCAGGAAAATGACGGGAACTATGTGTTGCCTCCTGGAGTAGAACTAGAACAGCTTAACAACAACAATAACATCATCAGGCAAAATGAGCAATCCTTACAAGTTGAGGTATGCGAATTAGAGCCAAGAGATTCAAGAGGTGTATTTAAAAATATTAATGTAGACATGCGTCAGTATAACAAATTACGTATGTTTATTCACGCTGAAGAAGGTGAAACGGGAAGTTTAAGTGATGGTGACCTGGTTGGTTTTATTCGTATGGGTAATGATTTTACTCAAAACTATTATCAAATTGAAGTACCTCTACAAGTATCTTCTGGCAGTGCGTCTCCAGAGAATATCTGGCCTGAGGTTAATGAAATCAATATCGAACTGAATGTCCTCGAGCAGATTAAATCCTTGGGAATTGCTAATGGTACTTTAGCAAATGAAGATCCTACCTTTTACAATTTAGTTGACGGTCAACTTACCGAAGTTGATGAATTCGATACACATACTATCGGTCAGCAAAGAGTAGCCATTAAGGGTAATCCAAATTTTGGAGATGTAAGAGTATTAATGGTAGGACTTAAAAATCCTGATAATAATGGAATGAATGTTTGCGGTGAAGCCTGGTTTAATGAACTTCGTTTATCAGATTTAGATAATGAAGGTGGTTGGGCAGCTGTTGCGGCAGTAGATGCTAATTTTGCAGACTTTGCCGATATAAGTGCAACAGGAAGAAAAAGCACTATAGGTTTTGGTTCTGTTGAACAGCGTCCGAACGAACGAAGTAGAGAAGATGTTCAACAGTTTGATATTGTAACAAACATGAATTTAGGACAACTGTTACCTAAAAAATGGGGTTTACAAATTCCGTTTAACTATGGTATAGGCGAAGAGATTGTAACACCAGAATACGACGAATTCTATCGTGATATTAAGTTAGAAACTCAATTGGCAAATACCAACAATAAGGATTCTATACTCAATGTTAATGAGAGTTATACAAAACGGCAAAGTATCAATTTTATTGGTGTAAGAAAAAATAGAACAACAGAGAAAAAACCTCGTTTTTATGATGTTGAAAATTTAACCTTCAATTATTCATATAACAAAACCGAACACAGAGATTTTGAAATTGAAAATTCCTTAGATCAAAATATAAGAGCTGGAGTTAATTATAATTACAGTTTTGAACCAAAGAGTATTGAGCCTTTTAAAAAGAACGATTCCTTATTCAGAGGTAAATACTGGAAAATACTTAAAGATTTTAACTTCAATCCTATTCCAACCAGCTTCTCTGTTAATACTGATATTTTAAGACAATTCAATAAGCAGAAGTTTAGAGAGGTAGATTTAACAGGAGATAATATCGGGTTGGAAGAACTATTCAGAAGGAACTATAATTTCAACCTTCAATATGTTATAAATTATAATTTAACCAAAGCATTAAGTCTTAATTTTACTGCGTCTAATTCAAATATAGTCCGTAATTATTTTGTTGATGATGTTATAAACGGACGACAAGATCCTAGTCTGGATGTTTGGGATGGTTTCTTTGATTTGGGAGATCCCAATATTCAAAACCAACAACTTCAGGTAAATTATGAAATACCGCTTTATAAGATTCCAACACTTAGTTTCCTTAGAGCAACCTATTCTTATACTGGAGATTTTCAGTGGCAAAAAGGATCAGATTTAAATGAGAATTTGCAAATAACAGATCCTGATGACCCGAATGTTGTCAATACTTATAACTTAGGTAATTCCATTCAAAATGCGAATACACATAATATCAATTCTACTTTAGATATGACTAAGCTTTACAAGTATGTCGGACTTGTAAAGAAACCAGTGCGAAGTCCAAGAGGAGGACGTTCACCTAAAAGTGCTGTACCAAAAGGATTAGAAACTAAAGATAGCAAATCAGATGCTAAAAACTCAGATGGAAATGGTGCTACAGATCAAAATGGAAATGCAACAAAAAGCAAAGTAGGAGCAGGAACCAAAATCTTAAATGGCGCTATAGATTTAGTGACAAGTGTAAAACGAATTCAGATTAATTATTCTGAAAACAATGGTACTTTTTTACCAGGTTACTTACCAACTCCAGGATTTTTAGGAACACTTAAACCTTCATTAGGATTTACGTTTGGTAGTCAGGCAAATATTAGAGATAGAGCTGCACGAAATGGATGGCTTACAGTATTCCCTGATTTCAACCAACAGTACACTGAGGTAACTACACGTATTCTTGATGTATCAGCTAATGTTGAACTGGTCAAAGATTTAAAAATTGATATTACAGGAAACAGAACATACGCTGAAAATTTAACTCAAAACTTTAATACGACAGATCTTAATGATGATGGTTTTAGTGATGTTTATAATGGTTTATTAACGAACTCATTTGGTAACTTTAGTATTTCTACTGCGCTTATTAAAACAGCATTTAGTAAAAGCGACGAAACACAGTCGGCTGCTTTTGACGATTTTAGAACCAACAGGCTTATTGTTGCAAATCGTTTGGCCAGAAACTTCTATGGAACCGATAACTACGCCAGAGATGGTGAAGGCTATCCTTTAGGTTTTGGTAAAAATAATCAAGCTGTTTTATTGCCTTCATTTTTAGCAGCATATAAAGGTCAGAGTGCAGAAAAGATTGGACTATCTGCATTTAGAGATATTCCAATTCCTAACTGGCAGTTGAAATACACCGGATTTATGAATATGAAATGGTTTAAAAAGAATTTTAAACGTTTCTCAATTACGCATGGTTACAGATCAAGCTATACCATTAATCAATTCAGAACGAATCTCGATTTAGAACCAGGAGCCTTACAGCCAGGAGTGTCCTATGAAAATCAGGATCAGGATTTAGTGCTGGATCAGTCTGGAAACTTTAAAAACAGAGTCATATTCAGTAATATTAACTTAGAAGAACAGTTTAGTCCATTATTCAGATTGGATTTTGAGATGAAAAACTCAGTAAAGATTTTAGCCGAAATGAAAAAGGATAGAATTCTATCTTTAAGCTTTGATAACAACCTTTTAACAGAAATTCAAGGTAATGAATACATATTAGGGTTAGGATATCGAATAAAAGATGTTCGAATCCGTTCAAAACTGGCTGGTCCTAAACAAATTATTAAGAGTGATCTTAATATGAAAGCTGATATTTCGGTACGAAATAATAAAACTATTATCAGATATCTGGATATAGAAAATAATCAAATCACACAAGGTCAAACCATTTGGGGACTTAAATTTGCTGCAGATTATGCGTTTACAAAAAACTTAACGGCTATATTCTATTTTGATTATGCGTTTTCAGAGTATGAAATTTCAACAGCTTTTCCTCAAACAACAATCCGTTCAGGATTTACATTGCGATATAATTTCGGTAATTAATGGTCGTAATTAAATCAAAAAAATTACTTTTGTAAGCGTAATAATTATAACTAAAAAAGATGAATATACCGTCAGATTTAAAATATACCAAAGACCACGAATGGGTAAGAATTGAAGGTGACACAGCAACAATAGGTATTACCGATTTCGCTCAAAGTGAATTAGGTGACATCGTTTATGTTGAAGTTGAAACCGTTGATGAAACGCTTGATGCTGAAGAAATTTTTGGAACAGTTGAAGCTGTAAAAACAGTTTCAGATTTGTTTTTACCACTCTCTGGAGAAATCATCGAATTTAACAAATCTCTTGAAGATGAGCCAGAACTGGTCAATTCAGATCCTTACGGAGAAGGCTGGATGATAAAAATGAAATTTTCTGATGCTTCGCAAGTTGATAATTTACTTTCTGCAGACGATTATAAAGCTGTGGTTGGTGCTTAAACGTTGGTCATTACCAATTTTAATTATTTATGTTGTTGCTTTAACTTCTGGTAGTTTAGGTAATGTCAGTAGTATTCCAAAATTAGGATCATCATTTGATGATAAAATTTACCATTTTTTAGCGTATGCTATTCTCACTGTTTTGCTCTACAGTTATTTAACACTATTATCTGTAAAACATAAAATTGTACTATCAGCCAGTATAGCTGTTATTTATGGCATTATTATTGAGGGTTTACAATCTGTATTGACAGATTTCAGAACACCAGATTACCTTGATGTTCTAGCTAATACTATTGGAGTCGTATTTGCAACAGTAATGCTAATATTGAAAAACAAACTAAAGTTAAAATAAATAATAGCTTGCTTTTTTAACATATTTTTGGTTAATTTAGCATTCTTAATACTTAATAAACATGGAACCTAAAAAGAATACAAAATCTGATGTGAGCAGAAATGCATCACTTTACTTTGCTGTAGGTCTTGCGTTAATGATGACATTAACCTATTTAACTATTAACTACAAGTCATACGATAAATCTAATATTGATATAGGAATGGTCGATGTTGATGATGAGTTAGAAGAAGAAGTTCCAATTACGCAACAAGAAATAATTCCACCACCTCCACCACCTCCACCACCAGTAGTGCCTGAAGAAATTGAAATTGTTGAGGATGAAAAAGAGGTTGAAGAAACCGTTATTGAATCTACTGAAACAGATCAGGAAGAAGAAATTGTTGAGGTTGAAGAAGTAGAGGTTGAAGAAGTAGAAGAAGATATCGAAGTTCCATTTGCAGTAATTGAAAACGTACCGATTTTTCCTGGATGTGAAAAGGAAAAGGGAAACAATGCTAAAAAGCAATGTATGTCTGATAAGATTGCAAAATTTGTAAATAGAAAATTCAACACAGAATTAGCAGCAGATTTAGGACTTTCCGGAAAACAACGTATAAGCGTGATTTTCAAAATTGATAAAAACGGAAACATTACAAATATTAGAGCAAGAGCTCCTCATCCAGGTCTGGAAAAAGAAGCAAAACGTGTTATTGGTCTTTTACCAAAGATGCAACCTGGAAAGCAAAGAGGAAAAGCTGTTACAGTTCCTTATTCTCTACCAATTTTATTTCAAGTACAGGACTAAAGCATACTTAAATATATCAAAATTCAAAATCCCATCTAAATAGTTAGATGGGATTTTTACTTTGGTATGCTTATTGTGATTTTATCATAATATTAACATTAACATTTAAATATTATGAAAAATTTAAAGAAATCGCACAGTATTGCTGGTCAGAGCAATGCTAATGTGCAAAAATCACAAAAGCATGATGCAAATTTACAAAAAAACTCAACGCTTTATTTCCAGATAGGGCTTATTCTGTGTTTGTTGGGTACCTATGGTTTATTTGAAATGAAATTCGTCAATAAAGACATTCAGATTCAGGAATTTGCAAAAATTGAAGACATCACTGAAATTCAAGTCAGAAACTACGTTGTTGAACCTGAAGTCAAAATTGAAAAGCAAGTTAAACAACGTTCTCAAAAGCTTACCGACAAAGCTCCAAAGATTGTAAAAAACGATGTCGAAATTGTACCCACTAAAATTGATTTGATTGAACCTGTGGTTTTAGATGAACCAATTAACCCTGGAACTCTAGCTGCTATAGAAAAACCTACTGAAGACATCGAAATTTTCAGCATAATCAATGTAGAAGTTGTTCCTGTTTATCCTGGATGTGAAGATGCCAAAACCAATTTAGAGCGTACCAAATGTTTGTCTCAAAAACTTGGTAAATTAATTCAGAGAAAATTTAATACTGAATTGGCTGCGGATTTAGGATTATCAGGTATGCAAAAAATAGATGTACAATTCAAGATTGATAAAAACGGTTTAATTTCTGAAATAAAAACCAGAGCTCCCATTGAGCAACTTAAAGATGAAGCAAAACGTGTTGTAAATAAAATTCCTCAAATGACACCTGGCAAGCAACGTAATGAACCTGTTTCAGTGTTGTACAACCTTCCTATTATGTTTGAGGTAAGATAAATTGTTTATGGCTTTGAGATTTTAAGCCGTTGTCAAATTTAAGCCGTTATCAAGAGGGTAACGGCTTTTTTAAGACTGTAAAATGATATGATGAGGTTTTGCTTTCACTTTTGAAAAAAATAGTATCTTTCCGGCATCAAAAACGCATCCCTAGTTTATGAAACATTGTTGCATTATTATTTTTACTTTATTTATCAGCCTTTTAAATGCGCAAACAATTGAAACTTACGAAAAACCTCCAATTTTCCCTGGATGTGAAAACCAACCTATTGATGATTTAAAGACTTGTTTTAATAACAAACTCAATCAACATATTTACAATACATTCAAAGTGCCACCAATTGTAAATAATGAATCTTATAATGGTGATGTAAAAATTCTTTTTGAGGTCGATAAAGAAGGGCAAATTAACGTGCTCTACTTAGATGCTGTTTATGATGAACTTAAAGATGAAACGAAACGTGTTTTTGAAGAACTTCCAAAAATTACACCAGGAACATACAACGGTAAACCAACGTATTTTCAGTATTCTTTAAGTGTAAAAATACCTTTAGTCAATCCTGAAACCATAACGAATACAGTTAAACCTTTGCCTAATGTTAAAGAGGTTGAGGATTTAAATGCATTGGTAAGTAATGAGTTTGACAGTGTTAATGCCAATACAACCAAATATGAAAAACTTGAATATGAAAGCCAGTTAAATATTCCATTTACCCATAATTATTATGCTAAGTTTGATCAGCAAATGAATGGTTTAGGAACAAATAGCCATACTGCAGCTAAGCCTTTTATGTATAATGAGGTCGCGAAATATTATGATTTTAAGGCAGAAAAAGAAGCTTTAATCAAAGGAACAGATTCTTGGTGGAGCAGAAAGTTATGGAATGAGCACTTAGTTGCTGTACAAGGGAAAGACTATTGGTTTACTGCCGATGCAATTTTCGATTTACAAGTCGGAAAAGATACCGAAGCAGATTTTAGCTCAACATTTAATAACACTCGAGGTATATTAGTGCAAGGAGGTTTGGGTAAGAAATTTAATTTCACGGCTTCTGTTTATGAGAGCCAAGGTCGATTTGCACAGTATTTTAATGCTTACGCCGAATCGATTGCAGCAGGAAATGGTGAGCCAATCATTCCTGGCAGAGGTTTGGCTAAACGTTTTAAAACTAATGCTTATGATTACCCTGTAGCTGAAGGATATCTGTCTTATACACCAACAGACTATATAAATATTCAATTTGGACATGGCAAAAATTTCATTGGTGATGGTTATAGATCGCTTTTGCAAAGTGATGTTACAAGTCCATATCCATTTTTAAAACTGAACACGAAATTCTGGAAAATAAAATACACCAACACATGGATGTGGTTAAGAGATGTAAGGTCTGAAGTAACCGAAGATGGTGCATTTCTCACAAAATATATGGCGAATCATTATTTGAGCTGGAACGTCTCTAAGCGATTAAACATTGGTCTCTTTGAGTCTGTACTTTGGGCTAACGATAATAACCGAGGGTTTGATATCAATTACTTAAATCCGGTCATTTTTTACAGAGCAATTGAATTTTCTACAGGTCAGGATGCTGGCAACGCTATTCTTGGAGCTTCAGCAAAGTATAAATGGAATAATAAGGTAAATCTTTATGGTCAATTGATTGTTGATGAATTTGCATTAGATGATGTGACTGGTGGGAATAAAAGCTGGAGAAACAAGTTTGGATACCAGTTGGGTGTTAAATACTTTGATGCATTTAAAGTTAAAAATTTAATGCTTCAGTTAGAATATAACAGAGTGAGACCATATACCTATTCGCATAATTCAATAGTTTTGAATTATGCACACAACAATCAGCCAATGGCGCATCTTTGGGGAGCAAACTTTAGTGAAGCCATTGTAATTGGGAGGTATAATTATAAGAGGTGGTTTGCTGATGCGAAGCTTATTTTTGGTAAACGAGGTTTCGACTTTAATGATGGAACAAACTTCGCAAATTATGGTTCTGATATTTACAGAACAGAAGATGATCGAGTAGCAAATGTTGGCATAACGGTTGGTCAAGGTAATACTACAGATGTATTTCAAACTGATGTAATGGTAGGATACATTATAAATCCTGTGAGTAATTTGAGATTGTTTACGAATGTAACATTCAGAAATTATAACCCTCAAGCAAATACAGCTTCAGCTTTGAATACAAGTACTTCTTGGTTTAATATTGGTGTTAGAACCGATTTGTTTAATTGGTATAACGATTTCTAGACAGGGTTGTCATTTTATCTTGATGTTAAAACCCTTCAATAAAAGTGAATTACTTTTGAATAGCATTGCTCAAAAGCTTTTTTCAGAGTATCTTTGCAATCGCAATAAAATCACTTGTATTGAGTACGGTAAAAACATCTGTTCCTAAAGCGTCAATAATTTCCGATTTCAAAGAAATTACTAAGATCAGACTATCTGTGAGTGTTGTTTTTTCAGCAATTGCAGGCTATTTGCTTGGGGCAGTAGAAGTAGATGTTTACACTTTAATTTTATTGGCTTTTGGAGGTTATTTTATGGTTGGTGCTTCTAATGCTTACAACCAAATTATTGAAAGAGATTTAGATGCTTTAATGGATCGCACCAAAAACCGACCAGTTCCGGCAGGACGAATGTCTGTTAGAACGGCGTTTATCATTGCTACCGTTTTTACAATCGCTGGAATAGCAACACTCTATGTGATTAATCCAAGAACTGCAATGTATGGAGCAATATCTATTTTTTTATATACTTGCGTCTATACACCTTTAAAAACGAAAACACCTTTGGCAGTTTTTGTTGGAGCAATTCCAGGTGCAATTCCTTTTATGCTTGGATGGGTTGCTGCTCGAAATGATTTTGGTATTGAGCCAGGCACGCTTTTCGCATTACAGTTTTTTTGGCAATTTCCTCATTTTTGGGCCATAGGCTGGTTCTTATTTGACGACTATAAAAAAGGAGGTTTTTTTATGTTGCCAACAGGTAAACGAGATAAAGGCACAGCAGTGCAAACTATTATGTACACCATCTGGACAATTTTAATATCTATTGTTCCTGTCTTTGGTGTAACTGGAGATTTAAAATTGTCTGTTGTAGCAGCAATTATCGTTTTTGCAATAGGTTTGCTAATGTTGTATTATGCGTTTGAGTTGTTCAAAAAGCGAACTGCCAAAGCGGCAAAACAATTGATGTTGTCTAGTGTTTCATACATTACATTGTTACAAATAATATATGTTATTGATAAGTTTATAAGATAAATATGGATTTAACAGAAGGAACGATACAAGAGAAAAACGACAGGGCAAAACGAATGATGCTCTGGTTCGGAATTATTTCTCTTATTATGTCTTTTGCTGGTTTGACCAGTGCAGTTTTGGTAAGTAGAAAACGTGAAGATTGGATGCAGGATTTTGAAATGCCAAGTGCATTCTTGATAAGTTGTGTGCTAATTATCGCGAGTAGCTTTACTTTTATTATTGCTAAAAAGGCATTGAAAAACGGCAATAGATCGTTAACCACAATGATGTTAATTCTCACTTTTGGACTCGGAATAGCATTCATTTACAGTCAATTGCATGGATTTGGACAAATTGTATCTTCTGGATATAATTTTACTGGTCCAACGAGTAATGTGACAATGAGTTTTATTTATGTTATCGCTGCAGTTCATATTTTGCATGTGGTTGCAGGACTCATTTCATTGTTAGTCGTAATTTATAATCATTTTAAACAAAAATATAATGCAACAGAAATGCTAGGCATGAACCTTTCAGCTACGTTTTGGCATTTTATAGATATACTGTGGCTATTCTTGTTTTTGTTTTTGTCATATTTGGTATAATTTTTAAGTCATTTTGATAAGCTAACAAGCTATATCTAGTCTAGTATTGAGCTACATTTTCAATTTTTAGATGTTGATGTTTTTTTAGATAGATAAAATGATTATTTTTGTGCAACTTTTAATAACTAAACGCTTTATATGGATACTACAGTAGCAAATACTGGAACAGAAGGCAAAACTTGGGGTGGAGGAAACGAACCCTTGAAGGCTAGTTATGGTAAGATGATGATGTGGTTTTTTATCGTATCGGATGCCTTAACATTTTCTGGATTTTTAGCAGCTTACGGATTTTCAAGATTTAAGTTTATTGGTTCATGGCCAATAGCAGACGAAGTGTTTACACACGTTCCATTTTTTCATGGAAACTATCCAATGATTTATGTTGCTTTTATGACATTTATCTTAATCATGTCATCTGTAACGATGGTACTTGCTGTTGATGCTGGGCATCATATGCAAAAAGCTAAAGTTACCTTTTACATGTTTTTAACCATTATTGGAGGTTTAATTTTCGTCGGTTCACAAGCTTGGGAATGGGCAACATTCATTCAGGGAGATTATGGTGCTGTACAAACAAAAGGAGGAAATATCCTTCAGTTTGGAGAGTATCAAACTGTTGACGGACAAGAAGTATTTAAAAGGGTTGCAATTAGTGATATTGCTGTTAGCGAACATGGTGAAAGAGTTCAGCATGAACGTAAAAGTGGAATTTGGTTCTTAAGCGAAGGAACATTACCTTCATACACAGTTAGTGAAGTATATCATGGATTAGAAGCAAATCCTAACGTGTTGGTAAGAACACAAGATATCAATGCAGAAGGAGAAAAAACAGTACTATCCAGAGAAGAATCTTTAATGCAAATTAAAAATAACGGTCAGCTGGTGGTTGAAGGTGCTAACTTGCACGTCAATGAATATGGAACATCATTATTTGCTGATTTCTTTTTCTTTATCACAGGATTTCACGGGTTTCACGTATTCTCGGGAGTAGTAATCAATATCATCATATTTTTCAATGTAATTCTAGGAACTTACGAAAGACGAGGAAGCTATGAAATGGTTGAAAAAGTTGGGTTGTATTGGCACTTTGTAGATTTAGTTTGGGTATTCGTATTCACATTCTTCTACCTGGTTTAATTTCGAATAATAATATTTAAAATGGCACACGCACATAAATTAGAAATATTAAGAGGTTTAGTAAAGTTTAAATCAAACACTCAAAAAATCTGGGGAGTTTTAATATTACTTTCAATCATTACTGCTATCGAAGTGGTATTAGGTATATACAAACCAGAATCTTTAATGGCTGATTTTATAGGTATGAAAATCTTAAACTGGATTTTCATCATATTAACCATCGTTAAAGCTTATTATATTACTTGGGACTTCATGCACATGAGAGATGAAACCAAGGCATTAAGACGTATGGTAGTTTGGACTGCAGTATTTTTAATATGTTACTTAATCTTCATCTTACTGCAAGAAGGAGGATACATTGAAAGTGTATATACAAACGGATTTGTTAAAAGAGATTTTTAACATGTTATAAATAACATAAAGTATATAAAAAGGCGGTTTATTTAAACCGTCTTTTTTATTTTTGCAAAACAAATTAAACACCGCAACCTCATGAAGAAAATGCCATTAAAAACGAAACTTGTTTTAGGTGTTTTATTCTTTTTGCCAGTCCTGTTTTTATTGATGTTATATCCTTCATCACATAATTATAATCCGTTGGATATGGTTGAAAATGAGGTGAGTGAATTGCAGTTTTTTTCTTCTACATCTGAAGAAGAAGTTCAACTTAAAGATCATATTACTATTTTGAGTTTTTTAGGAACTCAGCCATTAGATCATGTGATTGCAGCATCCAACTTAAAAGAACTGGTTTATGATAAGTTTAAAGGGTTTAAAACGTTTCAAATCGTCATCGTACTTCCTAAAGGAGCTGAAAATAAAGCACTTCAACTTCAAAAAGAAATCAATAATTATGACGACATGCGTTTCTGGCATTATGTTTTCGGAGAACCTAATGATATACGAAACGTCTTCAATAGTTTAAAATCTGAAGAACCACTCGATGAAACCTTATTTACTGATCATATTTTTATTATTGATCGAGATTTGGCACAACGTGGAAGAATTGATGACAGAGAAGACAAGGAAGTTGAGCGAAATGAAGCTGTTTATCCTTTGTATTCTTATGATTGTATAGAAGTGGCTGAAGTCAAAAATAAAATGAGTGATGATCTCAGAATTCTATTTACTGAATATCGTCAAAAACGTAAAGGAAAGTTTGATTCATCCTCAAGACGTGCAGAAGATATTAATGCTAACGATAATTAATTTATAATGAGCAGCAAAAAAACAAATTACTCTTACATTGGCATTGCTTTTATAATTCTGGTCTTCGGAATTATTTTCGTTCCTAAAATAGTAGATCGGATTAAAGGTGATGATATTACCAGAACTGAAAGCCGAAGTAAAAATGTAGCTGTAGATTCTGAAGGTTATGTATCCGATTTGGTGTTTTTGGAGATTAATGGTGAACCTAAAAAAGTGCCTTCGTTTTCATTCATAAATCAAAACGGAAAAACCATCACTAATGAAGATTACGTAGGTAAGGTATATGTGGTCGAGTTTTTCTTTACTACTTGTCCGACAATTTGCCCGAGAATGAATAGAAACCTGGTTCAAATTCAAAATACGTTTTCAGATTTTAAAGATTTTGGCGTGGCCTCATTTACAATAAATCCGGATTATGACACACAAGAAGTGCTAAAAACCTATGCTGATAATTACGGAATTACAAACCCGAACTGGCATTTAATGACAGGAGATAAAGATACAATTTATGATCTTGCAAATGTTGGCTTCAATATTTATGCTGGTGAAAATCCAAATGTAGAAGGTGGCTTTGAACATTCAGGTAATTTTGCACTCATTGATAAAAACGGATTTATTCGGTCAAGACAAGATAAATTTGGCAATCCTAAAATATTCTATAAAGGTATTATAAGTGAAGCTGAAAAAGAAGATGAAGATGGTGAAACCGAAGAGATAAGTATGCTTAAAGAAGATATTGCTAAACTTTTAAAAGAAGATTAAAACAAAATGATGGACACAAATAATCGTGCAGCAGAAAAAAAATATAACAAATGGATTGTTGTATTAGCCATAGTAATTCCTTTAGTTGTCGCTGTGCTTTCAAGATTAAAACTCCAGGATTTCGGAATTGAAGTTGAGCCTTTAACATTTTTACCTCCAATTTATGCGGCTATAAACGGATTAACTGCTCTAATTTTGGTAATTGCTTTTATTGCTATAAAAAATAAAAACTTAGTGCTTCACGAAAATCTAATGACAACAGCAATCTGGTGTTCTGTGGTTTTTTTAGTAATGTACGTGGCCTATCACATGACAAGTGATTCTACAACTTTCGGAGGAGAAGGCGTAATTAAATATGTGTACTATTTCATTTTAATATCACATATATTATTATCTATTGTCATTATCCCATTTGTATTAATTACTTATGTAAGAGCCATAACCAATAATTTTGAACGTCATAAAAAAATCGCCAGAATCACGTTCCCATTGTGGCTGTATGTTGCAGTTACAGGCGTGATTGTTTATATAATGATTTCGCCATATTATGGTTAAAATTTTAAAAGAAAATAGAATTAAGGCTCCTTCCATTTTTTTAAGGGAAGGTGGTTTCAGTTTTTTTAAACTGAAATCGGAAGGGTTTTTCAAATTAAAAACTAAATTATTTTTTTTTCTTTTCTCTTTATTCTTTGTCTTTCAAATAAGTGCTCAATGTGCAATGTGTAGAGCTGTTTTAGAAAGTGAAGAAGGTCAATCCACTGCTGAAGGTGTTAATGACGGTATCATGTATCTCATGGCAATTCCATACATACTTGTAGGAAGTATTGGTTTTATAATTTACTGGTCATTCTTCAGAAAAAAGAAATCGATAAAATAAAATAATTCATAGTATTCTGTAACATTTCAGATATTTAGAAGTCTTATAAATATCAATCAAAAATCAATTCTTAACAAATACTTAGCATAATCCATTTAAGGATTGTTGTAATATTGTTAAGAATTAACCATCTCCATTATGATACAAATCAAAGATTTACACAAATCTTATCACATGGGAAGCAATTCTCTTCACGTTTTAAAAGGGATTAACTTTGATGTAAAAGAAGGCGAACTCGTCTCTATAATGGGTTCCTCAGGATCTGGAAAATCTACCTTGCTCAATATTTTAGGCATGCTGGATGAAGCTGATACTGGGAGTTATGTTCTTGATAATGTGCCTATAAAGGGTCTCAATGAAAAAATAGCTGCTAAGTACAGAAACGAATTTTTAGGTTTCATTTTTCAATCATTTAATCTTATAAATTATAAAAGTGCGTTAGATAATGTGTCTATGCCATTGTACTACAAAGGGATTAAAAGAAAAGAACGTACAGAAAGAGCAATGCATTATCTTGAAAAAGTTGGTCTTGCCCAATGGTCTCATCATTTACCTAGTGAATTATCTGGTGGACAAAAACAACGAGTTGCCATAGCAAGAGCATTAGCTAGTGATCCTAAAGTGTTACTGGCAGATGAACCTACAGGAGCTTTAGATACTAAAACCTCTTATGAGGTTATGGAACTTATTCAGGGCATTAACGATGAAGGTAAAACCATATTAGTCGTAACTCATGAGCACGATATAGCTCAAATGACCAAACGAATTGTTAACCTCAAAGATGGTGTCATCATTGATGATAGTAAAGTAGAACAAGTAAGAGCCTCTCAGTATGTTTGATATAGAACGTTGGCAGGAGATATTTGAAACCTTAAAGAAAAATAAATTAAGGACATTCTTGACGGGACTTTCTGTGGCTTCCGGAATTTTTATATTAGTGATTCTTCTCGGATTTAGTAAAGGGATCGAAAATGGTGTCAAGTCTGAATTTGAACAAGATGCTACTAACATGATTACGGTCTGGACTGGTGTAACTACAAAAGGATATAAAGGATTAAATCCAGGACGCTACATCCAGATGAAAAATCAAAACTTTGATTTTATCTCTCAAAAATACGATAAACACATAGAGTATGAAACCTCGCTGTATTCCATTTGGGGAGCAGAAATTTCTTATAAAAATGAAACGGTAAACTATCAGGTCAGAGGTGCAATGCCTGATCATCAGTTTATTGAAAATGCTGATATAGAATCTGGAAGATTTGTGAACCAGGCAGATTTAGACGATACCAGAAAAGTAGCGGTTATTGGTCGCAGATTGCGACAAGACTTATTTAAAGATGAAGATCCAATCAATAAAAGCATTTCAATTTATGGAATGAATTTTCAGGTTATTGGTGTTTTTATTGATCCTGGTGGAGAACGTGAAGAACAACAAGCTTATATTCCACTAACCACATCGCAAAAAGTATTTGGAGCAGGAGACGACATAAGAAACATTTTATTTACTGTAAAAATGTCTGATAACTTTGATGAAGCCGTAGCCTTATCTCAAAGTATGGCAACTGCTGTTGAAAATGAACTTAAGCTTATGCATACAGTTGCTCCAGATGATACCAGTGCTGTTAGAGTGTTTAACACTCTTGATGAAGCAAAAAAAATCTATTCATTAATAGCGACTATTCAAGGTGTATTTTGGTTTATTGGAATAGGAACCATCATCGCTGGTGTAGTTGGTGTGGGTAATATCATGCTGATTATTGTAAAAGAACGTACCAAAGAAATAGGCATACGAAAAGCTCTGGGAGCTTTACCAAGTTCTATTGTTGCCATGATTTTACAAGAAGCCATCTTTGTAACCATGTTTTCAGGTTTATTTGGTTTAATTACTGGTCTTGCATTGGTTGAATTTGGTGGGCCTTACATAGAAATGGACTTTATTAAATATCCTCAAGTAGATTTTAATATAGCACTCACAACTGTGTTTTTATTAGTATTTGCAGGAGCTGTTGCTGGATTTATACCAGCTTATCGTGCAGCTAAAATTAAACCCATTGTAGCACTTAGAGACGAATAATATGTTTAATAAAGACCGTTGGAACGAAATATTGGAACACTTACA
>JAAEZL010000265.1:0-1942 GCA_018222875.1 Algicola sp.
CATTTAAGGAAGCCACTGAAGCTAAAACACAGGCTGGATTAGCAATAGAAAACAGATTGCAACTATTAACACCTTTAGTTAAGAACATTCCGGAACCTATTCGACCGAAAATCTATCTTACAAACGAGGAGATTGAAACCGCTAAACAAGTTTTGCTTGCATCTAAACTAGATTTGTCAAAGCCTTTGTATATGATTAGTGTTCTTGGTAGTGGTGATAATAAAACGTATCCGCTTCCACATATGGCAAAGGTTATCGATTTTATCGTGGCTCAAACTAAAGGACAAATTTTATTCAATTATATGCCCAAACAAGTTGATGAAGCTAAAACGGTTTATAATTTTTGTGCCTCAGCAACTCGAAAGCACATCTTTTTTGATGTTTTTGGAAAAGGTTTGCGTGAATTTTTAGCAATTACATACCATTGCACTGCATTAATAGGTAATGAAGGTGGAGCTGTAAATATGGCTAAAGCTTTAAATGTACCAACCTTTACTATTTTTTCCCCATGGATTATTAAGGAAGCCTGGAATATGTTTGAAGATGGAAAACAGAATGTTTCGGTACACTTAAAGGATTTCAATCCAGATATTATAGATAATTCAACGTCTAAAGAGCTGAAGAATAATTACAAATCGCTGTATGAACTTATTGAGCCTTCGCTGTTTTTTGAAGAACTTAAAAACTTTATTACTGTAAATAAAGCTAACTTACTGTAATTACAATTTTTGAATACCAAAAGGTGTTTTTATAATATTTTCAGATTTTGTCGTCGCTCGTATAGCTTTATTTTTTTCAATCATTTCTGGTTTTACGTAACCTCGTTCATGATCTAAATGTAAACAAATAGCACTGTATCGAATCTGTTTTGCTTTCAATCCTGCATTAAACAAACGCTCACCAAGTTCTCGGTCTTCTCCTCCATATTGCATACGTTCATCATATCCGTTTACAGCCATGATATCGCTTTTAAATCCTGAAGCATTATGACCATTCCAGGTCGCAGTTGTTGGTGTAAAGGTATTGAGTAGCTTTTCTTTAATACCTTTGGATGTAATCTTATTATTCTTAAACGATGATTTTAATCCGTGTTGTTTTAGCCAGTCTATATCAAAACATCGTTGCTGTTTGATATCAGCTTTAGTAATCACCTCACTAATATGCATAGGTAATTTAAAATAACCTCCAGACAAAAAATAACCTGCTTCTCTCCTACTGGCATGCACCTGCAAAAAATCGGCTCTTGCAACACAATCGCCATCTGTATACACTAAATAATCACCTTTACTGGCAACAGTAGCTTTATTTAAAATGATTGTTTTTTGAAATCCGTTATCTTCGTGCCAGATGTGTTGTATAGGATAACTTACCTGAGAAGACATCGTATCTATAAGCGATTTTGTGTCGTTATTTGAGCCATCATCTGCTATGACCACCTCAAAATTCTTAAACGTTTGCACATCAAAACTCCACAATACTTTTTGCAACCATTCTGGGTTGTTGTAGGTGCTGATAATTACTGAAATATCAATAGTATTCATTGCATCAAAAATAGTTATTTTTGCCTAATTAAGAGGAATTGAGAATGATTAAACTATCAGGTGTTATTATTACATTTAATGAAGAACGAAACATTAAACAATGTTTGCAATCTTTAGTAAATGTTGTTGATGAAATTGTTGTGGTCGATTCATTTTCAACAGATAACACAAAACGTATTTGCGAAACGTTTAATGTCAAGTTTATTGAACAAAAGTTTCTGGGTTATATTGAACAGAAAAACTTCGCTTTAACTCAGGCCTCAAATGATTTTATTGTGTCTTTAGATGGTGACGAGGCTTTGTCGGAAGAGCTTCAGAAATCGATTTTAACACTTAAATCTAATTGGAAATACGATGGTTACTATTGCAACCGTTTTAATAATTTTTGCGGACAATGGATC